>NZ_BAGK01000001.1 GCF_000308795.1 Nocardia thailandica NBRC 100428 | reverse complement strand
TGAACGAAATGAGTGTGCGAGTGAATACACGGGGGCCCCGATGCTGAACAACGGTGCCATGATCGCCGACCGCTACCGGCTGCAGCGCCTCATCGCCACCGGTGGGATGGGCCAGGTGTGGGAGGCCACCGACACCCGGCTCGACCGTCGGGTCGCGGTGAAGGTCCTCAAGACC
>NZ_BAGK01000002.1 GCF_000308795.1 Nocardia thailandica NBRC 100428 | reverse complement strand
GCACGACCTGCCCACCGTCGCGGGCTCCAGGACGACCAGCCGTCGCAGGCGGGCACTAGCGCGACCTGCCCACCGTGGCGGACTCCAGCGCAACCCGCCCACCGCGGCAGGCCCACGGCGACCCAACCACCGCGGCGGGCCCACGGCGACCCAACCACCGTGGCGGACTCCAGCGCGACCGGTTCCTCGGGGGTCCGCAGCCGATCGGGCGGCGCCGCGTTCCGGTCGGGCCGGGACCGGCGCCGGTTCGATGCATGGAACGTGTTTCGGGAGCATGGGTTTCGGCGCGGTGGGGGTCAGGGTTCGGGGTCGATTTCCTCGCGGTGCAGGACGTCGTTGACGTCGATGATGCGGATCTCGCGGTCGCGTTCCAGCAGCACCTTGAGGAAGCCGGGCGGGTTCTCCAGCACCCAGCCCTCGACGCGGCCGGTGCGGGTGTCGATGTCCTCCTTGGTCATCCACGGCACCTGTACGGCGGCGGCGAGGCCGAGCGCGGCGGCGGCGATGACGATGCCGGTGCGGGTCATGAACCAGCGCGCGAAGCGGGCGCCGTCGGTGTTGCGCTTGCTGGTCCACAGGACCGCGAGCAGGAGGGCGGCGAGGGCCGCGGCGGTGCCGGGGACCCACCAGATGCGGTAGGTCCAGGTGAGACTCGCGGCGAACAGGCACAGCAGGATCAGCCAGACGGTGTTGCCCGCGGACTCCCAGCGCGGCATGCCCAACCGGATCTGGCGGATCAGCGCCTCGGCCAGCAGCACGCTCACCGCGATGCCGCCGAGGAACGGGCTGGCCATGAGGGTGCCGAGGATCATCGGCGGCACGTCGTCGAGCTCGAGCGTGCTGACCACCGAAAAGGCGGCACCCCAGTGATAGTCGGTGATGGCGAAGACCCGCAGGACGATGAACAGGGCGGCCGCGCCGGTGGCGGTCAGGCCCTTGGCGACCAGGTGCCGGTTCTCGGGCGCGCTGCGCGCCGTGCCGGACATCAGCCGGCCCGCCGTGACGTCATGGGCCGACAATAGGCGAGCGGCCCGGTCCCCTCGGGGAACCGGGCCGCTCGGCGCGACGGATCAGTGCTGGCCGTAGGGCGGCTGGCCGCCCTGACCGTACGGGGGCTGCCCGCCCTGGCCGTAGGGCGGCTGGTTCTGGCCGAAGGACTGCTCACCGGTCTGGTACGGCTGGCCGCCGGGCTGACCGTACTGCTGCCCGTAGGGCTGCTGGCCGTACTGCGCGGGCGGCTGGCCGTTGCCGCCGTTGTCCTTCTTCTTCTTGAGCAGCACGATCGCGACCACGATCAGGATGACGATGATCAGGCAGCAGATGCCGCCGAAGAGGAAACCGCCACCGCCCCGGCTCTTCCTCTTCGACTTGGCGAGCAGGTCGACCACGGTGTCGGTGGTGCCCGAGCTCGCCAGGGTGTCGATGCTGTGGCCGACCACGTGCGGGTCGACGAGCGCGGCGTTGGTGAGCAGATCCAGATACATGTCCCATCCCGGTTTTCGAAGTGTCGACATCCTCCCGGTGCCGAAGGTCCTACCCTAACGCCCGCTACGCGAAATTCGTCCTGCGAGTCTCGGCGGCGGGCGCGCGGAAGCCCTGTAGTGAGTAATCGCCACCGGGCACCCCACCGTAAACATTCCGGTCGCCCGTGTCTCGCTCAGCGCGGCTTGACCAGGGGGAACGGCAGGGTCTCGCGGATGCTGCGGCCGGTGATCAGCATGACCACCCGGTCGACGCCCATGCCGAGCCCGCCGGTGGGCGGCATGGCGTGCTCGAGGGCCTGCAGGAAGTCCTCGTCGAGTTCCATCGCCTCCGGGTCACCGTTGGCGGCCAGCATGGACTGCTCGGTGAGCCGGCGTCGCTGCTCGACCGGATCGGTCAGTTCGCTGTAGGCCGTGCCGAGCTCGACGCCCCAGGCGACCAGGTCCCAGCGTTCGGTGACCCCGGCGATGCTGCGGTGGGAGCGGGTCAGCGGCGACACCGAGGTCGGGAAGTCGAGGTAGAAGGTGGGTTCCTTCGTCTGCGACTCCACGAGGTGCTCGTACATCTCGAGCACCACCTGTCCGCAGTCCCAGCCGTGCTGCACCGGGACGCCGGCCTTGTCGCAGAGCTCGCGCAGGGTGTCCAGGTCGGTGCGCGGGGTGATCTCGGTGCCGACGGCCTCCGACACCGCGCCGTGCACGGTCTTGACCGACCACTCACCGGAGATGTCGACCGGCTCGTAGCCGCCGTCCCCGGTGGGGCGCATGGCCACCTCGGCGCCGTTGGCCGCCATCGCCGCGTCCTGGATCAGCCTGCGGCACACGTGCATCATCCGCAGGTAGTCGCTGTGCGCCTCGTAGGCCTCGAGGATGGTGAACTCCGGATTGTGGCTGAAATCGACACCCTCGTTGCGGAAGGTGCGCCCGATCTCGAAGACCTTCTCCATGCCACCCACGCACAGCCGCTTGAGATAGAGCTCGGGGGCGATGCGCAGATACAGGTCGAGGTCGTAGGCGTTGATGTGGGTGAGGAACGGGGTCGCGTTGGCGCCGCCGTGGACCTGCTGCAGGATCGGCGTCTCGACCTCGAGGAAACCCCAGTGGTACAGCGAGTCCCGCAGCGAGTGCAGGACCGCGCTGCGCTTGGCCATGAGCTCGCGGGTCTCGGCGTTGATCGCCATGTCGACGTAGCGCTGGCGCACCCGCGACTCGGGATCGGCCAGGCCGCGCCACTTGTCCGGGAGGGGGTGCAGGCACTTGCCGTTCATCCGCCAGTCCTGCGCCAGCAGCGACAGCTCGCCGTTGCGGCTGGTGCCGATCCGCCCGCTGACCTCGATGAGGTCGCCGAGGTCGAAGAACTCGCCGAACTCGGCGCTGCGTTCCGCGCCGACCCGTGCCTTGTCGATGACCAGCTGGATGTCCCCGGACCAGTCCCGCACCAGCGCGAAGATCACGCCGCCGTAGTCGCGGATGCGCAGCAGCCTGCCCGCGACGCGGACGGTGGTGCCGCGCGGGGTGTTCCTGGCCGCGGCGATGGTGTGGGTCGGCGGATAGGCGACCGGGTAGGCGTCAACGCCCGCCGCGGTGAGCCGGTCCAGCTTGTCCATGCGGACCCGCACCTGCTCCGGGCGCCGCGGGCCCTGCAGCTCCTCCTCGCCGTCGGGCGCGTCGGGCGCCGAGCCGTCGGCGTGCAGGCCGACCATGCCCTCGGGCACCGCGGGTTTCGTGCCGGTGTGCCGGTAGGCGTCGGGCTCCTTGCCGAAGCGCGGCAGGAAGCCCTCGGCGAGGCCGCTGGCCGTGGCGACCCGCGGCAGCTGCCTGCGCTCCTCGAACAGGAAGAAGCGCGGCACCCAGCGCGGCTGGTACTTCACGTTGGACCGGTAGAGCGCCTCGAGCTGCCACCAGCGCGAGAAGAACAGCAGCACCCCGCGCCACAGCCGCAGCACCGGGCCTGCGCCGATCCGGCCGCCCTCCTCGAACACCGAGCGGAAGACCGCGAAGTTCAGCGAGACGCGGGTGATCGCGTGCTGGTCGGAGTTCAGCGCGAGCTGGGAGATCATCAGCTCCATCACGCCGTTGGGGCTGCGCGGGTCGCGGCGCATCAGCTCCAGCGAGACGCCGGTGCGTCCCCAGGGCACGAACGAGAGCATGCCGACCACCTCGTCGTCCCCGCGCACAGCCTCCACCAGCAGGCAGTCGCCGTCGAGCGCGTCGCCGAGGCGGCCGAGCGCCATGGAGAACCCGCGTTCGGACTCGGTGTCACGCCACGCCTCGGCCCGGCCGATGATGCCCGGCCACTCGGAGACCGGGACGTCGCGGTGCCTGCGGACCCGCACGCTCAGCCCCTGCTTGCGCAGGCGGTTGGCGGCCTGGCGGACCTGCTTCATCTCCGGCCCGGCCAGCGAGAAGGTGCGGGTGTCGAGGATGGCCTCGTCGCCGAGGCGCAGCGCCGAGAGCCCGGCCCGGCGGTAGGCGGTCGCGCCCAGCTCGCTGGCGCCCATCACCGCGGGCGCCCAGCCGAAGTGGTCCGCCTGCCGCAACCAGGCGTCGATGGCCTGCGGCCAGGCCGAGCGCGGCCCGATCGGGTCGCCGGAGGCGAGGCTGACCCCGAGCTCGACCCGGTAGGTCACCGCGGCCTTGCCGTTGGGCGCGAACACCACCGCCTTGTCGCGGCGGGTGGCGAAGTAGCCGAGCGAGTCCTCCACGTCCGAGGCGGCCAGCAGGCCGCGGATCGCCGACTCGTCGTAGCCGGTCATGGCGTTGTCGGCGCGCTGCGAGCGCAGCAGCACCACGACCGCGGCCAGCAGCGCGATCGCGCCGAACAGGCCGAGCAGGAAGTTCACCCAGGCCCGCGGGTGCCCGTCGAAGTGCTCGTTCTCCACCAGCACCACCGCGGTCACCCGGTAGACCGCCCACAGCGGCCGCTGGATGCCCTCGGGCAGGGTGCCGGGCGCGAGCTCGACCAGGCCCCAGCCGAGCAGGCAGCCGGCCGCGAGCCCGACCAGCAGCACCCCGAGCGCCTTCCACGCCGCGCCGCGGCGTACCCGCGTGTAGAACTCCCCCCGCGCGGCGATCAGCACCCCGAGGACCACCAGGTGCACCACCAGCGCGACCAGCGCGTTGACGTTGTCCTCGGTGACGAACTCGGCGAGGTTGGCGACCGCGAACAGCAGCATGTAGACGACGAGCAGCCACCAGGCGATCCGTTTGCGTGCCGCGGTCGCGCCGGCCAGCAGGCCGATCACCACCGCCCACACCAGGCTCGTGTCCGGGGCGTCGAAGTAGTACGCGTCGATGTAGCGGCGCGGCACCTGCGTGACGAAGCGCAGGGCGGGCGAGAGGCTCCACAGCAGGATGGCCACCGCGAAGACCCCGAGTACGGTGCCCGCGATGTGCGGTACCTCGGCGAGCCTGCCGTGCCCGCGATGGGGCACCGGCGCGGCCGGCCGGTCCGCAGCGACGTCGACCGGTTGGGGCACCTCGGTGTGCGTGGAAGTCACCGATCCAGTGTGGCCGCTCCACCGGGGTAACCGCCACGCGGGCCGCTGCGGCGTGTTGTGGTGTGATTAGCCCATGTCGGATCCAGTCGAGGTGCCCATCGATGACGACGTCATCCGGCTCGGGCAGTTCCTCAAACTCGCCAATCTCATCGATTCCGGTTCGGAGGCCAAGCTGGTCATCGCCGAGGGCCTGGTCCGGGTGAACGACGAGGTCGAACTACGCCGCGGCAGGCAACTACGCGCGGGCGACGTCGTCTCGCTCGCGGGGCACAGCGCGGTGGTCGGCACCGCCTGAGCGTCCGGCGTCCGGAGGCGGCAGCGCAGCGTCACCACGCAGGACGCCCGCTCAGGCGACATGGACACCGCCTGAGCGGTCGGCGTCCCCGAGACGAACGAAGGCGCCCACGGAGAGTCCGTGGGCGCCTTCGGTTCTCGATCGATCAGCGCTGCGCGACCGCCGTCGGGACGATCGGCGCGGGCAGCGCGGTCTCGCCTTCGAGGTAGCGGTCGACCGCGGCTGCGGCGGAGCGGCCCTCGGCGATGGCCCACACGATCAGCGACTGGCCGCGACCCATGTCACCGGCGACGAAGACGCCGGGCACGTTGGTGGCCCAGTTCTTGTCGCGCTGGACGTTGCCGCGCGCGTCGTAGCCGACGCCGAGGTCGTTGAGCAGGCCGTTCTTCTGCGGGCCGACGAAGCCCATGGCCAGCAGCACCAGGTCGGCCTCGAGGGTGAAGTCGGTGCCCTCGACCTTCTCGAAGCGCCCGTTGGCCATCCTGACCTCGTGCGCCTCCAGGCCGGTGACCTTGCCGTCCTTGCCGACGAAACGCTCGGTGTTCACGGAGAACACCCGCTCGCCGCCCTCCTCGTGCGCCGAGGACACCCGGTACATGAGCGGGTAGGTCGGCCACGGGGTCGACCCGGCGCGCTCCTCCGGCGGGCGCGGCATGATCTCGAACTGGTGGACGCTTTCGGCACCGTGGCGGTGCGAGGTGCCGAGGCAGTCGGCGCCGGTGTCGCCACCGCCGATGATGACGACCTTCTTGCCCTTCGCGTGGATGGGCGGCAGGCCGTTCTCGTCGGTGATGTCGTCGCCGAGCTGGACGCGGTTGGCCAGGGGCAGGAACTCCATCGCCTGGTGGATGCCGTCGAGCTCGCGGCCCGGGATCGGCAGGTCGCGGGCGATGGTGGCGCCACCGGCGAGGACGACCGCGTCGAACTGCTCGCGCAGCTGTTCGGCGGTGATGTCGACGCCCACGTTCACGCCGGCCTTGAAGATGGTGCCCTCGGCCTCCATCTGCGCGAGGCGGCGGTCGATGAAGCGCTTCTCCATCTTGAATTCCGGGATGCCGTAGCGCATCAGGCCGCCGATGCGGTCGTCGCGCTCGAAGACCGTGACGGTGTGGCCGGCGCGGGTCAGCTGCTGGGCGGCGGCCAGACCGGCCGGGCCGGAGCCGACCACGGCGATCTTCTTGCCGGTCAGACGGGTCGGGTACACCGGGGTGACCCAGCCCTCGTCGAAGGCGTTCTCGATGGTCTCGAGCTCGACCTGCTTGATGGTGACCGGGTCCTGGTTGATGCCGAGCACGCAGGACGCCTCACACGGAGCCGGGCACAGGCGGCCGGTGAACTCCGGGAAGTTGTTGGTCGCGTGCAGCCGGTCGATGCCGTCCTTCCAGGTGCCCTTGTAGGCGAGGTCGTTCCACTCGGGGATCAGGTTCCCCAGCGGACAACCGTTGTGGCAGAACGGGATACCGCAGTCCATGCAGCGGCTGGCCTGGCGCTGGAGGGTGTCCTTCGAGAACTTCTCCTCGACGTACACCTCCTTCCAGTCCAGCAGTCGCAGCGGCACCGGCCGGCGGGCGGGCAGCTCCCGAGAGGTGTGCTTCAGAAATCCCTGAGGGTCAGCCACGTGCGGCCTCCGTATTCTCGCCAGACCAAGCCGCGCCGGCCTGCTGATCGCGGGTCGATTCAGCCACGTGCGGCCTCCATAATCGCCTCGTCCACGTCCTTGCCGCTCTTCTCGGCTTCGGAGATGGCGAGCAGAACCTTCTTGTATTCGCGGGGCATGACCTTCACGAAGTGGTTCACCTGCTGGGACCAGTCGCTCAGGATGCGTTCGGCCACGGCCGAACCCGTCTCGTCCCGGTGCACGGTGATGATGTCGCGCAGCCAGGTGAAGTCGTCGCCGGACAGGGCCTCGATGGCCTCGGCCTGCTCCGGGCTCAGGCGCCCGGCGAAGGTGCCGTTCGGGTTGTAGACGAACGCCACGCCGCCGGACATGCCCGCGCCGAAGTTGCGGCCGGTCTCACCGAGGATGACCACGCGGCCACCGGTCATGTACTCGAGGCCGTGGTCGCCCACGCCCTCGACGACCGCGGTCGCGCCGGAGTTGCGGACCGCGAAGCGCTCGCCCGCGACACCGTTGATCAGGGCCCGGCCGCTGGTGGCGCCGAACAGGATCACGTTGCCCGCGATGATGTTCTCCTCGGCGACGAACCCCTCGGGCGCGGTCGGCGCCGGGCGGACCACGATGTGGCCGCCGGACAGACCCTTGCCGACGTAGTCGTTGGCGTCACCCTGCACCCGCAGCGTGATGCCCGCCGGGACGAACGCGCCGAAGCTGTTGCCCGCGGAACCGGTGAAGGTGATGTCGATGGTGTTGTCGGGCAGGCCCGCGCCACCGTAGAGCTTGGTCACCTCGTGGCCGAGCATGGTGCCGACCGTGCGGTTCACGTTGGTGATCTTGGTTTCGATCTTCACCGCCTGACCCCGCTCGAGCGCGTCGGCCGACAGCGCGATGAGCTCGTTGTCCAGGGCCTTGTCCAGGCCGTGGTCCTGGGTCTTGGTGCAGCGGGTGTCCTGGTTCATGAACGCCGTCTCCGGCTGATCCAGGATCGGCGACAGGTCCAGCTTGCTCGCCTTGAAGTGGTTCTTCGCGGCGGAGGTGTCGAGCAGGTCGGAACGGCCGACCGCCTCGTCGAGGGTGCGGAAGCCCAGCTGCGCGAGCAGCTCACGGACTTCCTCGGCGATGAAGCGGAAGAAGTTCTCGACGAACTCCGGCTTGCCGGTGAACCGCTCACGCAGGGTGGGGTTCTGGGTGGCGATGCCGACCGGGCAGGTGTCGAGGTGGCACACGCGCATCATCACGCAGCCGGACACCACGAGCGGGGCGGTCGCGAAACCGAACTCCTCGGCGCCGAGCAGTGCGGCGATCATCACGTCGCGGCCGGTCTTCATCTGGCCGTCGACCTGGACCACGATGCGGTCGCGCAGACCGTTGAGCAGCAGGGTCTGCTGGGTCTCGGCGAGGCCGAGCTCCCAGGGGCCGCCCGCGTGCTTGAGCGAGGTCAGCGGCGAGGCGCCGGTGCCGCCGTCGTGGCCCGAGATGAGCACGACGTCGGCGTGTGCCTTGGACACGCCGGTCGCGACGGTCCCGACGCCCGGCTCCGCGACGAGTTTCACGTGAATCCGCGCCTGCGGGTTCGCGTTCTTCAGGTCGTGGATCAGCTGCGCCAGGTCCTCGATCGAGTAGATGTCGTGGTGCGGCGGCGGCGAGATCAGGCCGACGCCCGGCGTGGAGTGCCGCACCTCGGCGACCCACGGGTACACCTTGTGCGGGGGCAGCTGGCCGCCCTCGCCCGGCTTCGCGCCCTGGGCCATCTTGATCTGGATGTCGGTGCAGTTGGTCAGGTAGTGCGCGGTGACGCCGAAGCGGCCCGAGGCGACCTGCTTGATCGCCGACCGGCGCCAGTCACCGTTCTCCTCGACCTCGAAGCGGGCCGGGTTCTCGCCGCCCTCACCGGAGTTCGAGCGACCGCCGAGCCGGTTCATGGCGATGGCCAGGGTCTCGTGCGCCTCGGCCGAGATGGAGCCGTAGCTCATCGCGCCGGTCGAGAAGCGCTTGACGATCTCGTCGACCGACTCGACCTCGTCGATCGAGATGGGCGCGCGCTGCCCGGACTTGAACTTGAACAGGCCGCGCAGCGAGGCGAGACGCTCGGACTGGTCGTCGACCAGCTTGGTGTACTCCTTGAAGATCGAGTACTGGCCCGAGCGGGTCGCGTGCTGCAGCTTGAACACGGTGTCCGGGTTGAACAGGTGGTACTCGCCCTCGCGGCGCCACTGGTACTCGCCGCCGACCTCGAGCTCGCGGTGCGCGCGCTCGTTGCGGTTCTCCAGGAACGCGCTGCGGTGGCGGGCGGCCACCTCCTCGGCGATCTCGTCGAGGCCGATACCGCCCAGCGGCGAGCGCAGGCCGGTGAAGTACTCGTCGACCAGGTCCTGCGCCAGGCCGATGACCTGGTACAGCTGGGCGCCGTTGTAGGAGGCCATGGTGGAGATGCCCATCTTGGACATCACCTTCAGCACGCCCTTGCTCGCGGCCTTGTTGTAGTTGTAGACCGCAAGACGGTAGGCGGCGTCGCCGGTGGCGTTCGGGATCTGCAGCGCGCCGCGCTCGAGCATGTCCTCGATGGTCTCGAAGGCCATGTACGGGTTGATCGCGGCCGCGCCGAAGCCGACCAGCATGGCCATGTGGTGCACCTCGCGGGCGTCACCGGCCTCGACGACGAGGCCGACCATGGTGCGGGTGCGCTCGCGGACCAGGTGGTGGTGCACCGACGAGGTCAGCAGCAGCGACGGGATCGGCGCCAGCTTCTCGTTGGACTCGCGGTCGGAGAGCACGATGATCCGGGCGCCACCGTCGATGGCGGCCGAGACCTGGATGTTGATGGCTTCCAGGGCCTTGCGCAAACCCTCGCCGCCCTCGGCGACCGGGTACAGGCCGCGCACGACGACCGACCGCAGGCCGGGGTGGCTGCCGTCGTCGTTGATGTGGACCAGCTTGGCCAGCTCGTCGTTGTCCAGGATCGGCTGCTCGATGGCGATCTGCTTGCAGGACTCCGCGCTCGGGTGCAGCAGGTCGGACTCGGGGCCGATGTTGCGCTTGAGGCTGGTGACGACCTCTTCGCGGATGGCGTCCAGCGGCGGGTTGGTGACCTGCGCGAACAGCTGCTGGAAGTAGTCGAACAGCAGGCGCGGCCGCGAGGACAGCACCGCGATCGGGGTGTCGGTGCCCATGGAGCCGAGGCCCTCGGCGCCGGTACGGGCCATGGGCGAGATCAGCAGGTTCAGCTCTTCGTTGGTGTACCCGAAGATCTGCTGGCGGATGAGCACGCGGTCGTGCGACATGTGCACGTGCGGGCGGTCGGGCAGGTCGGCGAGGCGGCTCACGCCGGCGTCGAGCCACTCCTGGTACGGGTGCTCGCCCGCCAGTTCGGCCTTGAGCTCGTCGTTGCCGATGATCCGGCCCGCGGCCGTGTCGACGAGGAACATCTTGCCCGGCTGCAGGCGGACCTTCTTGACCACGGTGGCCGGGTCGATGTCCAGGACACCGACCTCGGAGGCCATCACGACCAGGCCGTCCTCGGTGACCCAGATCCGGCCGGGGCGCAGGCCGTTGCGGTCGAGGACGGCGCCGATGACGGTGCCGTCGGTGAAGCACACCGAGGCCGGGCCGTCCCACGGCTCCATCAGCATCGAGTGGTACTCGTAGAACGCCCGCAGCTGCGGGTCCATGTTCTCGTTGCGTTCCCAGGCCTCGGGAATCATCATCAGCACGGCGTGGGGCAGGCTGCGGCCGCCGAGGTGCAGGAGCTCGAGCACCTCGTCGAACCGCGCGGTGTCGCTCGCCCCCGGCGTACAGACGGGGAAGATCTTCTCGAGCCGGTTCTTGCCCGCCTCGTCGGTGCCGAAGACGTCCGAACGCAGCAGCGCCTCACGCGCGCGCATCCAGTTCTCGTTGCCGGAGACGGTGTTGATCTCGCCGTTGTGGGCGACCCGGCGGAACGGGTGCGCCAGCGGCCACGACGGGAAGGTGTTGGTGGAGAAGCGCGAGTGCACGATGCCGAGCGCCGACTCGACACGGTCGTCCTGGAGGTCCAGGTAGAACGCGCGCAGCTGCGGGGTGGTGAACATGCCCTTGTAGACGAAGGTCTCGCCGGACAGGCTCGGGAAGTACACCGACTCCTTGCCGAGGCCGCCCTCGCCCGCGCCGGACTTGCCGAGCTCGTGCTCGACCCGCTTGCGGATGACGTAGGCGCGACGCTCGAGGTCCATGCCGGAGAGCTGCTCGGCCGAGCCCTTGGGCGAGGCGATGAAGATCTGGCGGAAGGTCGGCATGGCGTCGCGGGCCAGCGCGCCCAGCGACGACTCGTCGATGGGGACCTCACGCCAGCCGAGGACGGTCATGCCCTCTTCGGCGACGATCTTCTCCACGCCGTAGGCGGCACGGGAGGCCTCGCGGCGCGACTGGGGCAGGAACGCGATACCGGTGGCGTAGGACCCCGCGGCGGGCAGCTCGAAGGCGGCGTTGTTCTCGGCCAGGATCGCCCGGAAGAACTTGTCCGGGAGCTGGATCAGGATGCCCGCGCCGTCGCCGGAGTTCGGCTCGGCACCGGCGGCACCACGGTGCTCCAGGTTCAACAGGGCCGTAATAGCCTTGTCGACGATGTCACGGCTGCGGCGGCCGTGCATGTCGACGACGAGCGCGACACCGCAGGCGTCGTGCTCGTATGCCGGGTCGTAGAGCCCGATGGGTCCAGGTGACCTGTGGCCAGGAAGTTGCGTCATGCCTCTGCCTTCAAGAAAGTCGGCTGTCGATGAATCGGCCTTCGTGTGGTTCGAAGCCTCTCGTCGTACGCCTCCGTCAAGACTGCGTCCGTACGATCCTCAGAACCAGCCGCGCTGATGGTCTTCGGCGTGCAGTCACGTCTCCAGTTGTCCACCCGCTTCGTTGACGTAGTGGGTGCTCGGAGGTAACGGAGCGCTTACACACTCCTAACCTCCGCGCGGGCTTGCGCCCGCTACAGTGAGCCCGTCCTCACGGGCCCGCAACGGGCTGTCTCGCCGAGCATTTGTGTGTTCGGCGTAAGAGCAAACGATAAGTCAGGTCGCAGACCCAACCAACTAAGGTTGTGCTAATAACCCGATCTAGCTGGGCTTTATGTCAGCGGTCCTCCACGTCGCACGCGTCGTCCAGTGTAAAGCAGGAGCAGGGGTGGATCGATCCCCGCCCGCACGCCGCCGACCTGCGCGAACCGGGCTTCCGGACACCTGTCTCCGACACTGCCGCGCGTTCCCGCACCGCTGTTCACCTGCATCGCAGCAGATTTCCCCGGTTCCGCCCAGGTCAAACCGCTGTCGAGACGGCTAACCCGACGGTCACGGGATGAGACATTCGCGACAGCGCCTCCGACAGGCCACAGCAGTGATCCGACCGTACGGTCTGTAGCCCGAATCACGCCGCTGGCAATCGATCGGCAAATACTTTCAGTGGTGTTCGACACAGCACCGGCGACGCGCCGAAGGCGTTGTGCGGCAACACACGCCTTCCGCGTGTCGCGGGCCGCGTCACCGGCGCGCCCCGGGGTCCGCGGGCGCGGCACAGATACCGCGCCGCCGGCGGTGTGAGGCTGCACACAGGTACGGCCACCCGCTCGGTGTGTCGGCCGCGAGGCTGTCACGCTGAGACAACGAATCCGTGACAGTTTCGCCAGCCCGCGCCCTGGGAAGCGCGGCACCGGGCCACCACGGCGGGGGAAGCAGAGGATGTGAGTTCCCAATGACCGTCACCGGCACGCTGACCTGGCTCGGCGGAGGTCTGTCCGCCCCGCGCGCCGCCACCGATCCGGCCGTTCGCCAGGAATCCGCGGGATATGTGCTGACCGGTACCGCGGTGCTGCTGTTCGCCGTGGTCTCCGGCGCGGTCACCGCGGCCGCGCTCGCGGCCGCCGACGGCGTCGCGGGCTTCGTGGTCGTCCTCGGCGCGCTGCTGGCCTGCGCCGCGACGGGCGCGATCGGGCGCGCGCTCGTGACCGGCCGGGCAGGCGACCGGACCGATCGGGTGGCCCGGATCGCGGTCGCGGTGCTGGCCGGCGCGCTGGTCGCCGAGCTGGGCAGCACGGTGCTGCTCGGCGCGACGGTCGACCGCGCCCTCGACCAGCGCGCCCAGTCCGCCGCCGAGTCCGCGCCCGCCGTCGTCACCGCCCGCGCCGAACACGAGCGCGCCGTCGCCGACCGCGCCGCGCTCGACCAGACGCTCGGCCGGGCCCAGGGCGAGATCGACCGCGCCCTGGTCACCGCCCGCTGCGAATACAACCCGACGCCGGAGTGCCCGCAGACCCGGATCACCGGCGTCCCCGGCCGCGGCCCCGAATCGCGGACCGCCGAGGCCATGCTCGACGACGCGCGCAAGCAGCTGACCGCCGCGCAGGACCGCGTCGCCCCGCTCGACACCCGGGTCACCGAGACCGACCGCGCCCTGGCCACCGCCCGCGCGGCCGCCTTCGCCGAGGGCGACCGCGGCCTCGGCGCCCGCTGGGTGGCGCTCAACGACCACACCCTCGACCACCCCGGCGCGCTGGCGCTGCGGCTGCTCGTGCTGGCGGCCGGCGTCCTGCTGGCCGTCGCGCCGCTGCTGCTGCGCCGCTGGCGCGGCGAGACCGCGCTCGACCGCGCGGTCACAGTGGCCGAGGTGACCGACCGCGCCGAGCGCGAGGCCGACGCGGCCATCGCGATCAAGCGCGCCGAAACCCGCGCCGAAGCCGAGACGCTGCGGGCGGAGGCCGAACTGGCCTCGACCCGGCTGGCCGTGCACGCCGACTCGGTGATCGACCAGGAGCGTCAGCGCACCCGGATCATCGCGGCCGTCGGCGGCTTCGAAATCGGCATCACCGACCGAAAGGACAATCCCGTGGCCCTGGAGGGAAACGCGAGCCCGGCGGCGCTGCCCGCCGCCTATCTCCCGAACGCGCTGCCGCAGGCCGGCACCACCGGCGGGGCCCTTGTGCCCGCGCCGCTCCCGCAGCCGCAGCCGGTGATCACCGAGGGGGTGCCGGTGGAGAGCCCGCGGCCGGGCGGCCTCGCGCTGCCGATCATCGGCCAGGTGCCGTTCACCGACACCGCCGCCCGCTGGATCCGCCCGCTGGTCCCGTCCTTCGTGGCCAACGCCATCGACACCGCGACCCATCCGCTGCGGACCGCCCGCCAGGCGTTCGAGGAGGTGGAGGAGGTGACCTTCACCCTGCGCCGCAGCCGCAAGGTCACGGTGAACAGCGAGGATTCGGGCGCGCAGGCCGTGCCGCAGCAGCTGCCGCCGGGGTACGCCGTGCCCGGATATCCGCAGCTGCCCGGCCATCCCGCGCCGGGGTACGCCGGGCAGGGGTACGCCGCACCGAATCCGGTTCCGCCCCAGGCCGATCCGTACGCCGCGCAGTACGCCCGTCAACTGGCGTCGTCCGTCGTCGACGCGCCGGGTGCGGTGTACCACCCGGACCCGCGCCAGTACCCGAGCGCGCCACAGCATCCCGGGCTGCCCGCCGCGGCCCAGGCCCCGCTGACCGCCGCCGAGCAGGCCGAACTGTCCGGACCCGGCACCGGCGAACTGCCGGGACGGCGCGGCCCGCGCGCGCTGCCGCCCGGACGCTGACCTCGGCGCGGCCGGGCCCGGCGCGCCCTCGGCCCGGCCGTTTGAGTGGACAAGTGTTCTCGGCGACGGTTTCCGCCCCGACCACTCGTCGCGGCCGACGAATCCCCGATCGCGACGCGCTTCCATCACCTCATATAGCCGAATGCTCGGCATAGTGACCTGAGCGACAACGGGGCGCCGTCCCCCGGTTCCGGTTTACAGTGCGAAGGTGATTCACAGCGCGGCTCCGGACCGAGCGGCCACCGCCGCGCCCTGGGGTTCGCCCCTGCTCGGCCCCGTCGAGGAGAACTCGCGCATCCGGCGCGTCCGCGTTCAGCTGCTGCTGACCATCCCGCTGCTGGTCGCCAACATCACCGGCGCGACCATGACCATCGTGCTCGCCGGCTTCGTCCTGCCGGGGCCGTCGATCTTCACCCGGGAACTGTTGCTGCTCAACGCCGTCTTCGCGCCGCTGTGCGCGGTGGCGGCGCTGACCGCGGGCACGATCTGGGGCACCGTCGGCGGCGTCCGCTCCCTGGGCTGGGCCATCGACCCCGACCACGTGCCGACGCCGCGTCAGCAGCGCTCGGCCATGGCCGCCCCGCGCTGGCTGATGCTGCAGCAGGCCGCCCTGTGGACGATCGCGGCGACCGCACTGGTCATCGGGTACGGGGTGGCCGACCCGCGGCTCATCCCCAAACTCATCCTGGCCATCGGCGCCGCCGCGATCGTGGTGTGCACCAACAGTTATCTGATCGCCGAGTTCGCGCTGCGGGTCGTCACGGCGCGCGTACTCCAGGCCGACCCGCAGCGCAACCGGCACGGCATCGGCGTCTTCGGCCGGACCATGCTGACCTGGCTGGTCGGCAGCGGCGTCCCGGTGGGGGTGTCGATGGTGGTCGCGGTGTGGGCGCTGACCGATCCCGAGGTGAGCAAGGCCCGGCTCGCGGTGTGCGTGCTGAGCCTCGGCGGGTCGGCGCTGCTGTTCGGCATGGTGCTCATGGCCCAGGTCAGCAGCGCGACGCTGGCCCCGATCCGCGGGGTGCGCCAGGCGCTGCGCCAGGTGGAGAACGGGGACCTGACCGTCGAGATCCCGCTCTACGACGGCACCGAACTCGGCGACCTGCAGAGCGGGTTCAACCGAATGGTGCAGGGGCTGCGCGAGCGCGCGCTCATCGAGGACCTGTTCGGCAAGCACGTCGGCCGCAAGGTCGCGATGGCCGCCATCGAATCGGGCGCCGAACTCGGCGGCGCCGAGACCGACGCCGCCGCCCTGTTCATCGACATCATCGGGTCGACCACCATGGCCGCGACCCGGCCCGCGCCGGAGATCGTGGCCATCCTGAACCGCTTCTTCGACATCGTGGTCGACGAGGTGGACCGGCACGGCGGCCTGCTCAACAAGTTCGAGGGCGACGCGGCGCTCGCGGTCTTCGGCACGCCCGCCCAGCTCGACGATCACGCCGGGCAGGCGCTGGCGTGCGCCAGGGCCATCCAGCGCAGGCTGCGCGGCGCCACCGACCTGGCCGCCGGCATCGGCGTCGCCGCGGGGCGGGTGGTCGCGGGCAACGTCGGCGCCCACCAGCGCTACGAGTTCACCGTCATCGGGGACGCCGTCAACGAGGCGGCCCGGCTGTGCGAGCTGTCGAAGTCCCATCCCGAACGCCTGCTGACCTCGGCGGCCACCCTCGACGCGGCGGGCGACGCGGAGGCGGCGCACTGGGTGCTCGGTGACACGGTGACGCTGCGCGGCAGGCTGACGCCCACCCGGCTGGCCGCCCCGGTCCTCGACGAGTAGCCGATCCGGACGTATCGCCGCATAGACTGCACCTCGTGCCCGTCGTCGATACGGCCGGTGCCGTCGGGGCGGGAGTCGATCCGGTATCAGAGCGCTCTGGTCCGACGGTGCCGATCCGCCCTTTGCGATTCCGCGAGCAGCTCGATGAGCCGTTCGCCCTGCTCCAGGCCCACCTGCGACCGCTGGCCACCCTGGGCGGCCTCGGCCTCGCCGTGGCGCTGCCGGTGACGCTGGGGGTGACCGGGCTGGTCGCCGAACTGACCGGCGACAACGACGCGGCGGTCGGGTGGACCGCCGTCGGGATCACCGCGCTGGCGATCTGGCTGCTGCGCTTCGTGCTGCGCGGCGCGACGGTCGCCATCGGGCTGGCCGACCTCGCCGGCGTCCGGCTCGGCCTGAGCGCGGCGCTGCGCGGCGCGCGCGCCCGGTTCGGCCCGCTGCTCGTGGCCCAGCTGATGTTCACCCTGATCGGGCTCGCGGTCCTCGTGCCCGGCGCCGTGCTGATCATCACCTATCCGTTCGCCCTGGTCGGGCTCGCCTTCCTGCGGGGCAGGCGGTTCGTGGTCGAGCCGGTCGTGCTGGCCGAGCAGCTGGATCACGGCGCGGCCGTGCGCCGGTCGAAGGAGCTCACCGAGGGCGCCGGGTCGCCGCTGGCGGGGCTGTGGCTGTGCCAGCGGCTGCTGTTCGCGCTGCTCGCGGTGCCGCTGTTCGGCGTGCCCTTCTATCTGTCGGAGTTCACCGGTACCCACCGGTGGGCCGTGACCGGCCTGCTCATCGGGGGCACCCTGCTGGTCACGGTGATCGCCGAGATCGTCGAGGCCGCGTCGCGGGTGGTCGTCTACCTCGACCGCCGCTGCGTCCGCGACGGCATGGACATCCGGATCCCGGGCGGCGCCCGATGACCGGTACGCCGCCGCCCCCGCGGCTCGGCTCGGCCGCCGACCACCGCGATGCCGCCGAGAACGCCGCCCGTCGGCGGGATTTCGACACCGCGCTGCGCGAACGGTTTCGCGCGGTGCTGCGCGGGATGGAACAGGACGGCACCCTGCCGGTGCGCCGCTCCCGGACCGCGCAGGAGACCGCGAACGACGCCTCGACCGTGCTGCCCCTCGAGCAGTCGGGCGAATTCCGCCCGGCGGCGGAGAGTTTCGACGAGGTGGTCTACGGCGGCCGGGCCGCCACCGAGGACGAGTACCGCAGGCTCGAATACGCCGATCGCTTCTCCCAGGGCGCGCCGCCGCCGAAGCCGGAGGTCACCGAGGTCGAGGTGACCGAGGTCGAGGCGAAGCCGCGGCGCGGCCTGCCGCCGCTGCCCGCGATCCTGCGCAATCCGCGGTTCTGGGCCGCGGTCGTCGGCGTCGCCGTGCTGCTCCTGCTGCTCTACGCCACCCTGCAGAGCTGCGGCGCCCCCACCGCGCCGAAACCGGCGCCGCCACCGGACCTCCCGGACGCGCCCGACACGCCGCCGCGGGACGATCCCGATCCGGGCTTCGGCACCGGCCAGGACTCGATCTTCACCCGCCAGCCCGCCTGGCTCGCCTTCGGCGGCCTGCAGTTCCTGATCGCCTTCGCGGTGCTGGTGTGGTGGCGCGCGCGCCGCCGCGGCGCCCTCGTCGGCGAACCGCGCCCGGTGGAGGTGCCCGCCAACGAGCTGATGGCCGGGCAGGCCGGCCTGTACCGCCGGTCGCGGGACTACCCCCACGTCGCGCGGATCCTGCGCGCCGCCACCCTGCGCCGGATCCGGCCCCGACTGGGCGGCGAACTCACCGACGCCCAGCTCGTCGCCGCCGTGGCGGCCCGCCTCGGCGCGCCGCCCGCGCAGATCGGCGTCACCCTGTTCGACCCGGTGGAGACCGAGGACGACCTGTATTACGTTGCCGCACACCTCGAATGGATCGAGACGGAGCTCGGATGACCGACGACCAAGTGATCACCCGCAAGACGGACGCCGTGCCCGCCCGTCCCGACGCCGCCGAGGCCGCGGCGGCGCTGGCCGCGCTGCGCACCGAGATCGGCAAGGCCGTGGTCGGCAACGACCAGGCCGTGCTGTACCTGGTGCTCGCGCTGCTCTGCCGCGGGCACGTGCTGCTGGAAGGTGTTCCCGGCGTGGCGAAGACGCTGCTGGTCCGGGCGCTGGCGACCGCGCTCGACCTCGAGCACGCCCGGGTCCAGTTCACCCCCGACCTGATGCCCGGCGACGTCACCGGTTCGCAGATCTACGACCCGCACACCGGCGAGTTCACCTTCCGGCAGGGGCCCGTGTTCACGAATCTGCTGCTGGCCGACGAGATCAACCGCACCCCGCCGAAAACCCAGTCCTCCCTGCTGGAGTCGATGGAGGAGCGGCAGGTCTCGGTGGACGGCGCGCCCCGCCCGCTGCCGGACCCGTTCGTGGTGGTCGCCACCCAGAACCCGATCGAGCAGGAGGGCACCTATCCCCTGCCCGAGGCCCAGCTGGACCGCTTCCTGTTCAAGGTCGACGTCCGGCTGCCCGGCCGCGACGACGAGTTCCGCATCCTGCAGCGGCACGCGAGCGGCTTCGACCCGCGTGACCTCGCCGGCGCGGGCCTGCGCCCGGTGGCGGGCGCCGGGCACATCGCCGCCGCCAGGGCCGCCGTCGCGCAGGTGGCGGTGAGCCCGGAGGTGCTCGCCTACATCGTCGACCTGTGCCGGGCCACCCGCACCTCGCCCGCCGTCGCGCACGGCGCGTCCACCCGCGGCGCGACCGCGCTGCTGGCCGCGGCCCGGGCCTTCGCCTGGCTGAACGGCCGCGGCTTCGTCACCCCCGACGACGTGAAGTTCGTGGCGACGCCCGTGCTGCGGCACCGGCTGCAGCTGCGCCCGGAGGCCGAGCTGGACGGCGTGACCACCGAGAGCGTGCTGTCCTCGCTGCTGGCCGCGGTCCCGGTCCCGGTGTAGCGGTGGTCGTCACCGGCCGGTTCGCACTGCTCGCCACGGCCGCGGCGGTGCTGGTGATGCTGGTCCTGCCGTCCTGGGCCGGGGTCGCCGCGGTGTGCGCGGTGCTGCTGGTCGTCGCCCTCGCCGATGTCGTCCTCGCGGCGACACCCGCCGACCTCGCCTGCACGCGCGTCCCGCTGACCGTGGTGCGGCTGGGGCAGCACGCGGACGTCGAACTGGCCGTGACCAACACGGGACGCGGCACGGTGCGCGGCAGACTGTGGGACACCTGGCCCAGCAGCAGCCGCGCCGAGCACGGCGAGCACCGGCTCGCGCTGGCGCCGTCGACCCGCGTCCGCGTGCGCACCACCGTGACGCCGTCCTTCCGCGGCGACCGGACCGCGGGACCGGTCGTCCTGCGGCTGCTCGGTCCCCTCGGGATGGCGGGCAGGCAGTACCGGATCGAGGTGCCCACCCGGGTCCGCGCGCTGCCCGCGTTCCGCAGCGAACGGCTGCTGCGGTCGAAGATCAAGCGGCTGCATCATCTCGAGGGCCGCACCGTCGCCAACACCCGCGGCCAGGGCACCGAATTCGACTCGTTCCGCGAATACGTCGCCGGGGACGACGTGCGGGCCATCGACTGGCGCGCCACCGCGCGGGCGAACGACGTGCTGGTGCGGACCTGGCGCCCGGAACGCAACCGGCACATGCTCATGGTCCTCGACACCGGGCGCTCGGCGGCGGGCCGGATCGGGGAGGGCACCCGGCTCGACGCGTCGATCGAGGCGGCCCTGCTGCTCGGCGGCCTCGCCGCGGCGGCGGGCGACACCGTCGACCTGCTCGCCTACGACAACCGCCTGCGCACCGAGGTGAGCGGGGCCGGGGGCAGGCAGCTGCAGGTCAAGCTCCTGCACGCGCTGGCCGGGGTGACCCCGCGCCTGGTCGACACCGACGTCACCGGGCTGGTGCGCACGGTGGTCGCGCGCAGCAGGCGGCGGGCGCTGATCGTGTGGTTCACCGCGCTCGACGCCGCGGCGGTGACCGAGCACCTGCTGCCCGCGCTGCCGGTCCTGCTGCACCGGCACCGGGTGCTCATCGTCTCGGTGACCGATCCCGACATCGCCGCCGCCGCCCGGGACCGCTCGACCACCGACGCGGTGTTCGCGGCGGCCGCCGCCGAGTCCGTGCTCGCCGAGCGCGCGCTGCTCGGCGAGCAGCTGCGCCGCCGCGGTGTGGCCGTGGTTTCGGCCGCCCCCGACCGGCTGGCGGAGGCGCTGGCCGACGAGTACCTGGAGCTGAAGCAGTCCGGCTCCCTGTGAACAGCGGGGCGGCATCCCCAGCGGCCGGGACGGCCCTGTGCGGGCCTGTGGACAACCCGTAGTCCACCCCCGCTCACAACGCATCCACCGATCCACCCACAGGTTTGTCCACAACTGTGAACTGTCCACATCCCGTACACAAGGACACCACCGTGTCCGCGCCGGATGTTCGCATCGGCCGCCCACAACGCGGTTTTTCCCTGGTAGTGGACGCGTACCGGCTGTGCAGCGCGGCTGTCCCCAGTGTGGACAGCCCGGGGTCGCGACGCCGAAACCCGTTGTCGGTGGATAACTTTGCGCGGCGCCACTCACAGCGGGGAACGCGGGAATCGGCCGTTGTGCACAACCCGCGTTCTCCACAGCCGCGCCGCTGTGCACAACACCGGCGGAGTCCGCCGGCCGATCAGCGCAGGGCCGGGACCGCGGTGAGCTCCCGGCGCTGGCGCTCGGCGAGCACCGCGGCCAGCACGTGGTACGGCGGATAACCCCGCGGTACCGGGCTGTGCACGACCGCGCAGACCCGGACCGCCAGCTGGGTGCCCAGTTCGTGGGTGGCCGCAGGGGTGAGGGTGCGCAGGCGGGTCAGGTAGCGGCGCACCGCGCCGGCCAGGTCGTCGGAGAACCCAGTCAGCTCGAGGGCCGCGGCCCACTGCGCCAGCCACGGCGGCGGCGCGACCAGCGCGGGCATCGGCAGTTCGACCCGCGTGTGCACGACGACGGTCCCGGCGAGCACGTCACCGACGCGGCGGCCCTGCGGCGAGCACAACGAGCACACCACCGCGACCGCGCCGAAGGCGCCGAACATCCAGAAGTCGACGATCGCGCCGGCGAGGCCGCGGGTCAGCGCGTGCCGCACGTCGATCGGGCCCGCATCGGACCGGATCACCCGCAGCCCCATGACCAGCTTGCCGAGCGAGCGGCCGTCGGACAGCGTCTCCGACACCACCGGATAGCCGACCAGCACCGTCACGAGCGCCACGATGATCGAGGCCGAGAACCAGGCCGAGTCGGCGTCGCTGATCAGCAGCAGGAAGCCGAGGACCAGGTACAGCCCGAACGCCAGCCCGAGCTGGGCGAGCAGGTCGATCACGAAGGCCGCCGCACGGCTGGGGATACGCGCTACGGGCAGGTCGAGCGAGACTGCTTCGCCGGTGGTGAATTCGGCCATGATCACTAGCATTCCCGATATGGACACCGATGCCTACAGCTGGGCACATCAGCGCTCGTGGCGGCGCCTCGACCAGCTGTCGCGCCAGCGCAAGCTCACCGGCGGGGAGGCCGACGAGCTGGTCCGCCGTTACCGCGCCGCCTCCCAGGAACTGGCGCGGCTACAGACCCGGCACCCGGACCCCGACCTGGTGACCGGCCTCAGCGCGATCCTGGCCCGCGCCCGCGGCCGGGTACTGGCGGCCCGGTCGCGGACCTGGCGCGAGGTCGGCCGCTTCTTCACCCACTACTTCCCGGCCGCGGTGTACCGGGCCTGGCCGTGGTGGTCGGCGGTGGCGCTGGTGTTCGTCACGGTGGCGATCGTGTTCGGCGTACTCACGGCCGAATCCGCCTCCTTCCGTACGGCTTTCGGCATCCCCGACGACGTGCCCGGCCTGACCCGGCCCGGCGGCGCGTTCGAGACCTACTACACCGAACACCCCAACGGCGCGTTCGCGGCGAAGGTGTGGACCAACAACGCGTGGGTGTCGGCGATCGCGCTGTTCCTCGGCGTGCTGATCCTGCCCGCCGTGTACGTGCTGTTCATGAACGCGCACGGGCTGGGGATCACGGGAGGGCTGATGGCCGAGGCCGGGCGGCTCGACTCGTTCTTCGGCTTCATCCTGCCGCACGGCACCCTCGAGCTGACCGCGATCTTCGTGGCGGGCGGGGTCGGCCTGAAACTCGGTTGGACGCTGGTGGATCCGGGCCCGTCGAGCCGGGCGTCCGCGCTGGCCCGGCAGGGGCGGGCTACGGCGACGGTGGCGCTCGGCCTGGTCGGCGTGCTGTTCGTCTCCGGCCTGCTCGAGGGCTTCGTGACGCCGAGCGGACTGCCCGCCGCCGTCCGGATCGCCATCGGTTTCGCCGCCGAGGCGGCGTTCCTCACCTATGTGCTCGTGCTCGGCCGGCGGGCCGTCGCGGAGCAGGAACAGGGCTCTCGCCTGCATGAATTCTCATCTGCAAGTACATCTGCATGACAGGCAACACCGAGCACACCCGGACAATAGGGACACCGGACAACCGGGAGCAAAGGCCGGTTACGAGTTGGTGAAGAACTCCCCCATTTGAGTTCCGCTGGCCGCAGCGAGTCGGGCTCGAGCTGCGGCCAGCGTTGCTACCAACTGTACACAATCGTTATGCCCGCGCAACCCCCAACACGCAGGTCGGGCGTATGAATCGCAGAGGAGCAAACCTGCGCGAGCGCTGGGATTTCCACTCCGCCGGCAAACATTCAGCAGCCTTCTGCGCCACTTCCGGCAACCACCGAGAATTCACCCGCAGCAAACCTTCGTTATCCAGCCGCCCCCGGGGCGCGCACCCCGCGCCACCCCTCGCCGACGGTTAACCCCGGGTGCGGTCGGTTCCGCGATCTAGCCCATGACCTGCGCCTTCGGCAAGTCTTTTTTGATTTGCCGAGCGAAACCCGCCGGAAAAGAAACTTCAAGTTTGTTTATCGCCATGCAAACAAGATTGATGATTGGCAACCAGCCCGAGGCGCACGCAGCGACTCCACGAATCGGTCGGTCGACAGGTTGCGGAAGGCTGCCCTAAGCACCAGCGGAACGGGCGGAGAACGCCCCGGAAACAGTGCGCGCCCGCCGGTGTGATCTTCGCCTCACCAGCGCGAACCGGCCCCGCGCCCGGACCGGACGCGGGGCCGTTCACTCACCGGGCCCACCGGACCCACCGGATCAGCCCTCGGCCAGACCGACCTTCGCGTGCACCCGGCGCAGCGGCTGCGGCGCGTACCAGGCCGCCCGCCCGAGCAGGCGCATCGCCACCGGCACCAGCACCCCGCGCACCAGCGTGGCGTCGATCAGGATCGCCAGACCCGCTCCGAGACCGAAGAACTGGATGAATCGCACGTCGCTGGTGACGAAGGCGAGGAAGCTGATCGAGATCAGCGCCGCCGCGGTGGACACCAGCCGTCCGGTGCGCGAGAGTCCCTCGACCACCGCCTCCCGGTCCGGCACGCCGCGGTCGTGCAGCTCTTTGATCCGGCTGATCACGAACACCTCGTAGTCCATCGACAGGCCGAAGGTGATGCAGAACAGCAGCAGCAGCATCGAGACGTCGAGCGGGGCCGGGGTGAAGCCGATGATCCCGGCGAGGTGGCCCTGCTGGAAGACGAACACCATCAGCCCCAGCGTGGCGGCCAGGCTCAGCACGTTGGACAGCAGGGCCCGCAGCGGCTGCACGACGCTGCCGGTGAACAGGAACAGCAGGACCAGGGTCGTCACCACGATCCAGCCGATCGCGAACGGCAGCTTCGCGCCGATCGCGGACAGGCTGTCGCGGAGTTCGGCCACCTGCCCGCCGACGAGGGTGTCCGAGCCGGCGGGCGCCGGGACCGCGCGCACCCGCTCGACCAGGTCGCGCGCCGCCGCGGAATCGCGGTCGAGCTCGGTCAGCACGCTCAGGCGCTGGGCGTCGGGGCCCGCGAAGCGGGCGTCGGCCGGGGTGAGCGAGACCCGCTCGCCGTGCGCGAAGGTGCCCGCGCTGGACTCCACCCGGCTGACGTGGTCGACCCGCGAGACGGCGCGCGCGTAGTCGGCGACCGCGTCGGGGTCGGCCGCCGAGGTGGTCACCACCGACAGGGCGTTGCCCTCGCTGCCGCCGAAGTCGTCGCGCAGCGCGTCGCCGACCTGGCGGACCGTCACCTCGGTGGGCAGCACGCGGTCGTCGGGGGTCCCGAACTGCACGGTCAGCAGCGGCGCGGCGGCCAGCAGCAGCACCGCCACCACCGGGAGGCCCGCGACGAACGGCCTGCGCCAGGCGAATTCGGCCACCCGGCCCCAGAACCGGCTCGGCTCGCCCTGGATGCCGCGCACACCGGGCACCTTCCAGCGGTCGGTCCGCGGGCCGAGCACCGCCAGCAGGGCGGGCAGCACCAGAACCGCGGCCGCCGCGCTGATCGCCACCACACCGATCCCGCCGTAGGCGAAGGACCGCAGGAAGTACTGGGGGAAGATGATCAGGGCCGACAGCGCCGCGACGACGGTGGCCGCGCTGAACACGATGGTGCGGCCCGCGGTCGCCACCGCGGTCACGACCGCGGCACCGGATTCGTCTCCGGCGCCGCGCCGTTCGCGGAACCGGCTCACCATGAGCAGGCCGTAGTCGACGGCGAGGCCGAGTCCGAGCCCGGTGGTGAGGTTGACCGCGTAGATCGAGACGTCGGTGAACGAGCCGAGGATCGACAACTCGGCGAAGGTGCCGAGGATCGCGATACCGCCGACGACCAGGGTCAGCAGGGCGGCGACCACGTTGCCGAAGGCCAGCACGAGCAGCGCGAGGATCAGCGGCACCGCGACGGCCTCGGCCAGGCCGAGGTCCTTGCCGATCTGCTCGGTGATGGCGGCGAAGATCGCCGAACTGCCGCCGATCCGCACGTCGGCGACCGGGGCGCCCGCGCCGTAGTCGGCCAGGATCGCCGTGGCCGCCTCGTGCTCGTCGGCGCCGGCGGTGTTGCCCGCGAGCACGATCGCGGCGGTGCCGTCGGCCGCGCGCATGCCGGGCGCGCCGGTGCTCCAGTAGGAGACGACGTTGACCAGGCGCTGGTCGGCGGCCAGGCGCGCGGTCAGCGCGCGGCCGAAATCGGCGACCGCCGCGTCGTCGACGGATCCGGTCCGCGCGGTGACGAGGAAGACGTAGTCGGCCTCCGCGCCGAACTCGTCGGCCAGGCGCACCGCCGCCGCTGTCGATTCGGCGTGTGGGTCCTCCTGGCCGCCGGGCTGCATCTTGCTGAACGCCGTCGCGCCGACGATGCCGCCCGCGAGCAGCGCGATCACTCCCGCGATCAGCACCGCGCGAGCCCGTCGGACGACGAATCTCCCCAGGTGTTCGAACATGTCGGGCCTCCCCGCGTCTGCATGTTTCCATGCGTAAACTTTATGGGTGTTAACTTGCCACGAGATGTGCACGGGTGTCAACATCTAGGAGATGACGAATTCGGAAGCACCGACCGCGACGAAGCGTGAGGGCCCGTACCACCACGGCGACCTGCGCAACGCGCTCATCGCCGCCGCCGCCGAACTCGCGGGCGCGGGCGGGCCCGAGGCGGTCACCGTGCGGGCCGCCGCCCGGCAGGTCGGCGTCACCCCCACCGCCGCCTACCGGCACTTCGCCAATCACGAACAACTCCTGCGGGCCATCCAGGAACAGGCACAGCACATGCTGTTCCGGGCCATGACCGAGGCGGTCCCCGAGGACGCGAGCCCCATCGACCGGCTGCTGGCCTCGGGCCGCGGCTACGTCCTGCTCGCCACCCGCGAACGCGGGCTGTTCCGCACCGCGTTCTGCCAGTACGACGGCGAGACCGACGAGGCCCCACCCACCGACGCGCCCGGCTTCGCCCTGCTCGGGCGGCTTCTCGACGCCCTGGTCGACTCCGGCTACCTCGCCGCCGATGACCGGCCGGGCGCCGAGATCGCGGCGTGGGCGCCGGTGCACGGGCTCGCCTCCCTCATCGTGGACGGGGTCCTGCCCTGGCTCGACGAGGCCGGGATCGAGGCGGCCATCGCGTCCACCCTCGCGGTCGTCGGCCGCGGCCTCGCCACGGGACCGAACGCGCCGCACGTCTCCCACTGACCTCGCGCGGCGGTGACGCGATCGCGCCTACCATGGCGACTGTGACCGGGGTCAGACAGCGACTGTTCAGCACCGTGGCCGATCAGCTCGGCAATCCGCACGGCTTCCTCGGCAAGGGCGTGGCGTTCGTCCTCGACCGCGGGAACCGGCGCGCCATCGACGCCGCGATCGGCGCCGCCGATCCGCAGGCGGGGGCCACCGTCGCCGACATCGGCTTCGGCGGCGGCGTCGGGCTCGGGCTGCTGCTGGAGCGGGTCGGCGCCGACGGCCTCGTGCACGGCATCGAGCCCAGCGCCGACATGCGCGCCCGCGCGGGCGACCGGTACGCGGGGCCGATCGCCACGGGCCGCCTCGTCCTCAGCGACGGCACCCTCACCGCGCTCGGCCTGCCCGACGCGACCCTGAACGCCGCCGTCACCGTCAACACCATCTATTTCCTCGACGATCTCCCCGCCGCCTGCGCCGAGCTCGCCCGCGTGCTCGAGCCCGGCGGCACGGTGGTGATCGGGATCGGCGATCCGGACGCCATGCGGCGGATGCCGTTCACTCCCTACGGGTTCCGGCTGCGCCCCGTCGAGGACGTGCTCGCCGCCCTGGCCGGCGCGGGACTCGCCGTCGACCACCGCACCCTCGCCAACCCGCCCATCCCCCACCACCTGCTCATCGGCAGGAAGGGCTGACGATTCGGTCGTGGACGGTGGACGCCGCCCGGCCGCCGCGCACACCCCGAGAAACGACGAGAGGCCCGGTTCTTGCGAACCGGGCCTCTCGTCTTGGTGGGCGAAGGGGGACTTGAACCCCCACGTCCTTTCGGACACTGGCACCTGAAGCCAGCGCGTCTGCCATTCCGCCACTCGCCCGAGCGACGTGAGAAAACTTAGCACGCCTGCGCGCGGAAAATAAAATCGCCCCTCTGACCAGTGCTTTTCCGCGGCGCCGCGACGCGGGAACCCAGCGGGCTCGCCGGGAGTTACAGGGTTGGACGATCGTGGATATCATGCAAGGAACGTGGCCGGGACCGGACACGCCGGATTCGGCGTGACCAGAACGTACGAGACACGCTCACCGAAGGGAGGGCTGAGATGGGCATCGTGTCGAAATTCGAGCGGCGCCTGCAAGGCGCTGTCGGTGACGTGTTCGCCAGGGTGTTCGGGGGCAGTGTCGTGCCCCAGGAGGTCGAGGCGGAACTCCAGCGCGAAGCGGCCGACCGGATCCAGGATCTGGGCGGCGGACACAAGCTGGCGCCGAACAGTTACGTCATCACGATCAACGAATCCGATCACGCGAAGTTCGACGCCGATCACGAGCTCACCACCCGCGCATTCGCCAAGCATCTGCAGGATTACATCCGCGAGCAGGGGTGGCAGACCTACGGTGAAGTACACGTGAGCTTCCAGGCATCACCTACGCTGCACACCGGACAGTTCAGAGCGAGCGGCCGCGTCGACCCGGACGCGGGCCCCGCGGCGCCACCGGCTCGCCCCGAACCCACGAACCGACCACCTGCACACCCGCAACCAGGAGCTGGCCCCATGACGCAGAACTCAGGCTACGAACCCAGCCGAGAGCCCGCGGAGTCCGATCCACGCAACCGCGGGTACGCGCCGCCGCCCGCAGGCGGCGCCGGACAGGGCTACGAACAGGGCTACGGCGCCGACCAGGGCTACGGCAGGCAGGGCGGCTACGAGCAGGGCGGCGGCTACGGCCAGCAGGGTTACGGCCAGCAGGGCGGCGAGTACCAGAACGGCTACGACTACGCCGGTGGCAACAACGGCTACGGCCAGCAGCCGGGTTACGGCCAGCAGGGCTACGACCAGGGCTACGGCGCGGGCGAACAGGGCGGCGGCTACGGCCAGCAGCCCGGCTACGGCCAGCAGGGCTACGACCAGGGCTACGGCGCGGGCGAACAGGGCGGCGGCTACGGCCAGCAGGGTTACGGCCAGCAGCCCGGCGGCTACGACCAGGGCTACGGCCAGCAGCCCGGTTACGGTCAGCAGGGTTACGACCAGGGCTACGACCAGCAGGGCGGCTACGGCCAGCAGCCGGGCTACGGCCAGCAGGGCTACGACCAGGGCTACGGCGGCGACCAGGCGGGCTACGGCCAGCAGGGCTACGGCCAGGACGAGCAGGCGGGCTACGGCCAGCAGGGCGGTTACGGCCAGCAGCAGGCAGGCGGCTACGGCCAGGCCGGCTACGGCGGCGCGCAGTCCAGCTACTCCGCCACCCTCCAGCTCGACGACGGCAGCGGCCGCACCTACCAGCTGCGCGAGGGCTCCAACATCATCGGCCGCGGCCAGGACGCGCACTTCCGGCTGCCCGACACCGGTGTCTCCCGCCGCCACATCGAGGTCCGCTGGGACGGCCAGACGGCCATGCTCTCGGACCTGGGCTCCACCAACGGCACCCTCGTCAACGGCTCGCCCGTGCAGGACTGGCAGCTCGCCGACGGCGACGTCATCCGCGCCGGGCATTCCGAGATCCTGATCCGGATCGTCTGATCCCGTAAGCTGCGCGGTGCAGATCACGAGTCGGCGCTGTCGGCCCTATGATGCTGCCATCACACGCACGGCCCCGGCATCGGGGCCCGCAAGCCAGCACGCCGGTGGGGGTCCTTCGTCCCGCACCGGTGTACCGACACCGACCGGGCGTACAGGAGGTGGAACGCCGTGCAGGGACTGATCCTGCAAGTGACCCGCGCGGGGTTCCTGTTGCTGCTGTGGCTGTTCGTCTGGGCGGTGCTGCGGACCTTGCGCAGCGATATCTACGCGGCATCCGGCATCCGGGTCCAGCCGAGAGCCACGCGCGGGGCGCGCGGTTCGATCGGCCTCCCATCCCTGAGCCGAAGCCAGAAGGGCGCCAAATATCTTGTGGTGACTCATGGTTCACTGGCCGGCACGCGGATCACGCTCGGGACACAGCCCGTGCTGATCGGCCGCGCCGACGACTCCACATTGGTACTCACCGACGACTACGCCTCCACCAGGCACGCGCGGCTCTCCCAGCGTGGTGACGACTGGTACGTCGAGGATCTCGGTTCGACCAACGGCACCTATCTCGACCGCGCGAAAGTCACCACCGCCGTCCGTGTTCCGCTCGGCACTCCCGTCCGGGTCGGCAAAACAGTGATCGAGCTGCGATCGTGACTCTTGTTCTGCGCTACACCGCGCGAAGCGACCGCGGACTCGTCCGGGGCAACAACGAAGATTCCGTCTACGCGGGCGCGCGCCTACTCGCGCTGGCCGACGGCATGGGTGGACACGCGGCCGGAGAAGTCGCCTCCCAGTTGATGATCGCGGCGCTGGCCCATCTCGACGACGACGAGCCCGGCGACGACATCCTCGGCAAGCTCGACCGGGCCACCCGCTCCGGCAACGCCGCCATCGCCGACCACGTCGAGGCCGAGCCCGAGCTGGACGGCATGGGCACCACGCTCACCGCGATCCTGTTCGCGGGCCGCAAACTCGGCATGGTGCACATCGGTGACTCGCGCGCCTACATGCTGCGCGACGGCGAACTCACCCAGATCACCCGGGACGACACCTTCGTCCAGTCGCTGGTCGACGAGGGTCGTATCACCCCCGAGCAGGCGCACACCCATCCGCAGCGCTCCCTGATCATGCGCGCCCTCACCGGCAACGAGATCGAGCCGACGCTGATCATGCGCGAGGCCCGCGCCGGCGACCGCTATCTGCTCTGCTCCGACGGGCTCTCGGACGTGGTCAGCGACGAGACCATCGGCAACACCATGCGCGAGGGCAACACCGACGAGTGCGCCGACCGGCTCATCGAACTCGCGCTGCGCAGCGGCGGACCCGACAACGTCACCGTGGTCGTCGCCGACGTCATCGATCTCGACTACGGCCAGAGCCATCCGATCGTCGCGGGCGCGGCGTCGGGCGAGGACGAGGACACTCCCCCGCCGAACACCGCCGCGGGCCGGGCCGCCGCCATGCGTCCCCCGCGCGCCCAGCCGCGCCGGGCGGCCGCCGCGCCACCCCCGCCGCCCACCAAGTCGCACAAGCTGCGCTGGCTGCTGCTCTCGCTCGCGTTGATCGCCGCGGTCGCGGTCGGTCTCGTGGTCGGCTACAAGATGATCCGCAGCAATTACTACGTCGGGTCCGACAACGACCAGGTCGTCGTCCTGCGCGGGCTGCCCGGCTCGATCCTCGGCTACTCCATCCACGACGTGGAGCTCGGCGGCTGCGTCAGCCGCACCGGCGAGCTGACGCTGGTCCCCGCAGGCGACGACCTGCCGAACGGCTGCAAGAAGCTGATGGTCAGCGACCTCAAGCCGACCGGGCGCGACCAGGTCGAGCGGGGCCTGCCGCCGGACACCCTCGACTCCGCGCGCGAGAGCATGAAGCGGCTGGCGCAGAAGGAACTGCTGCCGCCCTGCCCGAAGAAGGAAGCCGTGCCGCAGCCTGGCGTGCTGACCGAGACCAGCACGCCCGCGCCGACGCCGACCCCGGCGCCCGCGCCGGGCCCGGAACCGCAGCCGACCACGACCGCACCGCCCGCCCCCACCACCACCGCGCCGGCAACCCCGCAGATCTCCGGGGAGAACTGCCGGGTGACGGACTGATGTCCGCCCCCGCACCTCCGTCGGCCGGGGCGTACCCCAGTCCGCCGGGTGGCTTCGCGCCCGCGCCGCCTCCGTCGACGCGGCGCAACCAGGAGTTGCTGCTCCTCGGCTTCGCCGCGGTGATCACCACCGTGTCGCTCTTCATCGTCGAGGCCAGCCAGGAACAGTCCATCACCTGGGACATCGCGAAGTACGGGCTCGCCTTCGGCGCCATCTTCGGGGTGGCCCACCTGGCCGTGCGGCGGTTCGCGCCGTTCGCCGACCCCCTGCTGCTGCCCATCGTCGCCCTGCTCAACGGCCTCGGCCTCGTCCTCATCCACCGGCTCGACCTGGCCGACGCGCAGACCGCGATCTACAACTCCCAGCCCATCCCCTCCCCCGACGCGAACCAGCAGATCATGTGGACGGGGCTGGGGATCGTCGGATTCGTCGTGCTGCTCATCGTGCTGCGCGACTACCGCACGCTGGCGCGCTACACCTACACCGTCGGCCTCGCCGGCCTGGTGGCCCTGGCCATCCCGGCGCTGCTGCCGGGCAGGTTCTCCGAAGTCAACGGCGCCAAGATCTGGATCCGGCTGCCGGGCTTCAGTGTGCAACCGGGCGAGTTCGCCAAGATCGCCCTCATCATCTTCTTCGCCGGCGTGCTCGTGGCCAAGCGTGACCTGTTCACCGCCGCGGGCAAGCACTTCCTCGGCATGGAGTTCCCGCGCCCGCGCGACATGGGCCCGGTGCTCATCGTGTGGATCGTGTGCATCGGCGTGCTCGTCCTGGAGAAGGACCTCGGCACCTCCCTGCTGATCTTCGGCACCGTGCTGGTCATGATCTACATCGCCACCGAGCGGGTCGGCTGGCTCATCATCGGCGGCGGCCTGCTCGCGCTCGGTTTCGTCTTCGCCTACCAGCTCTTCGGCCACGTGCGGGTGCGCGTCGACACCTGGCTGCACCCGTTCGACGACTACAACAACACCGGCTACCAGATCTCGCAGTCGCTGTTCGGCTTCGCCACCGGCGGGCTGGCGGGCACCGGCCTCGGCAGCGGACGACCCAACCAGGTGCCCTTCGCCAAGACCGACTTCGTCGTGACCACCATCGGCGAGGAACTGGGCCTGATCGGCCTGACCGCCGTGCTGATGCTGTTCACCATCTTCATCGTGCGCGGCCTGCGCACCGCGCTCGCGGTGCGGGACAGCTTCGGCAAGCTGCTCGCGGCCGGCCTGTCGTTCACGATCGCCATCCAGATCTTCGTCGTCGTCGGCGGCGTCACCAAGCTGATCCCCCTGACCGGCCTGACCACGCCGTTCATCTCCTACGGCGGGTCCTCGCTGCTGGCCAACTACGTGCTGCTCGCCCTGCTGATGAAGATCTCCGACGCCGCCCGCGCCCCGGCGCCGACCCGCAAGCGCGCCCCCGCACCGATCGCGGACGCGCCGACGGAGATGCTGCGCGCGCCGGAGGACGGGGCCAAGGAATGAACACACCACTACGCCGGGTCGCCGTCGCCGTCATGGTGATGGTGGTCGCGCTGCTCGTCAACGCCACCTACCTGCAGGTGGTCAAGGCCGACGATCTGCGCAGCGATCCCCGCAACTCGCGGGTGCTGCTCGACGAGTACTCGCGCCAGCGCGGCCAGATCTCGGCCGGTGGCGTGGTGATGGCGTCGTCGGTGGCCACCGACGACCGCTACAAGTACCTGCGCACCTACCCGAGCAGCCCGCAGGCCTACGCGCCCGCCACCGGCTTCTACTCGATGCAGTACGGCAAGACCGGCCTCGAGCTGGCCGAGGACCCGCTGCTGTCGGGCAACGACTCGAGCCTGTTCGGGCGCAGGCTGGTCGACATGTTCTCCGGGCGCGACCCGCGCGGCGGCAACGTGCTGACCACCCTCGACCCGATCATGCAGCAGACCGCCTACGACCAGCTCACCGCCAAGGGCTACACCGGCGCGGTGGTGGCCATCGAGCCGAGCACCGGCAAGATCCTGACCATGGTGTCGACCCCGAGCTACGACCCGAACACGCTGTCGGGGCACGACGGCGCCGCGGGCCGCGCGGCCTGGGAGGAACTGAGCACCGACCCGAACCAGCCGATGCTCAACCGGGCCGTCTCCCAGACCTATCCGCCCGGTTCGACCTTCAAGACGATCGTCACCGCGGCCGCGCTGAGCAACGGGGTCGCCAACCCCGACACCCAGCTCACCGCCGCGCCGACCATCACGCTGCCGGGCACCAGCACCACGCTGGAGAACTACAACGGCACCACCTGCGGCGGCGACGCGACGGCCAGCCTCACCGAGGCGTTCCGCCGCTCCTGCAACACCGCATTCGTCGAGCTGGGCGTCAAGGTCGGCGCCTCGGCGCTCAAGGACGAGGCGGCCGCCTTCGGCATCGGCCCGCACCGCGGGGTGCCGATCCCGGTGGCCGAGTCGACGGTGGGTTCCATCCCGGACAACGCCGCGCTCGGTCAGTCCAGCATCGGTCAGCGCGACGTCGCGGTCACGCCGCTGGACAACGCGGTGATCGCGGCGACCATCGCCAACGGCGGCGTCCGCATGCAGCCGTACCTGGTCGACCAGACCCAGGGACCCGACCTGTCCGAACTGAGCAAGACGAAGCCGGTCTCGGTCGGACAAGCCGTCAGCGCCCAGGTAGCGTCGTCGCTGACGAATCTGATGATCGCTTCGGAGTCCAACACCGCCGGTGGCGGCAGGACCTCCTACCAGATCGCCTCGAAGACCGGAACCGCCGAGCACGGCGCCAATCCCCGTAACACCCCGCCGCACGCGTGGTATATCGCCTTCGCGCCCGCGCAGAACCCGAAGATCGCCCTCGCGGTGATCGTCGAGAACGGCGGCGACCGGGGCGAGGCGGCGACCGGCGGGTCGGTGGCCGCGCCCATCGGCCGGGCCGTGATCGACGCCGGGTTGCGAAGGGGCTGAACGAAATGAGTGTGCGAGTGAATACACGGGGGCCCCGATGCTGAACAACGGTGCCATGATCGCCGACCGCTACCGGCTGCAGCGCCTCATCGCCACCGGTGGGATGGGCCAGGTGTGGGAGGCCACCGACACCCGGCTCGACCGTCGGGTCGCGGTGAAGGTCCTCAAGACCGAGTTCTCGGCCGACCCGACCTTCCGGCAGCGGTTCCGTACCGAGGCGCGCACCACCGCCCAGCTCAACCACCCGGGCATCGCCGGCATATACGACTACGGCGAGACCACCGACCCGCAGGGCGGCGAGACCGCCTACCTGGTCATGGAGTTGGTGCAGGGCGAGCCGCTCAACGCCGTCCTCAACCGGATGGGCAGGCTCTCGGTCGCCCAGGGCCTCGACATGCTCGAGCAGACCGGCCGCGCCCTCGAGGTGGCCCATGCCGCCGGGGTGGTGCACCGCGACGTGAAGCCGGGCAACATCCTGGTCACGCCGACCGGCCAGGTGAAGATCACCGACTTCGGCATCGCCAAGGCCGTCGACGCGTCCCCGGTGACGAAGACCGGCATGGTCATGGGCACCGCCCAGTACATCGCGCCCGAGCAGGCCGTCGGCGAGGACGCCACCTCGGCCAGCGACGTGTACTCCCTCGGCGTGGTCGGCTACGAGGCGCTGGCGGGCCAGCGCCCGTTCACCGGCGACGGCGCGATCACCGTCGCGATGAAGCACGTCCGCGACACCCCGCCGCCGATGCCCGCCGATCTGCCCGGCAACGTGCGTGAGCTCATCGAGATCACCATGGCCAAGGACCCGGCGCAGCGCTACGCCAGCGGCGGCGAGTTCGCCGACGCCGTGGCCGCGGTCCGTGCGGGCCGCCGTCCCCCGCCGCCGCAGGGCGCCGCGGGCATGGCGCCGATGACCGGGGCGACCCGCGTGCTGCCGCCCGGCCCGACCATGATCATCCCGGCCCCGCAGGGCGACTACGACGGCGCGACCGTGCGCTACAACACCCCGCCCGGCGGTACCGGCACCCCGCCGCCGCCCGCGACCATGGCGGCCGCCGCGGCGGTGCCGGGCAACGGCACCGGCGCCGGTCGCGAGGACAACAAGAACCAGAAGTGGTGGCTGATCGGCCTCGGCGTCGGCGCGCTGCTGCTCGGCGGCGCCGTGCTGTGGGTGCTGTTCGGCGGCGAGCCGAATCGCGAGGGGCCGACCGTCCCGGTGGTGACCACCACCCGGCCGCTGCCGACCACGACGACCAAGTCGGCCGTCCCGCCGGTGACCACCACCGAGGACGTGCCCGAGCCGACGACGACGGTGCCGCCGACCACGACGACGCCCCCGCCGACGACGACCACCGAGCCGCCGACCACGACGACCACCCCGCCGACGACCACCAAGTCGACGACGACCAAGCCGACCACGACCAAGCCGACCACCACGTCGGCGACCGCGGGCGGCACCACGACGGCGGGTAGGCCGCGCCTGCCCACCTTCGACTTACCGTTCCCCAATTCCCCTGGCGCGCAGGGCGAGTCCTCCGAGATCACCCTTCCCTCACAAGGACAACAATGACGACCCCGAAGAATCTCTCCTCCCGGTACGAGCTGGGCGAGATCATCGGGTTCGGCGGGATGTCCGAAGTCCACAAGGCGCGCGACATCCGGCTCAGCCGGGACGTCGCCATCAAGGTGCTGCGCGCCGACCTGGCGCGCGACCCCACCTTCTACCTGCGGTTCAAGCGCGAGGCCCAGAACGCGGCCGCGCTGAACCACCCGGCCATCGTCGCCGTGTACGACACGGGCGAGGCCACCGTCGACGGCGGCCCGCTGCCGTACATCGTCATGGAGTACGTCGAGGGCGACACGCTGCGTGACATCGTGCGCGGCAAGGGCCCGCTGCCGCCGCGCAAGGCGATGGAGATCATCGCGGACGTGTGCGCGGCGCTGGACTTCAGCCACAAGGCCGGCATCGTGCACCGCGACATGAAGCCGGCCAACATCATGCTCAACCGCGCAGGCGCGGTGAAGGTGATGGACTTCGGCATCGCGCGCGCGATGGCCGACAGCTCCAACCCGATGACGCAGACCGCCGCGGTGATCGGCACGGCCCAGTACCTGTCCCCCGAGCAGGCCCGCGGCGAACCGGTCGACGCGCGCTCGGACGTGTACTCCGTGGGCTGCGTGCTCTTCGAGATCCTCACCGGCGTCCCGCCGTTCACCGGTGACTCGCCGGTCGCGGTGGCCTACCAGCACGTCAAGGAGGACCCGCAGCTCCCCTCCAAGGTGAACCCGGGCATCCCGCGCGAGCTGGACTCGGTGATCCTCAAGGCCATGGCCAAGAACCCGGCCAACCGGTATCAGACCGCGGCGGAGATGCGCGCGGACCTGATCCGGGTGCTCGGCGGCCAGAAGCCGAGCGCGCCGATGGTCATGACCGAGGAGGAGTCCTACCAGAGCGACGACGGCTACGACGACGCCTACGACGACGACGATCGCGGCCCGCACACCGGCGAATACGATCCGGTGCCGCCGGAGCGCAAGCGCCGGACCGGCTGGATCGCGCTCGGCGCGGCGGCCGTGGTGCTGGTCGCGGCGGGCCTGTACTGGGTGCTGCTCGGCCCCGGCAGCAAGGGCGACCAGGTGCCGATCCCCGACGTGTCGGGCAAGCCGTCGGCGCAGGCCGAGCAGTCGCTGCGGGAGGCCGGTTTCCTGGTCTCGGTCAACACCAAGAACGACGGCAAGGTCGCGCCGGGCAATGTCATCTCCACGCAGCCCCTCGGCGGCTCGCGCCTGGAGAAGGGCAGCACGGTGACCATGCAGGTCTCGGCGGGCCCCGACCAGGTGCAGGTGCCGCGGCTGACCAACATGACACGCGAGAGCGCCGAGCAGACGCTGAACTCGATCGGCCTTCGCATGGACCCGAACGTGCAGAAGAAGTCGTCGAGCATCGCCGAGACCGACAAGGTGATCGCCTCCGAGCCGCCGCTCGGCACCTGGGTGACGACCGACCGCCCGATCGTCATCATCCTGGGCAGCGGCCCCGAGCAGGCGCGGGTGCCCAGCGTGGTCGGTCAGGACATCTCGGTGGCCGAGCCCAACCTCACCGGCGCCGGTTTCACGGTGGAGCAGCAGGAGACCAAGTCGAACCGGCCGCGCGGCGAGGTCCTCTCGACCAGCCCGGCGGGCGGGTCCAACGCGGAGAAGGGCTCCAAGATCACCGTCCAGGTGTCGGCGGGCGACAAGATCGTCATCCCCAACCTGGTCGGCAAGACTCCCCAGGACGCGATCGAGACGCTGCGGGCGCTCGGCTGGACCGGCCAGATGAACCAGTCCACGGTGCTCACCCTCGACAGCAGCACCTCGGGCCAGATCATGGCGCAGTCGCCGGGTGCGGGCAGCCAGCTCTCGCTCAACGGCACGGTCACCGTGCAGGTGGCCGCGTCGCTGCGCTGACGAGTTGTCCACAGGTTCCGCCCGGTCGTGTGCGCGACCGGGCGGTTTCCGTCTCAGGACAGATCGAGGTGCCGGTTCATGGACATGGCCTCCTCGGCCAGGTCGGTCAGTTCCACCACTCGCACGCCGTGCTCGCGCAGTTTGTCCACACCCTCGCAGGCCGCGACGAACAGGGCGGGTTCGCGCCAGGCGATGACGACGCTGGGGATTCCGGCGGCCAAGATGCGGTCCGTGCAGGGCAGCCGGTCCTTGCTCGCCCTGGTCGAGCAGGGTTCCAGGGTGGAGTACAGGGTCGCGCCGGCCAGGCGGGGGTCGCGGGGGTCGAGCTTGTTCAGCGCCGACTCCTCGGCGTGCACCTTGGGATCGGTCTCCCGGGAGTAGCCGGTGGAGATCTCCACACCGTCCGCCACCACGACGGCGCCGACCGAATAGGCGGTGTCGCTGGGCGGGCAGAGCCGGGCCAGGGCGATCGCCCTGTGCATGAACTGGTGATCGGGGTAGATGTCCGGCATGGGCGCTCCTGGTGGTCCGGAGTTATCCACAGGCTCACAGGGATGTGGATTCGATGCTGTGCAGATGGTCGGCGCGACGGTGGATTAGGTGTGAATCCCCAGAGTTTCCCAGGTCAGACCCTGTGAGTGCGGTCGCCCACCGGCGGCGCGCCGGTCGGGAGGGCCCGGTCGAGAAGGTAGCGCAGCACCGCGACATCCCCAAGTTTCTCCACAGCTTCCAGCCGGAAGCGGCGCTGGGGACCGCCGGGGAACCGGGCGGGGTCGACGAAACGCGGTGCGGCCGCGTCCCCCACCAGCAGCGGAGCCACCGCGAGCACGATCTCGTCGACCAGGCCCGCGGCGAGGAACCACGTGTGCATCCCGGTCCCGCCCTCGACCATGAGCTGTCCGATACCCCGGCCGGCCAGGTCGTCGAGCAGCGCCGCGGGCGACGGGTCCGGGCCGAGGGAGACCACCTCGGCCAGCGCCCCCACCCGCTCGCGCGCCGCGGCCAGCCCCGCGTCGCCGGTGTAGACGAGTTTGTCCCCGCCCGTGTGCCAGAACCGCAGGCCGGGATCGAGCGCGCCCGACGCCGTCACGGTGATCTTCAGCGGGTGCTCCGGCCGCCCGGAGGCCAGACGGTCGGCCCGGCGGTCGGCGCTGCCGACCAGCAGGCGGGGATTGTCGACGCGCAGCGTGCGAGCGCCGACGAGGATGGCGTCGGAATCGGCCCGCAGCTGGTCGACCCGGTCGAAGTCGGCGGCGTTGGACAGCAGCAGCCGCTCCTCGCTCGCGTCGTCGATGTAGCCGTCGAGGCTGGTCGCGACCGACAGGACCACCCTGGTCACGGCGTCACCAGCGCGGCGACCTCCGCTTCCAGTGCCGAGACGAGGCCCTCGGCCGGCCGCTCGCCGCACACCTCGAGCCAGTTGGCGAGCATGCGGTGCCCGCCCTGGGTGAGCACCGACTCCGGGTGGAACTGCACGCCGTGGATGGGCAGCTCGCGGTGGCGCATGGCCATCACGATGCCGCTCTCGGTGTGCCCGACCACCTCGAGGTCGGCGGGCATGGTCTCCGGCAGGACGGTGAGCGAGTGGTAGCGGGTGGCGGTGAACGGGTCGGGAAGTCCGGCCAGCACGCCGGCGCCGATGTGGAACACCGAACTGGTCTTGCCGTGCAGCAGCTCGGGCGCGCGGTCGACCGTGCCGCCGAACGCCTCGCCGATGGCCTGGTGACCCAGACACACGCCCAGCAGGGGCGTGCGGTGCCGGGCCGCGGCGTGCACCAGCGGGATGCTGGCGCCTGCCCGGTCCGGGCTGCCCGGCCCGGGGCTGATCAGCACGCCGTCGAAGGCGCCGCCCTCGTCGCCGCGGGTGAGCAGGGTGTCGAGATCGTCGAGGCGCGGGTCGTCGTTGCGCCAGACCACCGCTTCGGCACCCAGCTGGCCGAGGTATTGCACCAGGTTGAATACGAAGCTGTCGTAGTTGTCGACGACCAATACGCGCATGCACGAAAGCGTACGTGCCGACACCGGTGACCGTCGCATCCATTACCTGTTGGGATAGCCTAGGGGTTACCTGTACTCCGAATACGAGGACGTCATGCCCAAGTCCAAGGTCCGTAAGAAGGCCAACTACACCCCGACCGCAGCCAGCCGGACGCCGGTGAAGGTGAAGGCGGCAGGCCCGTCGCCGGTGTGGTACGTCGCGATCATGCTGGGCTTCATGCTCGCCGGGCTGGTGTGGCTGCTGGTGTACTACCTGGCGGCCGAGAAGATCAGCTGGATGAACGACCTGAACGCCTGGAACTTCCTGATCGGCTTCGGCCTCATGGTGGTCGGCCTCATCATGACGATGCGGTGGCGCTGACCCTGCTTACACACGTGTGATTCATTCACACTTGTGGATGAAGCCTGTGGACAACTCGAGGATGATGGGGGATCGAGCGACGTGAACGCCGTGCCGTCCGAGCACAGCTTCTCCTGGAGTACCCCGCTGGCGGGGCTGATCGCCGTGGCGGGCGGCGGTGTCGTCCTCGCCGTCGCCGCCTTCCTGGCCCAGGACGGGCCGAGCAGGCTCCTCATCGGCGTCGCCGCCGTGGTGATGCTGGGCCTGGCGGGGCTCGGCCTGCGCCAGCGGCCGCGACTCAGCGCGGTGGCGGGGCCGGCGCCCAAGCTGATCGTCGGCACCCTGACCGGCCGCGACGAGTACCCCCTCGAGGTCATCGACCGGATCCGGCTGGTGTCCTATCGCCGGATCGGCCGCAAGACCACCATGCTCGAGGTCGACGTCCACCACGACGGCGCCGAGCGGCTGCTGATCTTCGGCCGCTGGGACCTGGGGACGAACCCGGTCGACGTGTTCGATCTCCTGGTCACCAGCGGCTTCGAATCCGTGACGTGAACCGCGGCGCAGGCCGATGATTCACGTGAAACGTCGCCGCGCCTAGGAGAGCGTGATCCCCGAGATCACGACCGGTTCCGTCGGCCGGTCGTTGCGGTCGGTCTTGACCGCGGCGATGGCGTCGACGACCTTGCGCGAGTCCGGGTCGACCACCTCACCGAAGATGGTGTGCCGCCGGTTCAGGTGCGGCTGGGGACCGACCGTGATGAAGAACTGCGAACCGTTGGTGTTGGTGCCCGGACCGGCGTTGGCCATGGCCAGCAGGTAGCCGCGGTCGAAGCGCAGCTCCGGGTGGAATTCGTCGCCGAACTCGTAGCCCGGCCCGCCGCGGCCGGAGCCGGTGGGGTCACCGCCCTGGATCATGAACCCCGGGATCACCCGGTGGAAGATCGCGCCGTCGTAGAACGGGCCCGAGTCGGTGCCCGCGGCATTGGTGGCGGTGTAGGACGCGGTTCCGTCGGCCAGGCCGACGAAATTGCGCACCGTCTTCGGCGCGTGATTGCCGAAGAGAGCGATCTTGATATCGCCGTGGTTGGTGTGCAGCGTCGCCACGGCGGTCTGGTTCGGTGAGGTCACCCGGTCATCGTCCCACGGCCCCGCCGCGCCGCCCGGAAAGCGGTGGAGCGTGCCGCGTCACTTTGTGCCACAGTGGTCGAATGACCTTCGGAAAAGGAATCCTCGCCGCGCTGACCGTCGCCGCCGCCGCCGCTCTGGTGCTGGTCGCGCGCAGCAAGCGCCCGCAGCTCCCCGAGCCCGCCGACCAGCCGCCCCGCATCGGCTATTCCCGCAACGGCGCGGCCCCGGCCACGTCGGCCGAGGCCGTCCAGAACTGACCTCCTACCGGCTCACGGTCTTCTTGTACTGCCGCTGAGCCAGCGGGATGAACACGACCAGGATCACCACGACCCAGATGAGCGTGGTCACCACCGGGTACTGCATCGGCAGGGCGTCCGGTGGTGGCACCGCCGGGCTGGTGTTGCCGAAGAGCTCTCGCGTGGCCTGGGTGAGCGCGGAGACCGGATTCCATTCCGCGAAGACCTGGAGCACGGTCGGCAGGTCCTGGAGCGGGACGAACGTGTTGGCCAGGAAGGTGAGGGGGAACATCACCATGAAGCTGGCGTTGTTGAACACCTCGGGCGTGCGGACCAGCAGCCCGACGACCGCCATGATCCACGAGACGGCGTAGGCGAACAGCAGCAACAGCACGTAGGCGAGCACCGCGTCGAGGAACGAGCTGCGGATGCGCCACCCGACGAGCAGGCCGGTCAGCGACATGACGACGAGGCTGACCACGTTGATCACCACGTCCGACAGCGTCCGCCCGAACAGGACCGCCGAGGGGGCCATCGGCAGCGAGCGGAACCGGTCGATGATGCCCTTCTGCATGTCCTCGGCGAGCCCGGCGCCGGTGAACGAGGCGCCGAACACGACGGTCTGGGCGAAGATGCCGGCGATCAGGAACTCGCGGTAGCCGCCCTCGAGGCCGGGAATCTTGATGGCCGAGCCGAAGATGAAGGCGAACAGCAGCACGAACATGATCGGCGACAGCGTCGAGAAGATGAGCACGTCGGGCACGCGCTTGATCTTGATGACGTTGCGCTTGGCGATGGTGAGGCTGTCGCCTGCCACCATCGCCAGGCGGGCGGGCAGCGGGGGCCGCTGCTCGGTGACCGTGACGGTGCTCATCGCGGCTGTCCTTCCTCGACGGGCGCGCCGCCGTTGATCAGGTCCTCGGCTTCGTGCCCGGTGAGGGAGAGGAAGACGTCGTCGAGCGAGGGCCTGCGCAGGGCGACATCGTTGATCGTGATCTTGTGCTCGTTGAGGCGGCCGATGGCGGTCACCAGGTCCTGGGAGCCGTCGGCGACCGGCACGATCACCTTCCGCAGCCCGGGCTCGACGTGGATCTCGCCGTCGGCCAGCCCCGTGAGTACCTGCTGCGCGGCGGCGATCTCGTCGGGCGAGCCGACGGTCAGTTCGATCCGGTCGCCGCCGACGAGGGTCTTCAGTTCGTCGGCGGTGCCGCGGGCGATGACCCGGCCGTGGTCGATGACCGCGATGGCGTCGGCCAGGCGGTCCGCCTCGTCCATGTACTGCGTGGTGAGCAGCAGGGTGGTGCCGCCGGCGACGAGTTCCTCGATGACGTCCCAGAGGTCGAGGCGCGCACGGGGATCGAGGCCGGTGGTCGGCTCGTCGAGGAAGAGCACGGGCGGATTGGCCACGAGGGCGCCGGCGAGGTCGAGGCGGCGGCGCATTCCGCCGGAGTAGCCCTTGACCGGCCGGTCGGCGGCGTCGGTGAGCCGGAACCGCTCGAGCAGTTCGCGCGCGCGTTCCTTGCTGCGCTGGATACCGAGGTGGTAGAGCCGCCCGACCATCTCGAGATTCTCGAAGCCGGTGAGGTATTCGTCGACGGCGGCGTACTGCCCGGAGGCCCCGATGCGGGAGCGCAGGGCCTGCGGCTGGGCGAGCACGTCGATGCCCGCGACGGTGGCGCGACCCTCGTCGGGGACCAGCAGGGTGGTGAGCACCCGGACCGTCGTGGTCTTTCCTGCGCCGTTGGGGCCGAGCAGCGCGGTGACCGTGCCCTCCGGTACGGACAGGTCGAGTCCGCCGAGAGCCTCGAGTTTGCCGTACCGCTTGACCAGTCCCTCGGCGACGATTGCGTCGGGCATGTCTCTCCCTGAGTCGAGTCGTTCTCCGCTTGTCGTGCGGGCGCACCCGAAGAGGCGGGCGGCCGGTGGGTCCAGTATTGCCTCGAGGTCCGACAAATCTCATCCCATTTGTCCGGTGGCCGGTGCCCGCGACATGCCGGTGCCGACGCGACACGCGGACGACTCCGCCGCCGTCCCGATGTGATCCCCGACCGCCCGTCAGCGGCGGCCCCCGCGCCCCCGACGCCGCCCACAACGCCGCTTTCGGCCGCGCTCTCTACCAAAGACCTTGTTACGCAGGCAATTAGGAACGGCAACACAGAACGCGCGCGGACTTGGTTGCGCGGGACAGCCGTCACATCGGCCGGGCCGGCGCATCGCGCGCGGGACACGCGGGAAAAAATCTCCGAAACTCGTCGATCGCGTGCACACGAATTCCGCAATCATCGCGTACGATCGTTCATGTCGGCCCCTCCCCCCCGGGCCGACCCTACGCGGGCCTCGGCTAACTCCCCCCCTTCGCCGAGGCCCGCTCCCCATTTTCCGGGCCTATTCGCCCGCCGGACGGACCGTTCGCCACGCGGTCGCCAGCCGCTGCGCACGCACCTTCCCCGCGACACCGAGCAGCGGCCGATCCCGCTCCCACCGTCGCCGCTGCGCCTCGTCGACGCGGGCCCACAGCGGCTCCGTGTCGGCGACCCACGTGTTCAGCGCGCCGAAGAGCCCGCCGAGGGCGACGTGGGCGCCGGGAGACCGATACGCGGCCGGTTCGATGCCGCGCACGCCGGCCAGCAGCGCCAGCAGCCGCTCGACGGTGTCGTCGGGCCATGCCGCCCCGCGGGCCACGCGGATCAGGTACCCCAGCGTGGCCGCGAGCACGTGGACGTCCTCCACCGTCCGGAACGGCTTGAGCAGGTCGGTGTACCCGTCGCCGGGCAGCGGCTCGGCGGCCACCTCGTCGAAACGCACCGACGCGTGCGGGATCTCGGGCGCGAACGGCAGCTCGGGCAGCGGCTCGACCCGCACACCGGGCGCGTCCGCCGCCACCAGCGCCGCGCGCAGCCGGTTGCGGCCGTCCGGTCCGGCGCCGGTGCTCGCCACCACCACGAACCGGTCCGCCCGGTCACCGAGCGTGGCAAAGGATTTCGTGCCGGTGACGCGCCAGCCGTCCGCGGTCTCGGTGAGGGTGGTCGCGATCGCCGCCGGGTGGCCGCCGCCCTGCTCGGTCGCCAGCATCGACACCAGCGCGCCGGGGTCGAGGCCGGGCAGCAGCGCGCGCAGCGCGGCCTGGTAGCCGGGCAGGAAGGCGAAGCCGAGCCGGTCGGCGGCGAACCCCGCGGCGGCCGCGTCGTCGACGGTTCCCGCGAACCGGCCCGCCACCGCGCGATATCGGTCCCACACCCCGTCGACTCCGGTGGGCGCGGGCGCGTCGGCCGGGCCGCGGAGCAGATGATCGAAGACGAATTCCACTCCTGCACGCTAGTCGTTGCGGACCGGTCACGGTCCGGCCGCAGCTGCGCATCCGGTGGGCGACGCGGGGTTTCCCGCGGTCGGGCGCGGGCATAGGGTCGAGCGATGGTGCCCCGCCCCGGCAGGCTCACGATCGCTGTGATCACGGCGTTCGCGCTGGTCACCGCGTGCGGCGACGACTCACCCGACAGCACGGCACCGCCCTCGACGGCCTCCGCGGCCTCCGCGGCCTCCGCTCCCCCGAACGAGGCGGCCGGCGTGCCCCTGCCCGACGACGCGGTCGCCGACGCCGTCGGTCAGCTCGACGGCCTCGTCCGGTCGCTGATGGACCAGACCCACATCCCGGGCATGGCGGTAGCCGTCGTGCACGACGGGAAACCGGTGTACGCGAAGGGCTTCGGGGTGCGCCGCGCGGGCGGCGACGAGAAGGTCGACACCGGCACGGTGTTCCAGCTCGCCTCGGTGTCGAAGTCGCTGGCGGCGACCGTGGTCGCGCACGAGGTCGGCGCGGGCACCGTCGGCTGGGAGACCCCGGTCGTCCAGAAGCTGCCGTCCTTCGCCCTCGCCGACCCCTACGTCACCGCCAACGTCACCATCGGCGACCTGTTCTCCCACCGCAGCGGCCTGCCCGAGCACGCGGGCGACCGGCTGGAGGACCTCGGCTACGACCGCGCCCAGGTCCTGGACAAGCTGCGCCAGGAGCCGCTCGACCCGTTCCGGATCAGCTACCACTACACGAACTTCGGCCTCACGGCCGCCGCGGAGGCGGTGGCGACGGCCGCAGGCGTGCCGTGGGAGACCCTCTCGGAGCAGGTGCTCTACGGCCCGCTCGGCATGACCTCGACCAGCTCCCGCTTCGCCGACTTCGAATCCCGCGCCGATCGCGCCGAACCGCACGTCCTGGTCGACGGCCGCTGGGAGCCCCGCTACGTCCGCGACGCCGACGCCCAGTCCCCGGCGGGCGGGGCGAGCTCCTCGATCGACGACATGGCCCGCTGGCTGGCGCTGATGCTCGACGGCGGCCGCTTCCCCGGCGGCGTCATCGCCCCCGAGGAGGCCCTCACGCCCGCGATCACCACCCAGGTGATCTCCAACCCCGCCCAGGCCCCGACGGCCCGCTCCGGCGGCTACGGCTTCGGTTTCAACGTCTCCTCCTCGTCGGCCGGCCGCACGGCCTACAGCCATTCGGGCGCCTTCACCCTGGGCGCGGCGACCACCTTCCACGTCATCCCGTCAGCGAACGTGGGCATCGTCGTGCTGACCAACGCCGCCCCGATCGGCGTGCCGGAGATCCTCGCCGCCGAATTCGCCGACCTGGTGCAGTTCGGGTCCATCCAGCAGGACTGGCGGGCGCTCTTCAAGCCGGTGTTCGCCTCGCTGAGCGCGCCCGAGGGCGAGCTGGTCGGCAAGCAGCCACCGGCGAATCCCGCCCCGGCGCAGCCGCTCCCGGCCTACGCGGGCACCTACGCCAACAACTATTGGGGACCCGCCACGATCACCGAGGAAGGCGGCGCGCTCGTCCTCGTGCTCGGGCCGAAGGGAATGCGCTATCCGCTGCGCCACTGGGACGGCGACACGTTCGTCTTCGACCTGCAATCGGAGAACGCGCCACCGGGCACGATCTCGCGCGCGGATTTCGCGGGGAACACCGTCCGACTCGAGTACTTCGATCAGAACGGGCTGGGAACTTTCACCCGGTGAGCGGCACCGGGGAAGAAGAGGAAGTGGAGCCTAGGGGAATCGAACCCCTAACCCCTGCCTTGCAAAGGCAGTGCTCTGCCAATTGAGCTAAGGCCCCTTGGGGTGGTGACCCGAAGGTCAGCGGGTGGTCACCTCGTGCCACAGATCGGCGTCGTCACGCTTGCGCAGCTTGGTGATACCGATGAGAACCGCGACTACGACACCAACCGTGAGGATAATCTTCATGGTTCCCACCCTACTGTGAATGTTCGGGAGTGGGCCTAGGAGGACTTGAACCTCCGACCTCTTCGTTATCAGCGAAGCGCTCTAACCGCCTGAGCTATAGGCCCGTGAAGGTGTTTCGATCCCTGCCGAAGCAGTGCACCGCAACGAGACACGAGGTTACCCTACCGCTGCCGGGATAACCAAAACGGCCGGTCAGAGCCCTTTTCGGGATGACCGGCCGCAGGTGCGGAACAGGAGCCGCTAGTCGGGGTCGGCCAGGGTCACCTGGATCCCGCCGACCAGATCGCAGCACTGGTTGTAGATGAACACGCCGACCGTGGCCAGCGCGGTGAACAGCACGACGTTGATCAGCCCGATCACGCCGGCGTAGCCGAAGACCGTGCCCGCGTCGATGAGGCTCTGCGAACCGCCGTCCGGGTTCATCATGTCGCCCAGGGTGGTGTCGAGCCGCTCCCAGACGCCCATTCCCGCCAGCACGATGTAGAGCAGGCCGACGGCCAGCATCCACACGAAGAACAGCGCGACGCTGATCACCAGCGTGATCTTCAGGGTCGACCACGGGTCGATCCGGCGGATCTGGACGGTGGCGCGCAGCGGC
>NZ_BAGK01000003.1 GCF_000308795.1 Nocardia thailandica NBRC 100428 | reverse complement strand
TGGACCCGCCACGACGGCCGGTCGTCCTGGAACCCCGCCACGACGGGCCGACCCCGAGGAGGCCCCGCCGCGCAGCGGCGGTCGCGGCCGCCCCGACGAAAAGAATCCCGACCCCATGCGGCGCAGCCGCGAGGATCGGGATTCTTTTCGTCGGGGCACAAAGGGCCGCGACTCGAGCGCGCCAGCGCTCCAATAGCTCAGTCCATGCCGTCGATCCAGTTGTGCATCCAGCTGATCGCGGTCTGGCCGCCGCCGACGCCGTAGCTGCCGTAGAGGGTGTGGGCCTGCGAGCGGTAGAAGCGTTCGAGGTCCTTGGCCCGCTGCTGGTTGGCGGCGTCGGACAGCTGGGACTGCAGGGTCGGCATGCCGCCGTGGGCCATCAGGTCGCTGATGATGGCGCCCGCTTCGATCTGGTAGCGCCACATGTTGGCCGGGTTGGCGTCCGAGCTCTGGGCGAGGAAGCCAGCGAACCGGGTGACGAAGTCGTCGGTGGCGGTGGCGCAGTAGAGGTCGTCGACCGCGCAGATGGTGCGGACCCGGTCGCTGATCCAGCCGAAGCCGCCGGGGCGGGCGCCGCCCGCGCCTGCGCCCGGAGCGATCGGGCCGACCTGGATGTCGGTGGGGGAGCGGCGCGGGTCGGAGATGAGGCCGACGCCGGCGACGCGGTCGGGGGTGATCACGCTGAGGCCGGTGCCGATCTCGGCGGCCAGGTCGCCCGCGGCGTCGGCGCCCTGGCTGTAGCCGACGAGCGCGATCTGGGTCGCGCCGCAGGCGGCGGCCTTGGCGGCGATGAGGCCGCGCGCGGTGTTCACCGCTTCCTTCTTGGAGTTGCCGTAGACATCGCCCTCCCAGGGGAAGGCGGTGGCGGCGTAGGTCACGTAGTCGACTTCGGTCCGGCTGCCGAGGCCGTTGGTCACGCCCGACAGCATGCCGGGGCCGGGTGTCTTGTCGTGTCCGGTTTCCCAGGTGCCGGGGATGGCGACCACGTAGAGGCTCGGGCATCCCCCCGGCGCCGCGGTGGCGGTGGCCGTGCCGCCGACCATCAAACCGGACACCATCGCCGCGGACGCGCCCAGGCCCGCGACAATCTTCTTCAACCGCATACTGCTCCAGTCCAAACTTGCTCACCTATTGAGAGCAAACCCCGATAAGTGCCGTTCAGATACTGGACCTGCCAGATGTCCGCCCTGTGCATAGCGAGTTAACGGAAGTAACTCGCTATCTCGGGGCGCCCGACCCGACCGGAAGTCCAGAACCAGTCCACTCCGCGAATCACAATAGGCGCAACAACATCCACTCGCCACACCAGCGGTTTGGGATGTCCGATTTCCGACAGCGAGGACAGGAATCGCATCGTGGTGACGTGTCACACAGGGGCGCAGGGGGTCCGGTTCGGGCCGTTCGACGGCTCGCGGCCGAGGACCGACACGTAACGCCGAAGGCGCGGTATCGGTCCTCGGCCGCGAGGTCACGAAGCCGAGAATTCGCGGCGACCGCCGCGACCGATCAGCGGACGACGACGCCGTCGTGGTCGCTGTAGACCATCTCGCCGGGGTTGAAGGTCACCCCGCCGAACTCGACCGGCACGTCCTTCTCGCCGCTGCCGGTCTGGGTGCTCTTGCGCGGGTTGGTGCCCAGCGCCTTCACGCCGATGTCGAGGGTGCGCAGGATGGCGGAGTCGCGGACCGCGCCGTTGACGATGACGCCCGCCCAGCCGTTGTCGACGCCGCGACCGGCGATGATGTCGCCGACCAGGGCGGTGTGGATGCTCGCGCCGCCGTCGACGACCAGCACCCGGCCCTCGCCCGGCTCGCTCAGGGTCTGCTTCACCAGCAGGTTGTCCTGGAAGCAGCGGATCGTGACGATCGGCCCGGCGAACGCCTCACGCCCGCCGAACTGGAGGAACTGCGTGTCGCAGCTGCGGATCTCGGGGCCGATCTCGTCGGCCAGATCGGCGGTGGCCACTACATTCGCTGACTCGGTCATGGCCCGATTCTGTCAGGCCCGTCCGCTGTTGTGCACATCTGTGATCTGCGCGATCAGGTGTTCTGTGGTGTGCTTCACGGCGATCTTCACGAACGGTTCGATGGTCTTGCCGAGCACCTTGCCGGTGATGCCGCTACCGGTGTTGAAGTCGATCACGGCGTCGATCGTGCACAGGTCCGGACCCTTGGGATAGAACAGGAACGTCGATTCCACCTGGAAACCCTTGATGGACTTCACCCCGATCGCGCGGTTCGGCTCCCACCGCACGACCTCGATCCGCGACTTCAGCGAGGCGGGTCCGAGCTTCATGTCGCCGTCGAAGGTCGCGCCGAGTCCCTCGGTCTGCTCGGTGACCGGGACGAAGGATTCGATCCCGTAGAGGAAACTCGAGAGATTGCGGTAGTCGTTCACGTACGCCCAGGCGGTCTCCGCCGAAGCGGCACAGTCCTCGACGATCCTCACTTCCGTCATAGGAGCGACCCTAGCGTGCGCGACCGTCAGGCCGTCACAGCCAGGGCGGCGGCCAGGCCGAAGGCCACCCCCATCACGGTCAGCTCGACCACCGCGTTGCGCAGGGAATCCTCGGCCGTGCCGCGGTGGTCGCGGGTGCGGGGGACCCAGTGCCGCCGCCACCACCAGCCCAGCCCGGCGAGGACGAGCAGCACGGCCAGTTTGGCCAGCAGGATGTGGCCGTAGCCGGTGCGCAGCAGGCCCGCCGGTCCGTCGGCCCGGATGAGGCCGTTGATCAGGCCGGACGCGGCGAGCAGCACGATGAGCGGCGCGGCGAGGCCCGAATAGCGCGGCAGGGCGGCGGCCCAGTCGCCGCGGGTACGCAGGACGAGGGCCATGGCGATCAGCAGGCCGAACCAGCAGGCGGCGGCCAGCGCGTGCACCGCGGCGAGCACCGAGCCGAGCGCCTGCTGGGACATGTGCCCGGTGACCGGGCGCAACGCCAGCGCCACCGCCGCGAAGATCAGCACCAGATCGGGGGAGGCGGTGGCGGGCCTGCGGAACGACAGCGCGCTGTAGCAGGCGATCGCCGCGGTGGCGGCGAGGATCGCCAGCCCGATCTGGCCGCCGCTGAGATGGATCAGGAAGGTCCCGAAATCGGACGGGGCCAGGTCGGTGACCGGGACGCCGACGATGTCGGCCGCGTCCCCGGCGAGGACGACGAGTTCGGCGGCGAACCACACGCCCGCGGC
>NZ_BAGK01000004.1 GCF_000308795.1 Nocardia thailandica NBRC 100428 | reverse complement strand
GCATCTGGCTCTGTCCGGGGTACTCGGCCATCATCGCGGCGGCGCGGTGCTCGGTGAGTTGCTGCACCGGCCCTCGGCCGCGATGACCGCGGCGCACCTGCTGGCCACCGCGCTCTGCGCGGGCGCGATCCTCGCCGCCGAGCGGCTGTACCTGCTGGTCTCGTCGGTCGTGCGGGCCGTGCTCAGCGCACCCGTCCCGCCCCTCGGCGCCCGGCGGGCGCCCCGGACCCGCTACGCCGCGCCCCTTTCCGCCTTCCGTCCGATCGGCGCGCATCCCCCGCGCGCACCGCCGGTCCCGGCCTGATCCCCCGGACACCGACACTTCTTCGGACAGAAAGCCTCTCGATGTACAACCTCATCACGCGCGGCGGCGCGACCGCGGCGCTCGGCGCCGCGCTGGTCCTCGCCGCGGGCGGCACCGCCGCCGCCCACGTCACGGTGGAGGCGCCCGGCGCCACCCAGGGCAAATACACCGTCGCCACCTTCAAGGTGCCCACCGAATCCGAGACCGCCGCCACCACCGCGCTCAGCGTCACCGTGCCCAACCTGAAAAGCGTGCGCACCGAACCGATGCCCGGCTGGGCGGAGAAGCTCGACCGCAACGACAAGGGCGAGGTCACCACGGTGACCTGGACCGCCGAGCCCGGCAACGCGGGCGTGCGGCCCGGCCAGTTCCAGCGATTCGTACTGTCCATCGGCCCCCTGCCCCAGCAGGGTTCGGTGACGTTCCCCGCCCGGCAGACCTACAGCGACGGCAAGGTCGTCGCCTGGGACCAGGCCACCACCGGCGGCGAGGAACCCGAACACCCCGCGCCCACCCTGACGCTGGCGGCGGGCACCGGCGGCGACGAGAAGGGCCACCAGGTCGGCTCCGGCTCCGACTCCGGCGCCGAGGACGAGGGCGACGACTCGGTCGCCCGCTGGCTCGGCGGAATCGGCCTGGCGCTCGGCATCTTCGGCGTCGCGCTCGGTCTCGGCAACGCGCTGCGGGCCAGGAGGTCGTGATGCGCACGCTCTTCGGCGGCCTGCTCGCCGCGCTGACCCTGCTGGCGGGCGTGCTCACCGGGGCGGGCGCCGCCTCGGCGCATTCCGCGGTGACCGGCAGCACCCCCGAGGACGGGTCGACCGTCGAGGTCGGCCCGGCCCGCGCCGCCGTCACCTTCAACGAGGAACTGCAGCAGAACTTCCCGTCGCTGACGGTGGTCGGCCCGGACGGGCACCTGTGGTCCAAGGGCGCGCCCGTGGTGGACGGCCGGACGGTCTCGGTGGAACTCGGCGAGCTCGGGCCCGTCGGCGTGTACACGATCGCCTACCGGGTGACCTCCGCCGACGGTCATCCCGTCCGCGGCACCCGCACCTTCACGCTGAGCAAGGAGGGTCACGGCACCCCGGGCCCCAAGCCCGGCGAGGACAGGGCGGCCGGCGCGGACGACGACGGCGGCGTGCCGGTGTGGCTGTTCATCGCGGGCGGTGTCGTGCTGTTCGGCGCGGGCCTGGCGTTCGCGCTGCTGGTCGGCCGTTCCGGCAAGCGGTCCTAGTGGCGGGCGGGGGGAACCGGGGCGCGGCGCCCGTCGCCGCCCCCGCCTGGCGCACCCTCGCTCCCCCGGCCGCGGCCGCCGCGGCCGGGGTGGTGCTGGCCTGGGCGGTCAGCGGGGCGGTCGGGGGCACCTGGGCGGGCCTGGCCCGCGCCCTCGCCGACGGCGCGGGCGCGACCGTACTCGGGCTCGCCGCGC
>NZ_BAGK01000005.1 GCF_000308795.1 Nocardia thailandica NBRC 100428 | reverse complement strand
GATGCCGAACAGCGGCCGTGGTCGACAGGGGCGTGTTCGGCCGGTAGGCCTGCTCCAGGTGGTCGAGCGCCCGCGCGGTGCGCCGCTGCCACTCCCACTCGCCCACCTGTTGCCGCACGAGCGTGAGGGGGGCGCTGCTCGCGGTGAGCGATTCCCACAGGCTGCCCGCGTCGGGGAAGGCCACCTCGACGGTGTAGCGCTGGATGACGACGCCACCGAAGCCCGCGGCGCGCATCTCGCTGTGGAACACCTCGGGGTTCTCCAGGTTGAGCAGATTCGGCTGCGGCAGGGCCGCCCTCGGCTCGCCCGCGGCCAGCGCGCCGAACAGCGCCCGCATGAGCGAGGACTCGGCGGCGGGCGCCCAGCTCGTGACCACGGCGAGGCCGCCGGGCCGCAGCACCCGGCGCAGCTCGGCGAACCCGCGCGCCCGGTCCGGGAAGAACATGAGGCCGAACAGCGAGAACGCGGCGTCGACGGAGGCGTCGGGCAGCGGCAGGTCCTGCCCGTCGGCGACCTCGGCGACGATGTCGAGCCCGAGCGCGGCGGCGCGGGCGCGGAGTTCGGCGACCATGGCCGGAGAGATGTCGATGGCGCGCACGCGGGCGCCGCGCTCGGCGGCGGCCAGGCCGAGCAGGCCGGTGCCCGCGCCGATGTCGGCGATCTCCGCGCCCGGCGGCAGCGAGGCGCATTCCAGCGCGTGCTCGGCGAAGGGCGCGAGCACGGTCGCGGCGTGCCGGGCGTATCCGTCGGCCACCAGGTCCCAGACCTGCGCCGTCGCCATCGGATCAGCGGACACGACTGCGTTCCTCCCTGCCCTCATCCGTCTTCCTGCCCGATAGAGGTTAGGCGGTCAGATCCGCCGCTCGAAGGTGACCAGGGCGTTGCCCGGCCCGTTATAGTCCGGGACCGGCCCGGTGACCGTGAATCCGAGACTGCGGTGGAAATCGATCGAGGTGTAGTTCATCGGCACGGTGATCGCCTTGACCACGCGCCTGCCCCGCGCGCGGGCGATGCCGAAGAACTCCCCGTACAGCGTGCGGCCGAGCCCGCTCTTGCGCGCGTCGGGCCGCACCGCGACGAAGTGGATGTAGGCCTCCTCGGCCTGCGCCGGGGACAGGAAGCCGACCAGGAAGCCGGAGATCCCGCTCCCGTCGGTGGCGACCAGGCTCGTGTCGTGGAAGTGATCGAGGAAGAGCCGGGGCAGGCTCGGCAGCGCGGAGCGGCCCCACCAGTCGTCGACGATGCCGGCCAGCCGGTCGTAGTCGCCCTGTCGTGCCCGGCGGATGGCGTGACCGCCGTCGTGTCCCGTATCGGCCCCCATACGAGAACTGTCCCGCAGCGCGCGAACCGATGCGACCCGATTGACGGGAATGCCTGATGAAAGGCGGTGCGGCGCCGCCGGAATCGTGCCCTGCCGCGCGCGGCGGCGCGGCAGGGCACGCGCGACTCAGAGGGTCCGGGTGAGGCGGTCGGCCAGGATCTGGGCGAACCGGGCCGGGTCCTTCAGTTCGCCGCCCTCGGCGAGCACGGCGGTGCCGTAGAGCAGTTCGGCCGTCTCGGTCAGCTCGGGCACCTTGCCCTCGTCGGCGTCGGGCTTGCGCGCGTCGTAGGCGTCGCGCAGGCCGGTCACCAGCGGGTGGGTCGGGTTGAGCTCGAGGATCCGCTTGCTCTCCGGCAGCGCCTGGCCCGAGGCCCGGTACATGCGCTCGAGCATCGGGGTGAAGTCGAAGACGTCACCGACGAGGCAGGCCGGGGAGGTGGTCAGACGGTTGGTCAGACGGACCTCCTTGACTGATTCGTCCAGGGTCTTGCCCAGCCATTCGATCAGCTCGGCGAAGTCCTTGTCCTGCTGCTCGCGCAGCGCCTCGGTCTCCTTCTTCTCCTCCTCGGTCTCCAGGTCGACCTCGCCCTTGGCGATGGACTGGAACCGCTTGCCCTCGAACTCCGGCACCGAGCCGACCCACATCTCGTCGACCGGGTCGGTGAGCACGAGGACCTCGCGACCCTTGGCGCGGAACGCCTCGAGGTGCGGGGAGTTCTCGATCTGCTGACGGCTCTCGCCGGTCATGTAGTAGATCGCGTCCTGGCCCTCGGGCATCCGCTCGACGTACTGGGCCAGGGTGGTGAGTTCGCTGTCGGAGGCCGTCGAGGCGAAGGAGGACACCGCGAGGATGGTGTCGCGGTTGTCGGTGTCGGAGAGCAGGCCCTCCTTGAGGACGCGGCCGAACTCGGTCCAGAAGGTCTGGTACTTCGACTGGTCCTCGGCGCCCTGCAGGTCCTTGATCGTGGAGAGCACCTTGCGGACGAGGCGCTTGCGGATCATCTGGATCTGGCGGTCCTGCTGGAGGATCTCGCGGGAGACGTTGAGCGAGAGGTCCTGCGCGTCGACCACACCCTTGACGAAGCGCAGGTACTCCGGCATCAGCTCTTCGCAGTTGTCCATGATGAACACCCGGCGCACGTAGAGCTGCACGCCGCGCTTGTGCTCGCGGGTGAACAGGTCGAACGGCGCGTGCGAGGGCAGGAACAGCAGGGCCTGGTATTCGAAGGTGCCCTCGGCCTTGAGCGGGATGATCTCGAGCGGATCGTCCCAGGCGTGGCTGACGTGGCGGTAGAACTCCTTGTACTCCTCGTCGGTGACCTCGCTCTTGGGGCGGGTCCACAGCGCCTTCTGGGAGTTGAGGGTTTGCTCCTCGACGATGGTCTTCTCGGTCTTCTCCTCGCCCTCCCCCTCGGTGACCGTGCGCTCGACCTGCATGCGCACCGGGTAGGCGATGAAATCGGAGTACTTCTTGACGATCTCGCGCAGCTTCCATTCCTGCGTGTAATCGAAGAGGTGATCCTCGGCGTCGGCCGGCTTCAGCGTCAGCGTGACCGCGGTGCCCTGCGGGGCGTCGGCGACGGTCTCGATCGCGTAGGTCGACGAGCCGGCCGCGGCCTGCCAGCGGGTGCCCTCGGTCTCGCCCGCCTTGCGGGTGGTCAGGGTGACGTGGTCGGCGACCATGAAGGTCGAGTAGAAGCCGATACCGAACTGGCCGATGAGCTCCTCGGCGGCGGCTTCGGACTTCGCGTCGGCCAGCTGACGGCGCAGCTCGGCGGTGCCGGACTTGGCCAGGGTGCCGATCAGGTCGACCACCTCGGCGCGGGACATGCCGATGCCGTTGTCGCGCACGGTCAGCGTGCGCGCGTCGCCGTCGACCTCCAGCTCGATGTGCAGGTCGGAGGTGTCGACCGAGAGGTCCTTGTCCTGGAACGCGGCGAGCTTGAGCTTGTCCAAGGCGTCGGAAGCGTTCGAGATCAGCTCGCGCAGGAACGTGTCTTTGTTGGAGTAGACCGAGTGGATCATCAGTTCGAGCAGCTGATGGGTTTCGGCCTGGAACTCGAGATTCTCGACGTGCTCTGTCACGAGCCCGATGGTATTACCGTGCCCGCGGGCGGCGCTCCCGAGTACCCCCGCTGCGATCAGGCCACGCCGGACCCGCCGGTGACGAAGTCGGCCATCGAGGGAACCTCCAGGTCGGCCCGGTCGGTCATCCAGTTGCGCAGCACCATGGTGGCCTGGACGTCGTCCTCGTTGTACTCGAGCAGCCGGGCCCGCTGGGACAGGTCGATCAGGCCGTCGTCGTAGCCGACCGCGCGGCGGTACCAGCTCATCGACGCCTCGCCGTTGGCCTCCGGGTCGCGCCAGCCGAAGCCGGCGACGGGGGCGATCTTCTTCAGACCCTTGCCGTTCGGGCAGATGAAGTGGTCGGTGACGGCCTGGAACATGTCGACCCAGTCCGGGGAGTCGACGAAGGCGCGCACCTGTTCGTGGGTGGGGACACCGGGTCGGCCCGCGAACCGCCGGGCCGACTCGTAGAGCCACTTGTCCTCGGCGGTCCGCGAATAGCAGTAGGCGGCGAAGGTGCGGCCCGCGGCCTTGGCCGTGTCGCGCACGTCCATGAGCCAGGTCCAGAATTCGGCGAACGAGCGGCCCTCGTCCTCGGTGGGCAGCGGGTCCCAGGTGACGAAGGGGCGGTAGACCCCGTCGAGCAGGGTGCCCCACAGGTAGGCGCCCTCCTCCTGGTAGCTCTCCAGGTCGACGTCGACCTCCACGTCGGCGCGGCGCACCCGCACCCGCTCGACGCGGCGGACCAGGGGCGCGCCCTGGATCCAGGCGCGGGCGGTGACCACGGTCTCGGCGAACGGGCCGTGCTGCCAGTCCTCGGGGTCGTCGCCCACCCAGGCGGCGAGGTCGTCGACCGTCTGGACGCCGTGCACGCGCAGCACGTCGGCCCGCGAGCCGGGCGCGACCAGGCTGACGTCCCGCATCTCGGCCAGGGTGCCCTCGCAGCTCGGACCGCCCTCGACCCCGCGGCTCCACCACGGACACTGCCTGCACTCGGGCACCTTCGACGGCTGGGTCGGCAGTTCGCCGCGCACGACCGCGATGCGGTCGGCGTAGCGCTGGTCGTAGTCGGCCAGGGTCGTGGTCAGGTCGTGGACGAGGATGCGGTCGAAGGCGAGACCGATCACCCCGCCGACCAGGGACGGACTGGCCAGGCCGTGCCGCTGGAGCATCCGGTACAGGTGGGCGAGGCGCTGCTGGTCGCGCGGCTGCGGGCGCAGCTTGACCGTCCGGTCCTTGCGGGGCGACCACTCGAACAGGTCCGACGTCGTCGGGTGGAAGTCGGCGGGGTCGGGCCTTCGGGGGTCGGTGACCTTGTGGTTGACCACGATGACCGGGATGTAGCCGCCGCGGTCGGCGTCGCGCAGCAGGACCTCGGAGCCGCCGCGGCGGCCCGTGTCGGGCTCCTGCGGCAGCAGCCCGCCCCAGACCCGCGGCGCGCCCGAGTCGAGCGCCTCCATGGTGGCGGCGACCTTCGCGGCGGCGGGCAGGTCGGCGGGGACGATCGTCCACAGGTCGGGGGCGGCGGCGACCAGTTCGTCGCGGACCCGCAGGCGGTGCGCGTGCGCGGCTTCGCGTCGCTGCAGCACGCCCGCGTCCTCGCGGACCTCGGCGATGACCTCGGGATGCAGGGCATCCAGATGGAGCCGGTGACGGCACCCGATCAGCGACCGCGCATCGAGATACGCAGGGCGCGCGGCACTGCCGGGCACAGCACGGTGGATGTCTTCGGAGCCTGCACGCACGCAAGCAGTATGGTCCCTCCCCCCGACACAATGCCCAATCGCTACCCTCATCCCACTACGCTTAGGACCTGAGGCAGCCTCGCGGAGGCGATGACGCTGCCCTCATGACGATGAGCATCACGGAGGGCCGAACCCATGGGGTTGTTCAGCAAGCGCGCACGGCGTCCCAGCCGCCGTGCCGAGGCCAAGGCGCTCAAGCACAAGGCCGCCATGGAGGCCAAGCTGAGTGCCAAGAACGACCGTAAGGCCGCCAAGGCGGGTGAGCGGACCAGCCGCCGCGCCGCCAAGGCGCAGGCGCGCACGGACGCCAAGGTCGCCAAGGCCCAGATCGCGGCGCTGCACGCGGAGGAGAAGGCCCAGCTGTCGCTGGCCAAGAAGGCCGACCGCGACGTTTTCTCCCCGGGCCAGATCCGCAAGTACATCGGCGTGGCCCGGGTGCTGATCCCGGTGCTCGCGCCGCTGGCCTACCGGGGCGCGACGCTGATCCGCGGCCAGCTCGACGCGCGCCGCGCCCAGTCGCTCGGCATCGGCCTCGACCAGCTCGGCGAGTTCGCGGGGCACGGCGCCCGCCTGCAGGCGCGCATCGCCAACACCGGAACGGCGCTGGACAAGATCGCGGCCGACAAGCCCAAGGACCCCGACGTCGCGAAGTTCGTCGCGGGCACGCGTTCGCGCCTGGACGACCTCGGCGTCGCCGTGCGCACCGCCGAGCAGCTGCCGGTGCAGCGCAGGCGGGCCGTCCACACCTCCATCTCGACCGAGCTGTCCAGCATCGAGGCCGACACCCTCGCGCGCCTCGGCGTGCACTGAGCGTTCCGGCGATGTGCGGTGGACCCGGCGCGGGTGACCCGGCGTGAGGCCGGGTCACGGCCGGGCACGCACACCCGGGCCTGCGCCCGCCGGAAACGCGGTGCGCGGCGGCGCGAGCGGGTCCCTCGTTGCGGCCGTCGCGGTCGCGGCGCACGGGCTCGCGGGCGGCGGCGTCCCCGGTT
>NZ_BAGK01000006.1 GCF_000308795.1 Nocardia thailandica NBRC 100428 | reverse complement strand
TGAGCGTCAGCGCGCGCTCGGGCCACGGCGGCAGGGCGGGCGCGGCGCCGACGTAGTCGAGGATCTGCGCGGGTGTCGGCCTGGCCGCCGGGTCCTTGCGCAGGCAGCCGAGGACCAGTTCGCGCATTTCGTCGGGGACGCCGGTCAGGTCGGGGTCGCGCTGGGCGATGTTGAACAGCGTGTACGGCACCGAGGGCGCGCCGAAGGGCGCGTGACCGGAGGCGGCGAAGACCAGGAGGGAGCCGAGGGCGAAGATGTCCGCGGCCGCCCCGGTCTCGAGGCCCATGGCCTGTTCGGGCGCGAGGAAATCGGGTGGGCCCGCCGGGGTTCCGTGCCCCGCCGGGATCACGCCGGGCGGGCCGAGCCGGACACCGTCGGCGGTCAGGGTCACCGTGTCCGGGCGGAGATCGCGATGGACCAGCCCGGTCGCGTGGACCCCCGCGAGCGCCGCCGCGCAGCCGGCCGCCAGCGCCCGCACCGCGGCGGGTTCGAGCGCCCCGCCGGCCGCGATCACGTCCGCCAGGGCGGCCGACGGCACGAACTGCGTGGCGAGCCAGGGCTGCTCGGCGTCCGAGTCCAGGTCGAGGACCGCCGCGTTGCCCGCGCCACCGACCCGCATGCCCGCGATCGCGCTGTGCCGGAAGCGGAGACGGAAGTCGTCGGCGGCCGCGGCGCCGGGATCGGACAGGCGCAGCAGGACCAGGCTGTTGTCCGGGGCGACGCCGAGCAGGTCACCCGCGCCCGCGGGATCGATCGGCCCGAGCAGGCGGTAGCGCCCGAAGGAGATCGTGGTGTCGGCGGAGGTCATGGTTTCGGCAGCTCCCTGGCGACGGAGGTGAGCAGGGAGATCGCGGCGTCGCACGGGGCGACCTGCGACGCGCGGGACTGGCGCACCACCACGCTCACCTGGTCGGCGTTGAACGACTCGGCGGGCCGGTGCAGCAGGCTGACCGAGCAGTACCGGGCGTCGCGGCCGTCGATGTAGGCGGCGAAGTCGCCGACCCGGACCTCCTCGTAGGACTTGGTGTCCCGGTCCGGCCGCAGCTTGGTGACCAGTTCGACGTCGACCTCGGCGTCGCGGCCGTCGATCCGGCACCGGATGGGCCCGTCCGTCCTGCGCCGCGCCGGGTCACCGGCCACGGTGTCGGCGGCGTGTTTCACGAGCGCGCAGACGTCGAGGCGGAAGATCGAGTTCGCGGGCAGCTTCCGCAGCGGCGGATTCACCGTGAGGCGGCGGACGACCGCGGCGAGCGCGCGCTCGGCCTGCGGGCACGAATTGCCCTGATCCACCGAGGTCTGCACCTGGATCGACATCGGCGTGCCGCTCTGGGCGACCACGGCCCGGCTGCAGTATCGGGACTCCGCGGCCGAGCCGAGGACCGGCATCCAGGCGATGGCGCTGCCCATCGGGTCGTAGATGTCGTCCACCGAGGCGCCCATGTAGGTCGACACCTGGTAGCTGACCGACTTGCCCGACGGATCGAGGTAGGAGTTCGAGCAGCCGCCGGTGGTGATCACCCGATCGCGCAGCGAGCCGGTGGCCTCGCCCATCTCGCCGAGCACGTCCGGCGCGACCAGCGCGCAGAGGTCGAGTTCCCTGGCCTCGGCCGGGGTGAGGCGCAGCGCCGGTTCCGTCATGGCGGTGGCGTGACCGTCGATGCCGGTGCCCCACACCAGGGTCGCGCCGATGCCGAGCAGCGCGACGAGCGCGGCCGCGGCGATCGGCCTGCCCGTCCGCCACCAGCGGGGCGCGGGCGCCGCGGGCCCCGGTTCGGCGTCGTAGGCCGCGACCCCCGCCGCCCAGCCTGCCGCCGCGTCCCGGAACTCGGCGATCCGCTTGCGGATGCGCACCGGCCAGACCGGCTCGGCCGGAATGGCCTGCGCCGCGTCGAGCAGCTCGGCGGGGGTGGGCCGGGCCTCGGGGTCCTTGGCCAGGCAGCGCAGCACGATCGCGCGGACCGGTTCGGGCATCTCGCCGAGCCGCGGCTCCTGGTAGAGCACGTTGTACAGCGTCTGCGGCGTCGAGACACCGTGGAACGGGCTGATTCCCGTCGCGGCGAAGGCCAGGATCGCGCCGACCGAGAACACGTCCGAGGCCGGTCCGAGCGGCAGGCATTCCGCCTGCTCGGGCGACATGTAGGCCGGGGAACCGATCACCGTGCCGGTCGCGGTGAGCTGGGTGTCCTCCTCGAGCGCGCGGGCGATGCCGAAATCGATGACGCGCGGGCCCTCGTTGGTCAGCAGGACGTTGCTCGGCTTGAGATCCCGGTGGACGAGGCCGGTCCGGTGGATCTCCTGCAACGCCATGGCCAGGCCGGTCGCCAGCAGCTTGAGGCCGCTCAGCGAGAGCCCGCCGTAGGCGGTGATCATGTCCCCGAGCGCGGGTCCCGCGATGTATTCCGAGGCCAGCCAGGGATGCTCGGCCTCGGCGTCGTGGTCGACCACGCCCGCGGTGTAGGCGCCGGTGACCTTCTGCGAGGCGGCGACCTCGCGGCGGAATCGCGCGGCGAACTCCGCGTCGCCGGTCAGGTGCGCGTCGATCTGCTTGACGGCGACGAGCCTGCCGTCGGGCGCCTGGCCGAGCAGGACCCGGCCCATGCCGCCCCGGCCGACGACCGCGAGGATGCGGAAGCGGCCCAGGGTCGCCGGATCGCCAGGAGCCAGTGGTTTCATCGGTCCCCCTACCGCGCTGCCGTCATGACCGCGTACTGCGCGGCGGCGAGCCTGCGCACATCGGTCTCGTCGTTGCTGAACACCTCGACGACCAGGTCGTCCACCGCCATGCGGCAGCTGAACCGCCGCGCCTCGAGCGCGGACACGCTCGGCCGCTGCGCCCGGCGACAGCGCACCGCGGGCAGCCCGCCGACGCCGGGCATCGGGTCGGTGGCGATCGACCCGAGCAGCAGGGTGCCCGGGTCGTCGAGGAGGGCGGCCGCGGCGGCGGCGTCCCGCACGCGATAGCCGAACTTGTTGTCCGAGACCGCGACCCGGCTCACGCCGAGGTCGGTGAACCCGCGTTCGGTGGTCGCGGGGTGCGGGGTCAGCAGGGCGTACGCGTGGGGGCGGTAGACCGCGAACCGCATCGGGTCGAAGGTCTTCTCGCCGACGGTGACGAAACGGGTCAGCAGGTGCTCGGGATCGTGGCGCAGGGCGGGCAGGTCCGCCGCGGGGGTCGGCGTGAAGCCGTCCATGGCGGTCAGCTGGGCCCGGTAGACCCGGTTCAGCAGGTCGGCGAGCAGGTCCTCGCGCGGCTCGGTCACCTTGACCACCACCCGGAAGACCAGGTTGCGCCACACCAGCCAGCTGCCGACCGTCGGCACACCGGGGCGCCAATGATTCAGGGCCGCGGGGTATTCCGGCAGCTCGAAGGGCCGGTTGTCGGTGTTGGAGCCGAAATCGGCGGCCGCCATGGCCCGGGCCGCGTCTCCGGCGACCGCCTCCGAGGCGAAGGACAGCGCGGCCACCGAGATGTACTTGTCGGCCCGCTCGTCCGCGCGCTTGTCGTTGCCGCCGATCGCGCCGAACCCGGCGAGCACGTCGAAGTCGCGCAGCGCGGTCTGCTGGGGACCGGAGAGCATCGCGGACACCCGACCCAGCGGGTTCAGCAGGACGCCGCCGCCGCGGCCGTCGGTCAGTTCGGGATCGATGGTGTCGGCCCGCAGGACGCGTTCGCCGATCCGCAGCGACTCGGTGAGGGTGCCGCGCCACAGGCCGGGCGTCTCGTCGTAGGCGGCGGACGGCGGGGTGACCGGATAGTCACCGTGGTCGATGCCCGGCTCGGCGCAGGCCGCGACGGCGGCCAAGACCAGCGCGGTGATCACCACCAGACGACGCGAACGGCGCACAGCGTCTTCCCCCCATCGGCGCGCGGGGCGACACCGTAACTCGAACTCCGTGGCGAAACGTATCACTGCCGCTCGCCGGGACGCCAGATGTGACGGGTCACGCGGTGGGCAGCCGGGGAATGACCGCGTCGATCATCGCCTCGGCCTCGCCGCAGACGGTCCCGGCGGCGCCGCCGCCCAGCGAGATCCGCACGACCTCCTCGTAGCGCTCGCCGATGTCGCGGAAGACGTAGCGTGCCGTGCATCCCGCCGCCGACGTCTGTTCGGTGCCCCGCATCGTCCGGGTGACCGAGGAGGCGGGCCGGGAGTCCAGCGACAGGCTGACGGTCACCGGCCGGTCGCCGGGCCAGGCGCACGACCGGGCCGAGACGACCCGGCCCGGCCCGGTCGCCGGGGCGGTGCCGTCGAGTAGTGCACAGGGGTCCACAGACACCAGCGAACGCGCCGCGTCCGCGGCCGTCGGCACGGCCGTCAGGTCGGTGGCCAGCAGGCGGTCGAGGATGTACTCGGCGAGGTCACAGCGGTCTCGTCCGGGGTCGACCACGACGCCCCACCGGTGTTCGGCATCGGCGGTGGCGACGGCGCAGCCGGTGCCGCGGCGCAGCAGTTCGTAGCCGCGGACCAGGCGTCCCGCCGGGGCGAATCCGGCGAGGGCCGTCCCGACGTCGACCCGCAGCGCCGGTCCGCCACCGCTGCCGGCGCAGCCCCACTCCGCGGTCGGCTGCCAGGCCCAGGACTCGACGGACCGCCCGAGACCGGTCGCCACGTCGGCGGGGAACTCCGCGCCGAGCGCCTGCCGCAACCACCGGCAGGTGTCGACCGGACGCAGCGACGCGAGGGCAGGCAGCGTCGCGGTCGGCACCACCGGGCCCGACGCGGCCACCGACCCGGAACCGCCGCCGCGCGACGTCACCGCGGCCAGACCCGCGACCAGCACCACGCCGACCACGGCCGCCGCGGCGACGATCGCGCGCCGCCCGCGCCGCCGGGGCGCTACGGCCACGGGTTCCTGGGTCGTCGGCGCCGGCGTTTCGGGACCGATGATCTGCGTCGCGTCCGGATCGGAGGCCAGCAGCGACAGGTACCGGGACTGATCGGCGATCCGCTCGTGCACCGGCCCCGGCCACGGCCGCGCCCGGACCGGCTGCACGCCGAGATGGTCCAGTATCTGCGCCGGCGTGGGGCGGGCCGACGGCTCCTTGCGCAGGCACCCCGCGACCAGCTCCCGCACCTCCGCCGGAACCCGGTCGTAGTCCGGCTCGCGGTGCACGATGGTGAACAGCGTGGCGGGCGCGGTAGCGGCGGCGAACGGGCTCTGGCCCACCGCGGCCATGTAGAGCAGCGAACCGAACGCGAAGATGTCCGACGCGGGTGTGAGCTGTTGCGCGGTGGCCTGTTCCGGCGACATGTAGGCGGGCGAGCCGATCAGCGCGCCGGTCTGCGTCACCGCGCCCTGCGGCTCGTCCGGCTGCGCGATGCCGAAATCGATCACCCGGGGGCCGTCCGCCGCCAGGATCACGTTGGCGGGCTTGAGGTCCCGGTGGACGAGGCCGGTGCCGTGGATCGAGTGCAGCGCGGCGGCCAGGCCGGCGGCGAGCGTCCGCAGCGCGGGCGCCGGTAGCGGACCGTGGGTCTGCACCGCCTGATCCAGCGGCACACCGGGAATGAACACCGACGCCAGCCACGGTGCGGGACCCGACACTTCGTAGTCGATCACCGCCGCGGTGAACGCGCCGGAGACCCGCATCGACACCCGGATCTCCCGCTCGAACCGCGCGCGGAACTCCGGATCGTCGACCAGGGTCGCGTGGATCTGCTTGATCGCGACGAAGCGGCCGTCCGGACCCGTCGCCAGCAGAACCCGGCCCATGCCACCCGCGCCGAGGACGCCCAGCAAGCGATAGCGGCCGAGGGATTTCGGTTCGTGCGCCGACAACGGCTCGATCACTGGTACTGCTCCCCCACTCGATGTCGTCACGAAACCTAACACCGGGTTCCGGCCGGGGCGCGCTCGGTCAGGACGGGGAAACCGGTCCGCCGGGGCGGACCGCGGCGAGCAGGACGGCCGCCGCGACGATGACGCAACCGACGACGGTCGGGCCGGACAGCGTGCCCGCGGCCAGGTCGAGCGCCACCGAGGCGGCCAGCTGACCGGCCACCGACGTGAGGCCGAGCAGAAGCACGCCGAGCAGGCGGACGGTCACCGCCGCCAGGGCGATGAACACCACGCCGATGAGGCCGCCGAGGTAGAGCCACGGGGCGGTCGGGAACGCACGGGGCAGGCCGTGGGTCGCGACGACGGCGGCGGAGAGGACCAGCAGGGCGAGCAGGCCGACGGTGAAGTTGGCCAGGGTGGCGGCGAAGGGTCCCGCCACCGCGCCGACCCGGCCGTTCACCGCCTGCTGCCAGGCGAGCCCCACGCCGGCCAGGGCCGGGAGCAGGGCGAACAGGTACGGCAGGTCGGGCAGGCCGGGGACGCTCGCGCCGGGCGGGACGGAACGGCCGAGCGCGGCGACCGTGACCGCGCCGATCGCCAGCGCGGCGGCGAACAGCCGCGTCGCGGTGATCGCGGTGCGGCCGGCGGGCCCGAGGCCGAGGCGGTCGACGGCGAGGCTGCTCACCAGCTGACCCGCCACCACCGCGACGGTGAACGCGGTGACGCCGATCAACGCGACGGTGAAACTCTGCGCGGCGACGAAGAACGCGCCGCACAACCCACCGAGCAACTGCCAGGGCCGCAGGACGCCCTCGGCCAGGGCCGTCCGTACCTGCCCGACCCCGTGGCGCAGCCGGGGCGCGCAGGCCGCGACGAGCAGCAGCGCCAGCGCGCCGGTGCCGAAACTGATGGTCGCGGCCGCGATCCCGTCGTCGAGTCGCGCGCCGAGCGCGCCGTTGATCCGGCCCTGCACCGCGACGCCCGCGCCGATGGCGAAGCCGAACAGCAGCCCGAGCGGCGGTACGCCCCGGCGGGCAGGGGTGCCGGGTGTGCTCACCCGGGCACGGTAACAGCCGCGATGCGCGGCGAACCGGGAGCCGCGGTCACCGGTCCGCCGCCGTCGCGGGCGTCCGGTCGGCGTCGGCGCGGCGCGGCGGCAGCCAGGACGGCGTCAGCGCGGCCGCCAGCAGCAGCAACGCGCCGAGCACGCCCACCGTCACCGGCATCGACCACCAGGTGGTCGTCAGCGCGACGAAGCCGAAGATGCCGAGGGCGACGATCTCCGACAGCAGGCCGGAGACGGAGGTGACCGTCGCCCGCGCCGGGCCCTCGATGGCGTCCTGCAGGCGCGCACCCGCGACCACCTCGGCGGCGAAGTCGATGCCGTAGCCGATCGCGATGCCGACGAACCCGGTCCACAGCAGCGCGGTGCCGTACGCCGACCCGGGCCCGGCAGCGACCAGGAGACAGCCGCCGATGAAGGTGCCGCCCGCGAGCACCAGCAGCGCCGAGAGCCGTCCCGCCGCAAGGGCTTCGGCCCGTCCCGCCAGCAGCGAGCCGGCCAGCGAGCCGGTCACCGCCACGCCGAGCAGCAGCGCCGACGCCGCCGTCGACGCGCCGCCCGCCACGGCGAGCAGGCCGAAGTACTCGTCGAAGGCGGTCATGCCGTACAGCAGGGCGCCGAGCAGCACGCCGCGACGGACACGGCGGACCCGCAGCGCCTCCCCGACACCGGCGCGCAGCATCGACAGGTAGCCGTGGGGCGCGGCGACCGGCTCCGGCACCCCGTCCTCGAGGTCCTCAACCACGGACGCCGACACCGCCCGCGGCGCGCCCGGCAGCGTCAGCGCGGTCGCGACGTGCACGCAGGCGACGCCGACGCTGACCCAGCCGACCAGCGCGTACCCGCCCAGCGCGTACAGCGGGGCGGCGGACACGATCGCCACAAGCACCGAGATCTCCTGGGCCGCACGGGCGTAACCCATGATGCGGGCGTAGGACGCGGTCTCGCCCCGGGTCACCAGCTCGTCGTACACCAGGGCCTCGAAGGTGCCCGACTCGAGGGCACCGGCGACACCCCACAGCACGAAACCGAGCGCGAACCCGGCGAACGACGGCGCCAGCGCCCACACGGTGAAGGTCGACGCCTGCAACAGGGCGCTCAGGACGAGCAGTCCGCGCCGCGACACGGTGTCGGCCCAGGCACCCGAGGGCACCTCGAGGAAGAACGCGGTCAGCGACCACAGCGCGAACAGCAGCGAGATCTGCGCGGCGCCGAGGCCGTGATCGGCGAAGAGGACACCATAGAGGCCGTAGACCGGCAGCAGGTCGCGGGTACCGCGGAAGAGGACGGCGCGGAGCGTGAGATCGCGGACGTCACCCGGCCCGCGCCGCAACCAGGACATCACCCCGCCCGGGGAGCGGAGTCAATAGCCGTAGACGATCAAGCGCATGGGTCCATGGTCGTCCCGAGGGCCGGGTCGGGTCAACCGGATTTCCGTGGAATCAGACCTCGACCCAGCCGTCGGCGGGGAGCGCGTCGTCGTCCGAGCCGGTGCCCTGGCCGTTCAGGTCGGCCAGCAGCTCCGAGACCGGATGCGAATCGCTGTAGTGGTAACCCTGGGCGAGCGCGAAACCCAGCTCGGTCAGCACCGCGGCCTGGTATTCGGTCTCCACGCCCTCGGCGATGACCTGCAGGTCCAGCGACTTGCTCAGCGCCGCGATGACGCCGAGCAGCGGCGGGGCGGGCGAGTCGGAACGGATGGCCGCGACGAAGGACTGGTCGACCTTCAGGATGTCGCTGGGGATGGTCGCCAGCCTGCTCAGCGAGGAATAGCCGGTGCCGAAGTCGTCGATGGCGATGCGCACGCCCCGGTCACGCAGGGTGTGCAGGTTGGCGATCGCGGTCTGCGACTCCGCGGCCAGCTCGCTCTCGGTGACCTCGAGGACCAGCTGGTCGGCGGGCCAGCCGGTGGCGGACAGGATGTTGGCGACGCGCTCGGCGTAATCCGGCTCGGCCAGCTCGAGGCCGCTCACATTGACGTTGAGGGTCAGCGCGAGCGAGGCGAACGTCTCCTGCAGGCGCGCGGCGTCGGCGCAGGCCCGGCGCAGGACCAGCTCGTCCAGGTCGGAGATGAGGTCGTATTCCTCGGCGACGCGGATCAGGCCCTCGGTGGTGACCTCGGGCTGGGCGTTGGACGACCAGCGCAGCAGCGCCTCCACCGCGACGGCCTGGTTGCCGTCCTCGGTGAGGCTGACGATCGGCTGGTAGTGCACGTCGAGGGCGCCGGTGTCGATCGCCTCCCGCAGCTCGACGGCCAGCGGCAGCTGCCGGGAGGACTCGAGCACGGTGCGGTTGCGGCCCGCCTGCTTGGCCCGGTACAGGCCCACGTCGGCGCGGCTGACCAGCAGCGAGGCCGACTCGCCCGGCTGCCAGGAGGTGACACCCGCCGAGCAACCCGTCGTCACGGCGGCGCGCAGTTCCTCGGTCAGCAGGATCGCCGCCTGCTCGGTGGTGCCGGGCAGGGCGAGCGCGAAGACGTCACCGCCGAAGCGGGCGAGCACCTGGCCGGGCGCGAGCAGATCAGCCCAGGTGTCGGCGACCCGTTGCAGCACGGCGTCGCCCGCCCGGTGGCCGAGATGGTCGTTGATCTTCTGGAAGCGGTCGAGGTCGACCAGGACGAGGGCGAGGCCCTGGCCGTTGCGGCCCGCGGCGTCGATGGCCACATTCAGTTGCTTCTCGAAACCGCGGCGGTTCAGCAAACCTGTCAGCACATCGATGTCGGCCTCCGAGGCCATGCGCGTCAGGATGCCGACGACGACGCCCGCGCCGAAGGTGACACCGGCGGGGATCAGGCCCGACCACCACGGCAGGCCGCGGCTCGGCAGGACGAGCAGGCACAGCAACATCGCGAAACCGATGTGCGCCAACGCCTGTGACCAGGCGAAGAACAGCGCCGCGTCGCAGGCGACGAACACGTAGAACGACGCCAGCGTGATCCCGCCGACCTCGTTCGGGAAGGAGTGCACCGCGACGGTGACCAGCACGGCGGCGGTCGCCAGGTAGGCGTGATGCAGGGCGTGCGGCATCCGCGGGCCCCACGCCAGCAGCGTCAGACCCAGCACCAGCGCGATCGCTGCCGCCGTACCAACCAGCGCCCGATTACCGTCGTCCCCCGGTGCCACGGCCGTGATGGTCAGGCCGAGGACACCACCGAGAACGTAGAACGCCCCGGTGGTACGGGCCATGACTTTCGCTGTCGCCAGCGCCGATGCGGCCCGCACCCGGGTTCGGGTATCGCCGCGCGCCCCGATTCCTCGCACGTGCACCAGCCTAGAGGTAGTCGGGTCAGGGCGTTTGCCACATGCCACAAATGTGGGTCCGGCAAACAGTGGAACGGACTATGGAGTCAGCACCTCGGTGCCGACGAACGGCACCAGCGCCGCGGGCACCCGCACGGAACCGTCGGCCTGCTGGTGGTTCTCCAGCAAGGCGACCAACCACCGGGTGGTGGCCAGCGTGCCGTTGAGCGTGGCCGCGATCTGCGGCTTGCCGTTCTCGTCGCGGTAGCGGACCGAGAGCCTGCGGGCCTGGAAGGTCGTGCAGTTCGAGGTCGAGGTGAGTTCGCGGTAGGTCTGCTGGGTCGGCACCCAGCCCTCGCAGTCGAACTTGCGGGCGGCCGAGCTGCCCAGGTCACCGGCGGCGACATCGATCACCCGGTAGGGCACCTCGATGGCGGCCAGCATCTCGCGTTCCCACCCCAGCAGGCGCTGGTGCTCCGCCGCGGCCCGGTCCGGGGTGGTGTAGACGAACATCTCCACCTTGTCGAACTGGTGCACGCGGATGATGCCGCGGGTGTCCTTGCCGTAGCTGCCCGCCTCCCGGCGGAAACACGACGACCAGCCCGCGTAGCGCCTTGCGCCCGCCTCGCCGAGGTCGAGGATCTCGTCGGCGTGGTAGCCGGCCAGCGGCACCTCCGAGGTGCCGACGAGGTAGAGGTCGTCGTCGGCGAGGTGGTAGACCTCGGCCGAGTGCTGGCCGAGGAAGCCGGTGCCTGCCATGATCTCCGGGCGCACGAGCACCGGCGGGATCATCATGGTGAAGCCGTTGGCCACCGCCTTCTGCGCGGCCAGCTGGAGCAGACCGAGCTGGAGCAGGGCGCCGTTGCCGGTGAGGAAGTAGAAGCGCGCCCCCGAGACCTTGGCGCCGCGTTCCATGTCGATCAGGCCGAGCGCCTCGCCGAGCTCGAGGTGGTCCTTGGGCTCGAAGTCGAACGCGCGCGGGGTGCCGACGGTCTCGAGGACCACGTAGTCGTCCTCGCCGCCCGCGGGCGCGCCCTCCTGCACCACGTTCGAGATGGCGCGATGCGCGGCGTCGAGATCGGCGTCGGCCGCGTGCTGGGCCGCCTCGGCCTCCTTGACCTTGGCCGACATGTCGGACGCCTGCGCGAGCAGCGCCGGGCGCTCCTCCTTGCTCGCCTTGCCGATGACCTTGCCCATGGCCTTGTGCTCGGCGCGCAGGTTGTCCGCCGTCGCCACCGCGGCGCGGCGCGCGGAGTCGGCTTCCAGCAGTGCGTCGACGAGCGCGGGGTCTTCGCCGCGGGCCCGCTGCGAGGCACGGACGGCTTCCGGATCTTCGCGCAGGAATCGGAGGTCGATCATGGGAAAACAGCCTAGTGGCCGCCGCAACCAGGTTATCCACAGGTGCGGTCTTTCCCTGGCTCCCGGCGGTGGAGAGGGGCATAGTTGCTTCTGTGGCTCCCACATTCGATTCCGCAGTCATCGATTCCGCGCTCGACGAACTCACCGCAGGGGAGAAGACCTGGTCCGATACCGGGCTCGCACGACGTCGCGAGCTGCTCGACCGCGCCCACGCGCTGACCGCCGAGCACGCCGAGGCGTGGGTGGCGGCGGCGCGCACCGTCAAGAAGCTCGATCCGGCCAGCCCGCTGGTCGGCGAGGAGTGGATGTCGGGTCCGATGACGCTGCTGGCCGGCCTGGCCGCGCTCTCGGAGTCGGTGTCGGCGCTCGAACACGGCCGGAGCCCGATCGCGGGCGTGCGGCTCGGCACGGCGCCCGGCGGCCGGGTCACGGTGCCCGCCCTCCCCCACGGCGTCTACGACAAGCTGCTGCTCAACGGGTTCAGCGCGGACGTGTGGCTACGCCCCGGCGTCGACGCGGCCACCGCGCGGCGCAAGGCCGGGCTGGCCCAGCTCGACCCGGCCGCCACCGGCGGCGTCGGCGCGGTGCTCGGCGCGGGCAACATCATGTCCATCGCGCCGCTGGACACCCTCTACGAGCTCTACGCCAACAATCGGGTGGTCGCGCTCAAGCTCAACCCGATCACCGACCCCCTGCTGCCCGTCTTCGAGGCCATCTTCGCGCCGTTCATCGACCTCGGCGTCGTCCGCATCCTCACCGGCGGCGCCGAGGAGGGCGGCTACCTCGTCCGGCATCCCAAGGTCGCGCACGTGCACATGACCGGCGGCGCGCCCACCCACGACGCCATCGTCTGGGGCCCGGGCGAAGAAGGCGCCCGGCGCAAGGCCGAGGGCACCCCGCTGCTCGACAAGCCGATCACCAGCGAACTCGGCGGCGTCGCGCCCTGCATCGTGCTGCCCGGCGAGTGGTCGGCCGCCGACCTGAAGTTCCAGGCCGAGCACGTGGCCACCCAGCGTCTGCACAACGGCGGCTACAACTGCGTGGCCGCGCAGACCGTGGTGCTGCCCGCCGACTGGCCGCAGAAACAGGACTTCCTCGCCGCGCTGCGCACCGCCGTCGACGAGGCCCCCGCCCGCATCGCCTACTACCCGGGCAGCGATCAGCGGGTGGCCGCCGCGGTGGGCAGCTACCCCGGCTCCGAGCGCTCCGGCGGACGGGTGCTGGTGGAGAACCTGCCCGCCACGGACACCGCGCTGCTGCGCACCGAGTACTTCTCCCCCGTGCTCGGCGTGGTCGAACTGCCCGGCACCGGCACCGAATACCTCGACCGCGCGGTCGATTTCGCCAACGACGAGCTGATGGGCACGCTCGGGGCGAACATCATCGCGCATCCGCGCACCCTGAAGGAGCTCGGCGCGGCGTTCGACGCGGCGGTGGAGCGGCTGCGCTACGGCACGGTGGCGATCAACGCCTGGACCGGCGTCGCCTTCCTGACCCCACGGGCTAGCTGGGGCGCCTTCCCCGGCCACACCCTCGACGACATCCAGAGCGGTGTCGGCGTCGTACACAACGCCTTCCTGCTCGACGACGTGGAGCGCACGGTCGTGCGCGGCCCGTTCCGCCCGGCGCCGCGGTCGATCCTCACCGGCGAGTTCACACTGAGCCCGAAGCCGCCGTGGTTCGTCTCCAACAAGACCGCCACCGCGACCGGCCGCAAGCTCACCGAGTTCTACGGCGACGGCAAGCCCACCCGCCTGGCCGGCATCTTCGCCTCCGCCCTGCGCGGATAGCGCGGCACAGGCCGCCACCCGCAACGCGACCGCACCCGAGCGCGCCGGCGCTCCACCAGCACAGCTCCCATAGGATGGGCACCGATGTCGGAGAAGGATTCGGAACAGAGGACCACGCCGCGGAGCCGGCGCCGCGCGGAGGCGGCCGGATCCGGGCGCAACCTGTCGGCGACGAAACTGCGCTGGGGGCTGCTGATCGGCGCTCTCGGCGCGGTAGTCGCCGCCCTGGTGACGATGTTCATCACCGGGTTCGACAACGACAAGGGCCTGGAGGCGCACCAGCCCGGTGCCGAGCCGGTGGTCCGCGACCGGGTGTTCGGCAGCGCCGCCGCGGGCGACTGCCTCACCTGGTCGAAGGCCGACCGCAGCGACCTGGTGAAGGTGAACTGCGCCGACAAGCACCAGTTCGAGGTGGCCGCGGTGGTCGATCTGAGCCAGTACCCGGGCCGCGAGTTCGGTGAGGGCACCCGCCACCCCGATTCGCTGCGGATGACCGAGCTCAAGGACGAGCACTGTGTGCCCGCCGTGCAGCAGTACCTGAACGGGCGGCTGGACCCGCGCGGCAAGTACGTGGTCAACGTGATGTCGCCGAGCCCCGACGGCTGGGCGCACGGGGACCGCACGCTGCGTTGCGGCGTGCAGGCGGCCTCGAGCGCAGGCGTGGTGGCGACCACCGGCGGCATCCACGGCCAGGACCAGTCCAAGGTGCACGACGCGGGCGTCTGCCTCGGCATCAACCAGAACCTGCCGACCGACCCGGTCGACTGCTCCCAGCAGCATTCGGTGGAGGTCGTCGGTCAGGTCGATCTGGCCGGGCAGTTCACCGGCGGCCCGCCGTCGGAAGCGGATCAGGACCGCTTCGTCGAGCAGGAGTGCACCCGCATCTCCACCGACTATCTCGGCAGCGCCGACGCCATCCGCAACAAGACGCTGACCCTGTTCTTCGACTACGTCGAGGCGAGCAGCTGGCTGGCAGGCAGTCACAAGCTGGACTGCTGGATCGGCAAGGGGGCCGACCGTGAGGGTTTCGCGCCGATCGTCGGCTCGGCCCGCGGCGAGATCCTGATCAACGGCCAGGCACCGGTGCCGCCGCCGAACTCCGGCCGCTCGACGCCCGCGCCGTTGCCGGGCGCCGCCCCGCTGCCGCCGCAGCCGCAGCCGAGGTAGCTGTGGGCGTGGCGATGAGCGCCGATCGGTTCGAGGAACTGGTCGGTGAGGCGCTCGACATGATCCCCGAGCAGCTCGCCCGCGCCATCGACAACGTCGTCGTGCTGGTCGAACCGCGCAACGACGAGGATCCGGGCCTGCTCGGGCTGTATCACGGCATCGCGCTGACCGAGCGCGACACGACGTACGCGGGCGCGTTGCCGGATACGATCACCATCTACCGGGACGCTATCCTCGACATCTGCCGCAGCGAGGGCGAGGTGGCCGAAGAGGTCGCGATCACCGTGATCCATGAGATAGCGCACTATTTCGGGATTGACGACGACCGGTTGCATGAGCTGGGATGGGGCTAGGAAAAGGTGGGGATTCGATGGAACCGATCGCGTAGCTGTCGCGTCCTATCACTCGTAGGGGGAATTCTCGTGGTTCCCGGTAGACGCCACTAGAAGGAGTCGAGTCATGGTCGGACACATTCTCGTCGCGCCGGAAGCCGTGCTCGCCGCAGCCGCCGAGCTGGATCTGCTCGCCGAGCGCCTGGCCGCGGTGGCGACCATCGCCGGGCCGGCCACGCACGTGCTGCCGTCGGGCGCCGAAGAGGTGTCGCTGCTGGCGGCCACGCACTTCAACAAGGCTGCGGGCACGCACGATTCGTCGATGGCGCAGGGCATTCTCGAGCTGCACCACGCGGCGGCGACCCTGCGGTCGCAGCTGGCCACGCACATCGGGGAAGACGTGGTCCGCGCCGCGACGATCAACGCCGTCCAGGTCTGACGCGACCGCACGACTTTCAGGGGAGAGAAGCATGACCGCAGGAATCACCGGGGTGTTCTGGCTGCCCCGCATGGCCGAGGCGAACTCGACCATGCTCAACGCCGGTGCGCACGCCATCCCGATCTCGGCCGCGGCCACCTCGTGGGGCACGCTGGCCGCCGCGTGGGTCGACGCGACCGCGACCGTCGCCCGGGTCATCGCCGAGGTCGGTGTCGGCCTGCAGGGTGTCAACGGCCTGGCCGTGCTCGGGCGTCTCGCGCCGTTCCTCGGCTGGGCCGAGCAGCAGGGCGTGATGGCCGCGACCATGGGCGCCAAGTGCGCGGCCAACGCCACCGCCTACACCGTGGCCTCGCTGGCCATGCCCAGCCTGCCCGAGATCATCGCGACCAACGGCGCGGTCGTCGCCTCGGCGAACCCGCCCGGCGTGGTGTCCGGCGCCTTCGAGGCGGCCGAAGTCACCAAGAACGCCATGGACATTCGCGCCGCGCTGGTCATGGAGACCTACGAGGCGGCCACCTCGGCCACCGTCGCCACGCCCGGCGAGTTCTTCACCCCGCCGCCCATCGCCAACGGCGCGGGCACCGCGGAGGCGACCAGCGGCGAGCAGGCCTTCGGTGAGGACCCGGTGTCCACCGTGGCCGCCGCGGCCCAGGCCTTCGTGAGCAATCCGGGCGTTGTCAGCGCCGCGACCCAGGCGGCCAACGTCGCCGGTTCGGTGGCGAGCGGTGGCGTCGGCACCGTCGGCAACATCGCCGGTTCGGCGCTGTCCGCGGCGACCTCGGCCGCCTCGGTGCCTTCGGTCGCCGCGCCGACCATGATGGGCGTGGGCGCGGTCGGCGCCGGCGCGGGCGCGGCGAGCGCGACGCGGTCGGCCACCCTGTCCGGCGGGGGCAGCTCGCTCGGCGCCGGTCAGCTCAAGCTGCCCGAGGGCTGGGGCGCACCCGCCGCCAACGCGCCTGCGGCCGCGCCGGTTTCGGACGCCGTGGTCACCCGTCTCGACAACGCGGCCCCGGTGCGCACCGCGAGCAACGGCAACCCGCTGCTGGGCAACCAGGCGCGCAGCTCCGACGACGACGAGTCCGAGCACAAGTCCGCCGACTACGGCCGTGGCGATCACTTCACCGACGGCCTCGCCACCACGGACGGCGTGATCGGCGCGGACCTGTCGACCGTGAAATGACGGTACTCGGCGGCGACGGCGGGCACTCGCTGCTCGAAGCGGTGGTGCTATCGCTCGACGAGATGCAGTACCTGCTGGAGCATCTCGAACTCGACGAGATGCCCGTCGTTCTCGACGCCAAGGGCCGCTACGACAACGTGACGGCCCACGACGCGGCCATGGCCGCGGCCGCCGAGTCGCTGCGCGCGCGGGAACTGCTGTTCGGGGAGGAAGTTCCCGGGGAGCTGGTGGCCCGCCTGCGCACGCTGTACCGCCCGCAGTGGATCATCGCGCTGCGCTGGGTGGTGTCGGGCCAGGTCAACCGGTTCTGCCTGGCGCAGGGCGACGATCTCGCGGTCGTCGCCCTGCGCGGGCCGGACTCCTACGTGATCGATCACGCCGGTATCGATCTGGCGGGCACCGTGCTGCAGGCGCTCGGCCCGGCCGAGGCGCTCGAGCTCTACGGGCTCAACGCGCCGACCGAGGTCCTGGCACCGATCTTCGGCGACACCGGCGACGCGGCGGCCACCGCCCGCCGCCTCACCGAAATCGCCCATCCCGCCACGGATGCGCAGACCCTGGCGTCGGCGCTGGTCGAGATCCATTCCTACGCCGAGATCGTCGGCGTCGCCTACGGCGACGGCACCCGCGACATCCTCGACAACCACATCGCCGTGTTCAACACGCGCGCGGGACGTTTCGTCATCACCGCGAGCATGTCCGACGACGGGGTGAAGTGGTCGTCGATCGCCTCGGGCACGCCCGCGCGGCTGCGCACCGCCGTGCAGGATCTGATCGAATCGCTGCCGGTGCGCACCGAATTCCCGCTGGCGCGCACCGAGAGCTGATCAGCCCATCGGGTCGTCGGCGCCTCGTTCGGCCTTCACGCCGAAGGGCGGGGTGAACCGGCCCCAGCGCAGGCACTGCCAGCCGCCGTCGGCCGTGGGCAGCAGTTCGATGGTCTCGGTGTTGTCGAGATGGTTGTTGGTGGTGAACGGCGGCCGGACGCCGGCCAGCACGTTGGCCACCAGCCGCATGGCGGCGCCGTGCACCACCACGAGGACGTCACCCTCGTCGTCGCCGGTGAAGTACTGCTCGCGCAGGTCGGCGATGGCGGGCAGGAAGCGGCCGAGCACATCGCTGCCGGATTCGCCGCGTTCGGGCCGCACGTCGAGTTCGCCCGCGTGCCAACGGTGATAGATCGCCTGGAACTCCGCGTGCGCCGCGTGGTCGGAACGGCCCTCCAGCGCGCCCGCCTGGACCTCGTAGACGCCGTCGAGCACGCCGGCGGTCACCCCGGACGCCTCCTCGATGTGCGCGGCGGTCTGCCGCGCGCGCAGGGCCTGGGACGACAGCAGCACCCGCGGCGGGGCGAGCAGTCCGGTGCCGAACGCTTTCGCCTGCGCCACACCGCGTTCGGTGAGCGGCAGGCCGGGCAGGGCGGTGTCCAGGATGCGGGCGACGTTGCCCTCGGTCTCGCCGTGCCGGACGAGGACGAGGCGGGCGGGCCTGGTGGTCATAGGTCAGCGACCCCCTTTCGCAACTGGGTCAGCCACTCGGCGGCGGGCTCGTCCGACGGCGGCGGGGTGCCCGTCGCCGACGACGCGGGCCAGGAACCGAGGAAGCGGATCCGGGCCGTGCGATGCAGTGCCTTGAGTGTCTCGGCGACGGCGGGATCGTCGATGTGGCCGACACAGTCCAGGTAGAAACGGTAGGTGCCCATGCCGGTTCGCGTGGGCCGGGATTCGATGCGTGTCAGATCCACACCCCGCGTGGCGAATTCGGCGAAGGCCCGCATGAGCGAGCCGGGCTCGTTGGTCAGTTCGAGCACGATCGAGGTGCGGTCGGCGCCGGTCGCCGCGGGCGCCGGGCCGGGTCGGGTGACCAGGACGAAACGGGTCACGGCCTGGTCGTGGTCGGCCACGCCGTCGGCCAGGGCGATCAGGCCGCGACGCTGCCCGGCCAGGGCCGTGGACACCGCCGCGTCGGCCAGGCCCGCGGCGACGTCCTCGGCGGCGGCCGCGTTGGAGGCGGCGGTCTGGACCCGGGCGTCCGGCAGGGTCCGCGCGATCCATTCCCGCACCTGCGCCTCCGCGACCGGGTAGGCGGCGATGGTGCGTACCGCGGCGAGTTCGGTGCCGGGGCGGGCGACGATGGTGAAGGCGACGTCGAGTTCGGTCTCCGCGACGATCTGCAGACGCGGGCCGATAGCCAGCGAGTCGAGGGTGGCGGGGATGGATCCCTCCACCGAACTCTCGATCGGCACGACGGCGCCGTCGACCTCTCCCTTGCGGATCAGTTCCAGCGCCGCGCCCTGGCTCGGCGCGGCGACCCGCTCGACGAGGCCGTCGAAGGCCCCCGAGGACTCGAAGTTCGCCAGAGCCATTTCGGTGAAGGTCCCGGAGGGACCGAAGTATGCGATGCGCGGCACCCCGTCAGTTTATGGCGCGCCGCGGAGTGCGGGGCGGTTGCGCGATCCGGGCGGACCGGATTTCCCTCAGGGTTCCAGCACGGTCAGCGCGGCGCTCACGAGGGCTTCGGCTCCCGTTTCGATGCCGAGCAGCACCCCGCGCAAGGCTTCGACAGCGGGTGGTTTCAACCCGGTGAGGAAGGCGATGTCGGGGTCGGTCAGCGCGCGCGGGATGTCGTCGCCGATGAGCGCGGCCACGGTGCCCGCGACCACCGCGACGGCGCGGGCGCCGTCATCGGTGCGCGCGACGAAGCCGGTGTCGGCGTGGGCGGCGCCGGCCAGGAAGGCGGCCAGGTCTGTGTCGGGGATGTCGGCGTCGACGACCCGTTCCCCGGGCGCGGAGCTGCCCGCCGGGCGCAGCAGGCCGGTGACCAGGCTGCGGCGGGCCGGGGCCGAGAGGCTGATCAGGACGGGCTCCCCCGCGCCGGCGTGCTCGTCGTGGCTCATCCGCTCACCGTATCGGCGGACGGCATCGGGTCGGCATCGGGGCGAGCCGAAGGGTTGCGCGGATCACTCGCATAACTTAGCTTAGGTTTACCTAAACATCACCGCGGAGGTTTGCATGCCGAGCTCGACCACCACCCTGGCGCCGACCGCCGCCGAGCGGGTCCGCAACGCCTGCGCCAACGCCGAGACCGCGGTCCTCGCCCTGCCCGGCGTCGACCCCGTCCCCACCACCCTGCACCACCTGCGCGCCTGCGGTGACGCCGTCGTCGCGGTGCCGACCACGGCGCTGGCCGCCGCGCTGGCCGCGACCGCCAACGAGACCCCCGCCGTCGTCGAGATCACCGATCACGCCCCGCTGCCCGTGCGCGAACCCGTCCGCGCGCTGGTGTGGCTGCGCGGCTGGGTCCGGCAGGTGCCGCCGGGGGCCCAGCGCGCGCTGGCCGGTGAGATCGCCAAGGAGTTCCCGCATCCGTCGCTGCTCGACGTCGGGCACACCACCACGCTGCTGCGCGTCCTGGTGAACTCGGCGGTGCTGGCCGACGCGACCGGCGCCGAATCGGTCGACCACACCGCGCTGCGCGCCGCGCGCAAGGACCCGTTCTGCGAGATGGAGGCGGCCTGGCTGCAGCACCTCTCGGAGGACCACGCCGACGTCGTGGAGGCGCTGACCCGCCACGTCCCGGCCGAACTGCGTTCCTACCCGGTGCATCCGCTGGCGCTCGACCGTTTCGGACTCACGCTGCGGGTGGAGGGGACCGACGGCGATCACGACGTGCGGCTGCCCTTCCTGAGCCCCGCCACCGACGTGGAATCGCTGAGCTACGCGGTGCAGCTGCTGTGCCGCTCGCGCGCACGGGGATTCGCCACCTCCTGACCGCCGCGCCGCGCGGCATACACTCCGCGCTATGCGAGTCGATGAACCCGATGCCCCGCTGAGCGAACGGGAACGGTTCGGGATCCGGGTCGAGATCGCCGTCGTCCTGATGGTGACCTTCGGGCTCAGCGGCATCAGCGCGGCGCTGTCGCTGCTGAACTCCGCGCTCGCGCCCGGCGGCCTCGCCGAGCGGACGGTGGCGCTCAACGCGTCCCGGTCGGCGCAGTCGCTGCTGGATCTGGCCTTCCAGCTGGTCGGAGTCGCGCGGCTCGCGGCGTGGGCCGCGCTCGGGCTGTATCTGATGTGGCGCAGCGGCCTCGGGCCGCGGCTGATCGGCCTCGCGCGCCCCACCTGGCGTGGCGACGGCCTGCCCGCCCTCGCGCTGGCCGCGATCATCGGCCTGCCGGGCCTCGGCCTGTACCTCGTCGCGCACGCGCTGGGCGTCAGCGTCACCATCGTGCCCAGCTCGCTGGGCGAGCACTGGTGGCGGCTGCCCGCGCTGATCCTGTCGGCCTGCGCGAACTCCGTGGCCGAGGAGGTCATCGTGGTGGCCTACCTGCTGACCCGGCTGCGGCAGCTGGGCTGGTCGCAGAACAAGTCCCTGGCCGCCTCGGCGCTGCTGCGCGGCAGCTACCACCTGTATCAGGGGCTCGGCGGCGGCCTCGGGAACCTGGTCATGGGCGTGATCTTCGGCCGCTACTGGCAGCGGACCAACCGGCTGTGGCCGCTGGTGTTCGCGCACGCCCTCATCGACGCGGTCGCCTACCTCGGGTACACCGCGTTGCGCGGGCGCGTCTCCTGGCTGCCGTGATCTCCGGCGCGCCGCGAGGAAAACCCGCGTTTCGCGCTAACGGAAACCGCCCGGTGGCGGATCCTGTAAGGACAACCACGCAGCCGGTCCGCGACCCCGGCGACCAGTAGAGTTCGAGATGATGAACGGCGACGCTCCCCGCGATGACGCACGGAACCGCCGGGTGCCGCCCCAGGGCCGCCCCGGCGGTGGCCCGCCGCCGCCACCACCCGGCCGCGGCGGCGCCCCCTACCCGCCCCGTTCCCGCGGCGGCGCGCCCCGCGAAGACGACCCGACCGTGCGCCGCGGCCCCCAGCACGGCTTTCCCGGCGCGCCGGGCCACCAGCCGCCGCACGCCAGGCCCCAGCGCGGGCCGTCCCACGATCCCGCCGAGCAGCCGACGGTCCGCTACGGCGGACCGGGCGACCGGCGCAGGCCACCGGTCGAGCGCACGCAGGTCATGCATCGCGACGGCCGCGGCGAGCAGCCGCTGGCCTACTCGCAGGCCCCCTACGAGGCCCCCGCGCGCCCGAAGGCCCGGCCCGCCGCCCCCGCGCCGCGGCGCGAGCAGCGCCACGCCCCGACCCAGCGACCGGTCCCCCACCGCGACGAACCGCCGCGCCGAACGCCCCCGCCGCCCGGCGACGGACGCGTCCCCCGGCGCGGGCGGCCGGAGGCCGCGCCGCAAGAAGCACCTCGGCCGCTGGTTCCTGCTGCTGATCGTGGTCCTGGTCGGCGCGCTCGTCGCGGGGGTCATTCATCTGGACAACTCGCTCACCCGCATCCCGGCGCTGGCGAACTACCAGGGCCGACCGGGCGACACTCCCGGCACCAACTGGCTGCTGGTCGGCTCCGACGGTCGCGGTGACCTCTCGCCCGAACAGGAACAGGAGCTCGCCACCGGCGGCGACACCGGGCCCGAACGCACCGACACGATCATGCTGGTGCACATCCCGTCCTCGGGCGCGACGACGATGGTCAGCCTCCCGCGCGACTCCTACGTCAGCATCCCGGGGCACGGCAAGGACAAGCTCAACGCCGCCTTCGCCTTCGGTGGCGCGCCGCTGCTTGTCCAGACCGTCGAGCAGGCGACCGGCGTCCACATCGACCACTACGGGCAGATCGGCTTCGCGGGATTCGCCGGCGTCGTCGATTCGCTGGGCGGCATCGAGGTCTGCCTCGACCAGCCCATCTCCGATCCGCTGGCGGGGCTCGAACTGCCGCAGGGCTGCCAGACCCTCGACGGGCCGCAGGCTCTCGGCTTCGTCCGCACCCGCGCCACCGCGCTGGCCGACATCGACCGCATGAACCACCAGCGGATGTTCATGTCGGCGCTGCTGAAGAAGGCGACCTCGGCGGGCAGCCTGGTGAATCCGTTCGTGCTGTGGCCGATGGCGGGTGACGTCGCGAAGTCCCTCAAGGTGGACACCGGCGACCACATCTGGAACATCGGCGCCCTCGGCTGGGCGATGCGCGGCGAGACCGTCACCACCACGGTCCCGATCGGCGGATTCGACGATACCGATGTCGGGAACGTCCTGCTCTGGGACAAGGCGAAGGCGAGTTCGTTCTTCGAGGCCCTGGCCGAGGACAAGCCGATTCCCCAGGACCTGCTCACGCGGTAACGTCGAATCATGTCCGACGACCGTTCGTTCACCGATCTGCTGCGCGCTCAGATCCGGCACGGGTTGACCGCGGCACAGCAATATCTCGCGGCGGCAGTCTATTTCGACGCCCAGCGGCTGCCGCAGCTGGCGGCGCAGTGCTATGCCCGTTCCGGGGAGAATCGCGGGCACGCCCTGCGCATGGTCCAGTACCTGCTCGACCGGGATCAGGCGGTCGAGATCGGCGGGCTGGACGAGGTCCGCTCCGCCTTCGACTCGCCGAGGGCCGCGGTCGCATTCCTGCTCGACACCGAACGCACCCGCACCGACCAGATCACCGAACTCGCCGCCGCCGCACGACGGTCCGATGATTACCTCGGCGAACAATTCGTGCAATGGTTCCTCAAGGAACAGATCGAGGACACCGCCGGAATGACGACCCTGCTCACGGTGCTCGACCGGCGCGGCAATCTCTTCGACGTGGAAGAGTTCATCCGGCGCGAGCTGCGCAGTACCGTCGCCGCCGACACGACGGCGCCGAAAATGGCCGGAACAGGCCGAATTTAGGAAATACTACCCTCAATAAGGCTGTGCTCAATAAGGTTGCACTTGGATGACAGCCGCGTATATCCAGGGCTAACGTGACGATCATGTCGAGTCATTCGGAAGCCCCCCGCAGCAAATTCCACAGCCTGCTGGCTGATCAGATCCGGCACGAGTTCAACGCCGAACACCAGTACATCGCCATCGCGGTGTGGTTCGACAATGCGGATCTGCCCCAGCTGGCCAAGCGCTTCTACGCCCAGGCCGTGGAAGAACGCAATCACGCCATGATGATCGTCCAGTATTTCCTGGACCGGGACATCAACATCGACCTGTCCGGTGTGGATGCCGCCAAGTCGAAGTTCGAGAACCCGCGCGAGGCCATCGCGCTGGCGCTCACCCAGGAGAAGACGGTCACCGATCAGATCGTCCGCCTGGCCAGCACGGCCCGCGAGGAAGGCGATTACCTGGGCGAGCAGTTCATGCAGTGGTTCCTCAAGGAGCAGGTCGAGGAAGTCGCCAACATGAACACGCTGCTCAACATCACCGATCGCGCCGGGTCCAACCTGTTCGATCTGGAGAACTTCATCGCCCGGGAGATGAGCGGACCGTCGGACACCACCGGCGCCCCGTCGACGGCAGGCGGGCATCTCTGACCGGCTGCCGCGGCGCCGGTAGCTGAGCGTTTCTCGACACGAACGGGTCGGGTTCCCCCGGGGAACCCGACCCGTTTCTGCGCGTAGGCGCCGCGATCAGCGCAGCGTCACCTGACGCGACCGCAGGCCGTCGCGGGAACGACGTTCCTCGCTGGTCAGCGGGGCGTCCGAGGCCAGGGCCTCGGCCAGGCGGGCGCCGAATTCCCGTGCGGGCGCCTCCCATTCGCTCGGGTGCTTCTCCCGATCCAGGTCGAAGACCGGTACCAGCAGGCCGTGGGTGCGGAACGAGCCGGCGAAGCGCGAACCCTCGCCCATGTGCAGGCCGCCCGCGGCGTGCACGCGGGCCAGCGCCAGCATCAGGGCGTCCTCGTCCTCCGGGCGGACCCAGCGCACGTGCGCCTTCTCCCCGGCGTCCACCCACCAGGCGGCGCCGACCGCGTCGGCGCCGAGATCGAGCCGCGCCGAGGGCATGATCGCTTGCTTGGCCTGCTCGATGGTGGCCGCCACCTGCGGATCCGGGGTGACGCCCTCGGGCACCCACCAGTCGAAGTCCTGATGCACGGTCAGCTCGAGATCGGCGCCCGGGTCGATGACGTCGGCCAGGCGCGGGCCGCCCTCGGAGGCGGCGGCGTAGCTGAGCGACTCGCCCGGCTCGGCGGACTGGGTCCAGAGGATGGCCGCCGCCAGATCGGCCGACGGGTCGGTGCCCTGGTGCTGCATCTGTGTGCCGACGAAGCCGACCTCCGCGTCACCGGCCCGCACCAGCGCGGCCACCGCGCCGGGCAGCACGGTCGCCAGGGTGACCTCGCGCTGCGCCGCCACACCGGGGGCCAGCTTCAACGTCGCGGTCGCCGACGGGACGAACTCCCGCAGCGCCACCAGATCGCATTCGGCGGCGAGGCCCTCGAACGGACGCGTGACGGCTCCGGCGGCCTGCTCCTGCGCGGCCCGCCGCTCGGCGAGACGCTGGGCCCGGTTGCCTCCGGGCTTCGGACTGTTGCGCTTGCTTTTACCCACGAGCGCACACCTTACTGCGCAGGTACGGCGCCTACAGCAAAGCCTTGGTACGCGCCGGGTGGTTGGTCGCCACCCAGCTGACGCCCAGGTCGGCGCACAGCTGCACGTCCTCGGGATCGTCGACCGTCCAGCAGTACGTCGCCCGGCCCGCCGCGGCGGCCTTGTCGACGAGTTCGGGGTGCTCACGCAGGGTTTTCACCGACGGGCCGACCGCGGTCGCGCCGACCGTGGTCGCCGCGCCGCCGCCGAGGAAGCGTGAGGACTCCCCCAGCAGGACGGTGGGCAGCAGCGGCGCGGCCCGGCGGATCCGCCACACCGCGGTGGCGGCGAAGGACATGACCACCGCGCGCGAGTGATCGGCCGAGGCGGGCGCGGCGATGCCGAAACGCTGGAGTTCGGCGAGCAGTTTGTTCTCCACCAGGGCGCCGTAGCGGACCGGGTGCTTGGTCTCGATGAACAGCTTGGTCGGCCTGCTGCGCCAGTCGAGGACGAGCCCGATGAGGTCGCTGAGCGTGAGCACCGGCGCCGGGGCGTCGTCGGTGCCGAAGTTCATGTCCTGCAGCTCGGCCAGGGTCAGTTCGCTCACCAGCCCGCTGGCGTCGGAGGTGCGGTCGACGGTGCGGTCGTGCACGCAGACGAGGTAACCGTCGCGGGTCAGCCGGACGTCGCATTCGACGCCGTCGGCGCCTTCTTCCAGGGCCAGCTCGTAGGCGGCGAGAGTGTGTTCGGGGCGCGCCGCCGACGAACCCCGGTGCGCGACGACGAACGGCGCGCGATTCACCTGGCTCACTTGGCCACAACCTCCTCCTGCTCACGGTCGGCCCGACCGTGCTCGGCCCCGGCATTCTCACCTTTTTCCGGGGAATTCGCGCGTTCAATCGTGGCGGCGGGCTCGGTCGTTCCCGGGGTCACCGCGGCGATCACCTCCGGGACCGGGTCCGCGCCGACCACCCAGCGATGCGCCGACCGCGCGGTGCCGCGCAGGTCGCGGCCTTCGATCATGCGGACGGTGTAGAGCGTGAACAGCGCGAACCCGGCGGCCCACAGGTCGGTGAAGGCGCTGAAGGACACCCCGTCCGCCTCGGCCTGCAGGGTGCCCGCGGGCCGCCACAGCAGCGACAGCGCGACGAAAAGACCGCTGACCAGCCACAGCCCCCACCAGATCCGGACGGTGCGCTGGGTACGCGGGTCCGGCCGGTCGCCGAGCAGTTCGGTGAGGAACACCCCCGGCCACAGCAGGTTCGCGACGGGCACGAGACAGCCGAGCACCTGGGACCACATCGACCGCGGGTCACGCTCGCCGCGCGCGGCGTAGGCCGCCCGGCGGGCGCGGAGGAGCCAGCCGGTCAGCGCGAGCGCCGCGCCGAGCGCGCAGAGCGGGGCGAGGACGCCGAAGAGCCAGACCGTCGCGTCGGAGAACCACAGCAGCCACTGCGGAATCAGCTTCGTCCGGTTGCGCAGCAGGATCAGATACCGGCCGTACTCGGCCAGGCTCGCCACCCCGAACATCGCGACGGTGAGCAGCAGCAGGCGGTCGCGCCGGGCGGTGAACCGGTCGAAGGGCAACACCGGGGCGACGGGCACCGGCGGCGGGACATCGCGCAGGCCCCACTGCGGGAGCAGCGTGTAGCGCGGGGTCGGGGTGCGCGGCGCGGTCACCCGGGTGGTCGCGGCGCTGCGGCGGGTGCGGTGGTCGGGCCTGCGGGCGACCCACCGATAGTTACGGCGCTCCGGCGGCGCGTCGACCGGGCCCGGTGACAGCAACACACCGCGGCACCGCGGGCACCAGTGCATCGGGGCGCCCTGGACCGCCCATCGCGCGCCGCAGCGCGCACACGGCTGCACCACAGAACTCACCCGCCACCCCGTTCCGGCTAGTAGATCTTGGCCTCGTGGTCACCGTCGGCGACCACCGGGCGGCCCGCCTTCTGCCAGGCCACCATTCTTCCCGAGACGTGGAACGCCTCGCGCCCGATGTGCTCCAGGTACTTCACGACCTCGATGGATCTGCCGCCCTGCCGACACACGACATACAGGTCGGCGTCGAAGTCGAGCTCGTCGATGCGCGCGGGCACGTCGACCATCGGGATGTGGACGGCGCCGGGAGCGTGTCCCAGGTCCCACTCGTCGGCCTCGCGCACGTCGAGGAGCAGCGCCGAGGGCGGCGGGTCGGCGTGGTCGAACACGGCGGGCACCTCACCCACCGGCACCGTCGGGACATCGGAGCTCACGATTCGATCCTGCCATGCGACCCCGGTCACCGGGGAGCGTGTGCGCGGTCTGGGGATGGATCCCGGTTATCCACAGATTCCACAGTTCGATCCACACCGGTCAGCTATCCTTCAGCACACGAGCGCGCACGCCGGCCGCCCGGGCGATGCCGCGCGGAACGTGACACAGCGGGCGGCGAACGATCCGGGACTCCCCTCCATGCAATCCCGGAGCGCGCACCGCCCGCTGACATCGGTTTTCGGTCTCCCCACCGAACCCGACATCTACTTGGACGCCGCTCGGCCGCCTTCGGTTCCATAAAAAATGAGGAACTTGCGGAGAATCAGAAATCCCGCCATCTGGGCGGCGGATCGGTAGCCTGAACGCATGAACCAGAGCAGGGGGCTACTCGACAGTTTCGACATCACCGGCCTGAACACCGCTTTGTCCGAATCGACCTGCCACGGCGCCGAGGTCGACATCACAGCGCGGCAGATCCGGCTCACCCTGGAGGTACTGACCCTCCCGGAGGAGCACGGGCCCGCGCCGACCGACACCACCGTCACGCTCACCTTCACCGGAGTCACCCGCGTCGCCGCCTCGCTGCGCATCCAGCGCTGGGACGACATCGACGCCAAGGTCCTCCCGTTGACCCTCGAACAGCTCGACGAGGCCATCCGCAGCTTCGGCGGCGGCGGCCTGCACGGCTGGGAGTTCGTCGACCTCGACGACAGCGGCTGGACACTGTGGAGCGAACTGCTCAGCTTCGACACGGTGCTCGACCAGCGGATCGCCGCCCACGTCATCGAGTTCTCCCAGGAGGAGGGCATCGACCCGCGCGAACTCGACGTGCGCGTCTGGTTCGACCGAATCACCGTCACCGACCGCTCCGGCGCCGAGATCGCGCTGCCCGAGTTCATCGCGGGCGGACGCCGCTGGTGGGACGCCCACGCGCGCGGCGAGGCCCGCGCGATGAAGGCGGACATCGCGCCGCCGCTGTGATCGGCCGGATCCTCCGGGACCCGGACTTCGGCGCGCGCTGATTCGATCAGGAATGCGGGGGCACACGTCCTCGGTTGGACCGATCGGGTGTACGAATGATGGTTGAGAGTGTGCTCGATGAGGATGGGTGCACACTCACCCGACACAGGAAAGGGACAACGTGGCCGAGTACACGCTGCCGGATCTGGATTACGACTACAGCGCCCTGGAGCCCCACATCTCCGGGCAGATCAACGAGATTCACCACTCGAAGCACCACGCCGCCTACGTCGCGGGCGCCAACGCCGCGCTGGAGAAGCTGGAAGCCGCCCGCGAGGCCGGCGACCACGCCGCCATCTTCCTGAACGAGAAGAACCTGGCGTTCCACCTCGGTGGCCACACCAACCACTCCATCTGGTGGAAGAACCTCTCCCCCAACGGTGGCGACAAGCCGGTCGGCGAGCTGGCCGCCGCGATCGACGACCAGTTCGGTTCGTTCGACAAGTTCCGCGCGCAGTTCACCGCGGCCGCGAACGGCCTGCAGGGCTCCGGCTGGGCCGTCCTCGGCTACGACACCCTCGGCCAGAAGCTGCTGACCTTCCAGCTGTACGACCAGCAGGCCAACGTGCCGATCGGCATCATCCCGCTGCTGCAGGTCGACATGTGGGAGCACGCCTTCTACCTGCAGTACAAGAACGTCAAGGCCGACTACGTGACCGCGTTCTGGAACGTCGTCAACTGGGCCGACGTGCAGGACCGCTTCGCCCGCGCCGTGTCGCAGGGCAAGGGGCTCATCTTCGGATAGGGCTCTGTCCGTTGCGGCTGGCGCCGCGGGTTTCGGCCTCGTAACCCCGGCGCCGGGGACCGATACTGCGCCTTCGGCGTGACGTCTCGGTCCCCGGCGCCGGGGCGGCCGAGACCGTGTGGGTCTCGTTTCCGGGGCGGCCGCAACCGTGTGGGTCTCGTTTCCGGGGCGGCCGCAACCGTGTGGGTCTCGTTTCCGGGGCGGCCGCAACCGTGTGGGTCTCGTTTCCGGGGCGGCCGCAACCGTGTGGGTCTCGTTTCCGGGGCGGCCGCAACCGTGTGGGTCTCGTTTCCGGGGCGGCCGCAACCGTGTGGGTCTCGTTTCCGGGGCGGCCGCAACCGTGTGGGTCTCGTTTCCGGGGCGGCCGCAACCGTGTGGGTCGCTTTCCCGGGGCGGACCGCACCTGCTTTGGTTGTCGCATTCGCGACACCACAGCTGAAGGGCACATCGTTCGCGGTGTGCCCTTTTTCGTGTCCATCTAGCACTCTTTGGTACTTGTGTGCCAGATGGTTTTCCGGCTATTCCTGTCATACGTAGAGGACGGGCAACGCCGCCCCCGGGTGACACACGGGAGGCCATCATGATCCAGGGACCGATCGGCATCACGCCGTTCCAGGCACGGGGACAGTTGCGGGGTTTCGTGGTGTCGGGCCGGTGGCCGGACACCACCAAGGAATGGGCGCAGGTGCTCGTGCTCGCGGTTCGGGTGGCCTCGATGCCGGGCCTGCTGCTGACGTCCACGGTCTTCGGCGTCCGCGAGGAGCTGCCCGACGATCCGGAGCCGGGCACGGTGGGGCTGGTCGTCGCCGAGGGCCCGATCCTGGGCGAGCAGGCGCTGGAGCCGGGCCGGTTCGCCGACCACGTGCCGCCGGCGCTGCTGATGCTGCATCCCCCGTCCGAGACCCGGCCCACCCTGCCCGAATGCGCGGGCGCGGCGTCGGGGTGCGTGCTGCTGCCTGGGGTGCCGCACCTGGGGCTCGAGCACCGGGCGGCGTGGGCGGAGGCCGAACTCGACGGGACGGTGACCTCGCTGGTGAGCCGGGTCGGACTGGACCCGATCAGCGATCCGGACACGGCGGTCCTGGCGATGCTGCTCGCCGCGTAGCCGGGCGAAGGCCGGGCAAACCCGGCCGCCACGGCCGGCCGGACCACATTCCTACGGGTCACCGAACATTGCCGCCGGGTTCGCCAAACTTCTTGCCGCCTTTGCGATTTGGCTTACAGAGAATTGGCAAACCGGCGGCGATCGGGCTAGGCTGGGTCGCAGCGAAGGGGAGTAGCCCGCAATCGCCCAGTCGACATACTGATCGCCCCCGCGATCCGGCTGCGCGAACCGGTCACCACCGGTGGACGAGACCTTCGGCCGTGAACAACCGATCCGTCGTGTTGTCGGCTGAAGCGCACCCCTCGTTTCTCAGCCGACAGGCCGGAGCCCTGGGAGCTGATGTCGATGATCGCCACGATCGCGCTGAGTTTCGGCGTGCTCTTCCTGGCCGAGCTGGGTGACAAATCCCAGCTGATGGCCCTGACCTTCTCGCTGCGTTACCGCTGGTGGGTCGTCCTGTCCGGGATCACCCTGGCGAGCGTGGCCGTCAATCTCATCGCCGCCGGCGTCGGCCACTTCCTCGGCACCGCGCTGCCCGCGGACGCCATCGCCGTCGTCACCGCGCTCACGCTGCTCGTGGTCGGCCTGTGGACGCTGCGGGAGGCGTCCGGTCCGGCGGAGGAGGCCGACGACGATGCGCCCGCGGCCCCGAAGGCCCGCAACGCGCTGCTGGTGATCGTCTCGGCGTTCACCCTGGCCGAGCTGGGCGACCGCACGATGTTCGCCGCGGCGGCGCTGGCCTCGAGCAACAACTGGCTGGCGGTGTGGATCGGGTCGGTCGCGGGCATGGTCGCCGCGGGTGGGCTGGCCATCGCGGTCGGCAAGCTGGCGGGCAGGCACATTCCCGAGCGGCTCATCGCGTTCTGCTCCGGCCTGCTGTTCCTGTTCTTCGCGGGCAAGACCGCCCTCGACGCCTTCGCACCCGGTCTCGGCACGCTCGGTGCGGTCGCCCTCGCCCTGCTGCCGCCCGCGGTGCTCGGCGCCGTGTTCGCGGTGCGGGCCCGGCGGATCACGGCGGCCGAACCCGCGAAGGTCGGCGCCTGACCGGTCAGGTCAGCGCGGACCCGAACAGCGCGCCCGAGCGGCGAGCCAGCTCGAGGATGGGTTCGCGCAGCGCCAGCAGCCCGGACAGGTCCTCGGCGGCGATCCGGCCGGTGACCATGCCGCCGATGCCCGAGGCGAGCATCTCGCAGGCGAAGCGCTGCTCGGGGGTGCTCGCGCCGAGCACGGTGGCGAGCACGTCGACGAACCGTTCCAGCAGCGCCATCCGCTCCGCGATGGCCGCGGGCCCTACCGCGAAGACCTCGACCAGGTACAGCCGGGCCGCGGCGGGGTCGTCGACCAGGTGCCGCAGATACGCCTCGAGGATGTGGTCGAGCCGGTCCAGCGGCGGCTCGGAGGGGTCGATGGAGACCTCCTGGAGCCGGGCGGCCAGCAGGCCGGAGGCCCGGTCGAAGGCGGCCTCGAAGCATTCCTCCTTGGACCGGAACTGCTCGTAGAAGGTCTCCCGCGACACCCCGGCCCGCTTGAGGATCGCCGCCACCGGCGTGCCCACGTAACCGCCCTCGGTCATCGCCTCCCCCATGGCGACCAGAATGCGCTCACGCTGCGAGGCCACCACTTCCTCGCGGGACAGGCGGTGCCGTCCGCGCGGCAGCTGACGCAGATGGGAGGTCGATTCGGTCATCGGTCTGGCTCCGGAGGGGTTCATCGAGGCAGGATCAAAGGCAGTCCTTACCCATTCTGCGCGATAGCCGCGCACGGCCGTGATCGAAGTCTCCTCCGATTCCGGCTAAGGTGCAATTGACGAGTCGCCAACAAGACAGTCACAACGAGAGGATCATCGTGGAGATTTCGGGTTCCGCCGCCATCGTCACCGGAGGCGCATCCGGCCTGGGTGCCGCCACCGCCAAGCGCCTGGCCGACCTGGGCGCCACCGTCTTCGGTCTCGACATCCCGTCGTCGATCGAGCGCGCCGGTGACAACGTGCCCGAGGGCGTCACCCTGCTGCCCGCCGACGTGACCAACGGCGACGAGGTCGCCGCGGCCATCGCGACCATCACCGAGTCCGGCGTGCCGCTGCGCATCGTGGTGAACTGCGCCGGCGTCGGCTGGGCGGGCCGCATCCTGTCCAAGAACGGCCCGCACGACCTGGAGCTGTTCCGCACCGTCATCACGGTCAACCTGCTCGGCACCTTCAACGTCATGCGCCTGGCCGCCGACGCCATCGCCAAGACCGAGCCCGTGGACGAGTACGGCCAGCGCGGCGTCGTCATCAACACCGCCTCGGTCGCCGCGTTCGAGGGCCAGATCGGCCAGATCGCCTACTCGGCGTCCAAGGGTGGCGTGCACGGCATGACCGTCCCGGCCGCGCGCGACCTGGCGCAGTTCGGCATCCGCGTGAACACCATCGCCCCCGGCATCATCGACACCCCGATGCTGGCCGGCGTCACCGAGGAGTACCGCAAGGGCCTCGAGGCCGGCGTGCCGTTCCCGTCGCGCCTCGGCCGCCCCGACGAGTACGCCCAGCTGGCGGTCGACATCGTCGAGCACGACTACCTCAACGGCGAGACCATCCGCATGGACGGCGCGCTGCGCATGGCCCCGCGGTAACCACGCGACACGCGCGACGGCGCCCCGCCCTCCCGGCGGGGCGCCGTCGTGCGTCACCGGCTCACGGGGAGGGCGCCGC
>NZ_BAGK01000007.1 GCF_000308795.1 Nocardia thailandica NBRC 100428 | reverse complement strand
CGAGCAGGTCGGCGCCACCTGGGTCGTGCCCTCGGCGGGCCCGCCGGTGTTCCTCGACGACGAGCTGCGCTTCCTCAACGACGACCGCGGCGACGAGGGCAACATCTTCCCGGACCAGATGGTCTTCCTCGAGCAGATGCGCATCCACGGCAACGAGGGCGGGATCCTCATGATCCCCGGCTCGGTGGCCGACGTGCGCGGCAAGGACCTCGACCTCACCCACCCGGTCGACCCCGACACCATCTACGGCGACAAGGCCGCCTACATCGAGGACATGGCCCGCCGGTTCGCGCCGGTGCTCGAGGCGGAGAAGGCATCCTGGGCGACCGACACCGGTTCGCTGCTGGCGCCGCTGAAGGAGCTCTTCGAGCCGATCATGGCCCAGAGCGACCTGATCTGCGACGGCATCGGCTACCCCGTCGGCCTGGTCATCGGGGACGAGACCGTCGTGCTCGACTTCCCTCGCCGCGAGGTCCGGCTCCCGATCGAGGGCGAGGGCCGCTACCGCTACGGCTTCCGCATCGCCCCCGAGCTCGTGCGCACCGTGCTGCGCGACAACGAGCCGGACTGGGTGAACACGATCTTCCTGTCCACCCGCTTCCAGGCCTGGCGCATCGGCGGCTACAACGAGTTCCTCTACACCTTCTTCAAGTGCCTCACCGACGAGCGCATCGCCTACGCCGACGGCTGGTTCTCCGAGGCGCACGACGACTCGGCCTCCACCGAACTCGACGGGTGGGAGGTCCAGCGCCGCTGTCCGCACCTCAAGGCCGACCTGTCGAAGTTCGGTGTCGTGGAGGGCAACACGCTGACCTGCAACCTGCACGGCTGGCAGTGGGATCTGGAATCGGGCCGCTGCAAGACCTCGAAGGGTCACGAACTGCGTTCGCGCAAGCTCTGATCCGGTCGCGCCGCCAGCGCGGCGGGCAGCGCCGCGAGGGTGGCCAGCGTCTCGACGACCGGCTCCGGCGGGATCGGCGCGCCGGACCGGTTGAGCCAGAAGGCTCTCAGCCCGGCGCCGTGGGCGCCCAGCGCGTCCATGGCGTAGTTGTCGCCCACGTAGGCGACCTCGTGCGGCGGCAGGCCGAGACCGTCGCAGGCGGCGTGGAAGATGCTCGCGGCCGGTTTGGCCGCGCCGTGCTCCTGGCTGCACACGAACACCTCGGCCACGTAGGGCAGCAGCCCGAGGGCGCCGAGCTTGCGCCGCTGGACGTGGGCGGCGGCGTTGGAGACGACGCCGAGACGATAGCCGGGAGCCAGCGCGCGCAGGGCCGGTTCGGCGTCCGGGAAGGCCGACCACGCGGCGCGCCGGTGGGTGTCGTAGCGGGCGAACCAGGCCACGGCGTCGGCGTCGGGCAGGCCGGTGCGGCCGAGGTGGGCCAGGAATCGGTGGGCGCGGTTGCGCTGCTGGGCGGCGAGGGTGAGCTCGCCGCTGGTGAACCGGGCGTACTCCTCCTCCATGATCGATCGCCAGAGTGCCACCGCGGCGGCGGGTTCGGGGAACCGGTCGAGCACCTGGTCCTCGCGCAGCAGCGCGAGCAGGCCCGCCGCCTCGGAGGCGGTGTAGTCGAACAACGTGTCGTCGACGTCGAACAGGATGCCGCGGATGGTCATCGGGCCGCGTGCCGTCCCGAGGCGACGGCGCGGGCGCGTTCGAGGATCTCCAGGGTGGTGACGGCGTCGCGGGGATCGACCGGGACCGGGGCGCCGTCGAGGAGTGCGGCGGCCATGCCCGCGTAGAAGGCGGGATAGTCGCCGGGGACGGGTTCGCGCGGGCGCTGGTCGGCGCCCTCGCCGACGAGGCCCCAGTGCTCGGGCGCGACCGTGCCCCACGGTGTTCCGTCGCCGGGGCGGCGTCCGGCGCGCAGGGCGTCCTCCTGCGGGTCGAGGCCGGACACCGTGTAGCCGGCCAGGGAGCCCTGCACGTGCAGGCGGGGGCCGAGCTGCGGCGCGACCGCGCTCATCCACAGGTGCGAGTAGGTGCCGTCGGCATGGGTGAGGGCCAGGTAGGCGTCGTCGTCCGCCGCGATACCGGGCCTGCGGGCGTCGATCTCGGCGTGCACGTCGACGACCGGACCGAACAGCACGAGGGCCTGGTCGACCAGGTGGCTGCCCAGGTCGAAGAGGATGCCCGCGCCCTCGGCCACGGTGCCCGCCTCCCGCCAGGTGCCCTTGGTGGCCGGACGCCAGCGCTCGAACCGGGATTCGAAGCGGCGCACGGTGCCGAGGGCGCCCTCGGCGATCAGCGCGCGCAGGGTGAGGAAATCGCTGTCCCAGCGCCGGTTCTGGAAGACGCTGAGCGGCAGGCCCGCCGCCTCCGCCGCGGCGACCACGTTCGCGGCGTCGGCCGCGGTGACCGCGAACGGCTTGTCGACGACCACCGGCAGCCCCACCGACAGCGCCCGGCAGGCCAGCGGGGCGTGGGTGCGGTTCGGTGTGGCGACGACGACCAGGTCGATGTCGGCCGCGTCGGCGAACAGGTCGTCGGGCGTGGGGACGACCCGTGCGCCGGGATGCTCGGCGGCGGCCCGCGCCGCGCGTTCGGGCGAGGAGGTGACGACCGAGGCGACCCGCATGCGCGGTTCGGCCGCGATCAGTGGTGCGTGAAAGACCGATCCGGCCAGGCCGTATCCGACGATCGCCACACCCAGTTCACTCATCCGCCGCCTCCCGTCGCCTCGCGACCACGATAACGCGCCCGGCCGGACAAGTGACCGATCAGCGTTTCGGCAGGTGCCGTACCGCGTCGACGAGCAGGCGTTCGGCGGTGTCGCAATAGGTCGCGGCGCGGGGCGACTGGTCGCCGCCCTGGATCCGCACCGTCACCACGTCGGCCGGCTTCCCGTCGCGTTCCGTCCCCGCGTAGAGGCGCGTGCAGATGGCCTTCGACCCGCCCGACACCGCGAGGATGTCGAGGCCGTCGACCTGCTTGCGCTCGCCCTTGGCGCCGAAGGGATCGAAGCTGCCGAGGGTGACCTGGGCCGTCACCCGGCCCTCGAACGTGCAGGAGTGCGCGCCCACCTCGGCGGGATCGTCGGCGACCGGGCCGATCGCGGCGACGAGCTTCGCGCGGTCGACGAGGTCGCACGCGTCGACGAGGCGCAGCGCGTTCGCCGGCACGTCCGCCCGGGGCGCGCTGCCCAGGGTGCCGGCGAGCACGGCGGCGATGGCGTCGGCGTGGTCGCAGGTCAGGTCCTTCACCGGCTCGAAGGACAGCACGATGCCCGCCCGGCTGCGTGGCTCGGCCGACAGGATCGACCGCTCGCAGTCCTTGCGCCAGCCCAGATGCACGGGGACCGATCCCATGAGCCGGGTCCGCTCGGTGGCGAACGTGAGGAAGTCGCCGATGCCGAGCTCGACGAAGTTCTTGTTGGACGCGGCCCGGCAACCCCAGCTCGCGGACGGCGTCAGGGTCCAGCCGCCCGGGGTGGCGATCGCGGCGTCGAAGGGGACCTCGTCCAGGGCGGACTTCAGCCACGGGCAGGCATCGATCCGGCGCAGCTGATCCAGGGTGAGGGCCGTGACCGGCGCCTGCGCCGGGTCAGCGCGGGTCAGCAGGAAGCCGGCACCCGCGACGACGGCGACCAGCGCC
>NZ_BAGK01000008.1 GCF_000308795.1 Nocardia thailandica NBRC 100428 | reverse complement strand
CCCCGGACCTCGACGACGGTGGTGCTGCGCACGGAAGCCTCCGGGCGCCGCGCGGCGTTCGTGATCGGCACCCGCACCAGGGCGACCTACTCGCGGCCCGAACAGCCCGCCGGATGCGTCCGCCTCGAACTCGCGCCCGGCGTCACCCGGCAGCTGCTCGGGGTGTCCGCGGGCGAACTCACCGACCGGACCCGCCCGCTGGCCGCGCTGCCCGGACCGTTGGGCGAGCTCGCGGCCGACCTGGACGAGATACCGGCCGCCGACGCGCTCGAGTTCCTGGGCGCGGCCCTGCCGGAACGGGTCTCCGAGACCAGCGGTGAGCGCGCGCGGCGGGAACTACTGGACGCGGCGCTGGCGCTCCTGTCGGGACCGGACGCGCCCGCCGTCCCGGCGGTGGCCGCGGGCCTCGCGGTCAGCGAGCGCCAGCTGCGTAACGTGTTCGGCGCCGGTATCGGGTTGTCGCCCAAGCATTTCGCCCGTATCGACCGCGTCCGCAGGGTGGTCGCGTCGGCGGGGTCGATGCCGTGGTCGCACCTGGCGGTCACCGCCGGCTACTACGACCAGTCCCACCTGACCAGCGACTTCCGCACGATGATGGGCGTGCCACCGCAGGCCTACCTGCGGGGCAGTCTGCCCGCGCCGACCGCCTGCGCGGCGCCGCGTTAAGCGAGCGCCAAGAATTCGGAAATCGTTGGGCGGCAGAGTTCTTCACATCACCCGGCCGAAGGGGACGGGGTCGATGGGAGGGAACGATGAGGATCGTCGGACTGATCGCGGCGGGGATCGCGGCCACCGTCCTGGCAACCGGGGTCGCGCATGCCGACGACACCGACGCGGTCGAATTCACCGACAGCGGCGAGAACCTGCCCGAGGAGGACTTCGGCGGTGACTACGCGATCGACCGCGACAACCCCGGCTCCTGCCTGGTCGTGCAGAACCACACCGGCAAGACCGTCACGCTGCGGCTGAACTACCCGGCCAGCCGGGGATCGTGGAGGTTCGCCCACGACAACGTGGGCGTGCTGACCAGCAACGGGCGGGTCGTGACCTCGCCCAGCGGGCGCTGGCACGTCCGCACCAACCCGCCCATCCGCTACAGCTGGGACTTCGACCGCGGCCTCAACCGCACCCGGGGCTGCAACGGCTCCTGGGTGCTCACCATGAACTGACCGAATGTCCGGGCGGCCCGCCGAAGGGAGGCGGCGGGCCGCCCGGACCGCGCTTTCGGGCGATCCGGGCGCGGGGTCAGGCTTCGGGGGTGCCCTCGGCGGCCTTGCGGGCCAGGCGTTCGGCGGCCTCGGCCTCGTCGAGGGCGTTGGCCTCCTCGAGGGTCGGCGCGCTGCCGCCGAGGCGGGCGGGGACCCAGTACGCGCCGGGCTCGTGCTCGTAGGTCTCCTGGATGCCCGCGAGCAGGGACTGCATGGTGGCGCGGAGCTCGGCGGTCAGGTCGGCGGCGGGCTCGTAGGGTTCGATCGGCTTGCCGACGGCGATGGAGATCGGGGTGTTGGTGCGGCCGAGGCGCTTGGGGAAGCCCTTGGTCCAGATGCGCTGGGCGCCCCAGATCACGACCGGGATGATCGGCACCCCGGCCTCGAGAGCCATGCGCGCCGCGCCGGACTTGAATTCCTTGATCTCGAAGCTGCGACTGATGGTGGCCTCGGGATAGACACCGACCAGCTCGCCTGCCTTCAGGTAGTCGACGGCGGCCAGGTAGGAGTCGGCGCCCGCGGTGCGGTCCACCGGGATGTGTTTGAGCACGCGCATGATCGGACCGGAGACGCTGCTGTCGAACACCTCCTTCTTGGCCATGAAACGGATGTACCGCTTGGGCGTCCGCGCGGGCAGGCCCGCGTAGATGAAGTCCGTGTAGCCGGTGTGGTTGATGGCCACCACGGCCCCACCGGTCGCGGGGATGTTCTCCGCGCCCGTGACAGTGAACTTCAGGCCCTCGAGGAAGAAGAGTGTGCGGGCGAGGCCGATGATCGACCGGTAGACGGGTTCCACAATTCCGCTAGCGTAGTCGCAGATCGCCGCTTCCGGCAGGGTGGCCGCGCCCGGTGGCCCGTGTCGGCGCGGAAGTGGTTCGGCCCCACCGTATCCAGCAGAAAGAGGATCGACGCAGTGCAACGCGCTCGCCTGACTTCGGGTTCGTCCGTCCGGAACGCCGCCCCCCTGTCCGATCCGGCCGGACCGACGTCGCGGCATTCCCGCACGCTGGCCGCGGGCCTGGCCGCGGCGGGCCTGCTGCTCGCCGGCTGCGACTCCGCGGTCGGCATCCCCGGCGACGAACCGGCGGCCACGGCGGCGCAGGCGAGCACCTCCGCGTCGTCCACCGCGCCCGCGCCGCAGCCGATCGCGCCCGGCGAGCCGCACCCGGGCACGCCGTCGACCACCCGCCCCCCGGTGCCCGCCGACGCGCCCGCGATCGGCGCCGTGCCCGGCGTCCCGGCGGCCGCGCCCGCCGTCGCGCGCTGGGCCGCCGACCTCAAGAAGGGCTCGATCACCCAGCTCCAGGCCGCCTGCTGGGAACTGCCGCCGCTGACCGTGGCCGACATGTACGCCGATCCGCAGCCGGTGCTGACCGCGCTGGCCCGCCCCGGCACCGCCGACGAGGACACCGTCACCTGGCGCAACGGGTCGACCGTGGTCACCGTCGACCGCGCGTTCGTGGCGGCCGGCTACGCCTGCGGCCGGGTCTCGGCCACCGGCGCGCCCGCGACGATCACCGAGGCCGACGCCCGGCACGCGGTGCGCCGCTACCTCGCCCGCGCCACCGGCGCCCCGCTCGACCCGGCCGACACCGAGGCGGCGCACCCGCTGACCTGCCGGGGCGCGACCTGGGATCCCGAGGCCACCGGCAGGCCGACCCAGGCGCCGCTGCTCACCAACCCGGGCAAAGCGGGCACCATCACCGCGTTCACGGCGGGCGAGCTCAGTTCCACCGCGCTGGGCAGCGGATATGTGTCGGTGACCGTGCCGGTCACGGTGACCGGAGTCACCAGATCGGAGACCTTCGTCCTCGCCGAGACCCCCGAGGGCTACTGCCTCGGCGACGTCTCTTCCTAACCACTACCCTGGTTGGCTGGTACTGGTCAGGAGGAACAGCTCGTGCAGATCACCAGCGTCGGACACGCCGGCTTCCACATCCGCACCGCAGCCGGGACGATCCTTTGCGATCCCTGGGTCAACCCCGCGTACTTCGCGTCGTGGTTCCCGTTCCCGGACAACACCCAGCTGGACTGGGAGGCGCTCGGCGACGTCGACTACCTGTACGTCTCGCACCTGCACCGTGACCACTTCGACGCCGCGCACCTGGCGAAGTACGTCAACAAGGACGCGACCGTCCTGCTGCCGGACTACCCCGTGCCGGATCTGCGCCGCGAACTGGAGAAGCTGGGCTTCACCCGGTTCTTCGAGACCGAGGACTCCGTCAAGCACACCATCTCGGGCCCCGGTGGCGACCTCGACGTCATGATCGTGGCGCTGCGCGCGCCCGCCGACGGCCCCATCGGCGACTCGGGCATCATCGTCTCCGACGGCGAGACGACCTGCTTCAACATGAACGACGCCCGCCCGGTCGACATGGACGTGGTCTTCGACGCGTTCGGCCACATCGACATCCACCTGCTCCAGTACTCCGGCGCCATCTGGTACCCGATGGTCTACGACATCCCCGCCCGCACCAAGGCCAACTTCGGCAAGCAGAAGCGCCAGCGCGGCATGGACCGGCC
>NZ_BAGK01000009.1 GCF_000308795.1 Nocardia thailandica NBRC 100428 | reverse complement strand
CGGCGCGCCCGGCGGCGGGGACGGCGGCTGCACCTGCCGGGAGGTCTTGGGCGGGGCGGCCAGCGGGGTCGCGGCGCGCTCCCACAGCGGCCGCAGCGGGCGCGGGTCGCGGCGGACGAACTTGCACAGCTCGACCACCACCGGCCACGGCGGCACGGTCTGGGCGGTGAGGTAGCGCGACAGCGAGGAGGAGCTGAGGCCGGTGTCGCGGGCCAGCGCCCGCACCCCGAGCCCGGACAGCTCCTGGATCTTGCGTAGCCGCTCCGCCAGCTCGTCCTGGGGGTAGTTCACCTGCTGTGCCGCCACCGGCGTCGCTCTCCTTCGTCCCGCGGTCCGCGAAAAAGTTTCGCCCGGATCGGCCGAGATCAGCACGGCTTCCGCTGTCCCATCGTGTCCCACGCCCCTGTCCGGGGACAAGGGGTGCGGGCTGTCATGGAGACACGCCACGGAGCACACCGGGCAACGAACGCAGCGGATCCCCGCGGATCCCGACCCGAGGAGAACATCATGCAGTCCCGTATGCAGAACCCCGCCATGGTCCTCACCGGCGCCATGCAGCCCATCCAGCAGGTCCTGGCGGCCGTGCAGACCGGCGGCGTCGACGCCGAGATCCTCGAGCTGGTCCACCTGCGCGTCAGCCAGATCAACGGCTGCAGCGCCTGCGTCGACGGCGGCACCAAGACCGCCCGCAAGGCCGGGGTGAGCGACGAGCGGCTGGCCACCGTCGTTGCCTGGCGCGAGACCCCGTACTTCAGCGAGGAGGAGCGCGCGGCCCTCGCCCTGGCCGAGGCCGCGACCCGGCTCGCCGACCGTCCCGACCCGGTCACCGACGAGATCTGGGACACCGCCGCCACCTACTTCGACGAGCGGCAGCTGGCCGCCATCGTCCTGATGATCGGGGTGACCAACATGTTCAACCGGCTCAACGCGACCACCCGGCAGATCGCCGGCGCCTGGGGCTGATGACCGTGACCACCACCGAGACCACCCGGACCGGCGGCTTCTCCCGCTGGATGCAGCACCGCATGAACGCCCGCATGAACCGTAAGATCCGCGCGGGCAAGGGCACGTTCCTCGGCATGGACGTGCTGATCCTGCACACTGTGGGACGGCGCACGGGACAGCCGCGCGTCACCCCGGTGACCTGGTTCCCCGACGGCGAGGACGCCTGGCTGCTGGTCGCCTCCGGCGGCGGCGCGGGCGACCCCGACTGGCACCGCAACCTGATGGCGGGCCCCGCCAACGCCACGATCGAACTGCCCGGTACCGGCGAGATCCCGGTCTTTCCAACGGTGCTCGACGGCGACGAGCGCGCCGAGGCCTGGGACCGCATCGTCGCCGCCCAGCCGCGCTACGGCAGGTACCAGGACAGGTCCGGCCGGCACTACCCGGTCGTCCGCCTGACGCGCCGCGCCTGAGCCCGGAGGCCGGGACCGCACGCGCGGTCCCGGCCTCCGGACCGGTCAGGCGGCGTGGGTGACCCGTGCGGCCTCGTCGAGCAGTTCGGCCAGGGTGCGGTGCAGGCCGTCCATGCCCGCGCGGGCGTGGACGGCGGTGTCGAATTCGAGCTGGACGGTCAGGCGCGGACCCCGGGTGAACACGGTCAGTTTGGGCGGCATGCCCGGGCCCATCGCGTAGATGTCGTCGCGCACGAAGGCGAGTTCGGCGGGCAGCTGGTGGGCGGGCAGGCGCCCGAGGTTGGACAGGGCCACGGTCGGCGGCGCGGCCAGCAGCGCGGCGGTGGCGGCGTCGGCGCGCTGCACGGCCAGGATGAAGCGGGCGGGCTCGTGGGCGTCGAGGGCCGTGCGCAGGGCGGCGCCCGCGTCGCGGCCGATGGCGAAGGGGTCGGCGTCGTCCCCGGCGACGGCGTAGGTGCCCGCGCCGGAGGCGTAGTTGCCCAGGGCGTGCAGCGGGACCGGGGGCGTGAGTTCCCCGCGCACGTCGGCGGCGTGGCCGCAGAACATCGGCACCGCACCGGGTTCGGGGAAGCGGGTGCGCAGCGCGGCCAGCGCGACGCCGGTGAGCAGCGCGTGCACGGTCAGCCCGGCGTCGCGGGCCGCGCGCACCAGCCCGCTGGTCCGCTCGGCGGACAGTTCGACGCGGCACAGGGCGAAGCGGCCGAGGGGATCGTGCGCGCCGCCGTCGTGGGGGAGGGTTCGCGGCGCGGCGGCGGGATCCAGGCCCGCCGCGGCGACCCGGACCGTGTCGAGCCACGCCTCGGCGTCCCCGGCGCCGATCACCGTGGACAGGGCCACGTCCATCGCCGGCGGGAGTGACTGGTCCGGAAAGGCCAGGGCCGCAGCCTCTCCGGTGATCCCGGCGGTGTAGTTGCGCCAGAACAGTGCCAGCAGCGCCGCCGCCGAGCGGCCGTCGGCGATGCCGTGGTGCACGACGAGCACGAGCTGGTGGCGGTCGCCCTCGCGCAGCACCTCGGCGCGGAACAGGCCCTCCGACCAGTCCTGGGGCGCGTTGACCAGGGTGAGATAGGCGGATTCGCCGCCGGTGCGCACGCGCAGCGGCGGGCGGTAGGTGTCGTCGCGGACCAGGCAGGCGACGCCGTCGACCTCGGCGGTGCGGCAGCGCAGCAGGGGATGGGCGGCGGCGAGGCCGTCGAGGACGCCGCGGACGCGGGCGATGTCGAGCGGGCCGGTGACGGTGGTGCCGATGAACAGCGGCATGCCGCCGGTCGGCACGGCGCCGAGGGTGGTGTCCCGGCCGAAATAGCCGGATTCGAAGGGGGAGATCGGTCGCAGGGCGGTCATCGCGGGACTCGTACTTCCGTGGGTGGGGCGGGCGGACACCCCGACCATACAAGCGTTTCAAACGTTTGTCAGTGACAGGTGTTTGAAACGTGTGTTTGGTAGGGTGTCCGCGTGGGAACCAGGGAAGATCTGCTCGCCGCCGCCAAACAATGCCTTGCCGACCGCGGGTACGCCCGCACGACCGTGCGCGACATCGTCGCCGCCTCCGGGACCAACCTCGCCGCGATCAACTACCACTTCGGCACCCGCGACAAGCTGCTCACCCAGGCGATGATCGAGTCCAGCGCCACCGCGGTGCAGCAGATCCTCGACACCGTGGCCGCGGACGAACCCGGCGACCGGCTGACCGAATTCCTGCGGCGGCTGGTGGACTCGTTCACCACCGACCGCGCGGTATGGGTCGCCAATGCCGAGAGCTACCCCCAGGCGATACACACCCCGGAACTCCGCGCCGAACTCGCCGCGGCCCAGGCACGGGCGCGGCGCGGCCTGGCCGAACTGTTCGGGCACGACGGCGACGAATCAGTGGGCGCGCTGTTGCAGACGATGATCGGCGGCCTGCTGCTGCAATGGCTGATTGATCCCGAGCACGCGCCCTCGCCGGAGCGGCTGGTGACCGGTATGCGCGCATTGGCCCGACCACCCGCATAAACGCGCAAAGCCGGTGCCGAATGGGATTCGGCACCGGCTCGCGGGAAAGAAACCTACGCGGAGGCTTTCTGGTAAGCCTCGACGATTTCGGCGGCGATACGGCCACGGCTCGACACCTTGTGTCCGTTTTCCGCTGCCCAGGCCCGGATGGCGGTGAGGTCGTTGCGGCGCGAGCCGCCCGGGGCGGCCTGCTCGCGGCGGGCGGCGGGCTTGGCCTTCCCGCGACCGACCCGGCGGGCGTAGGGGATCCACTGGTCCAGGGTCTCGCGCAGGGTGGCGGCATTGGCCGACGAAAGGTCGATCTCGTAGGTGACGCCGTCGATTCCGAAAACGACGGTTTCTTCGGCGGTCGAGGTGCCGTCGTAATCATCGATGAGGGTGACAACAACCTTGCGCGCCATTTGCGATTTCCTGTTCATTCGTCGGTGCCGGAGATGTCTGGGCGATCGTAGTGCGTCCGCGCCCGGACGGCGAACCTGGCACCCCGACCTGGGCGCGCCGGGCGGGAATTCCGTCCGTGAATTGCCGCACCGATCGGTTTCCGGTATAGCCGCTATTTCGCCTGCGCGCCCGCCGGTTCCGCGGCCTGTCACCGCGGGGACGGCCTATCGCCCGGCGCGCCCGCCGCGGTCGGGGCGAGCTGGCAGAGGCCCGATGTGTCGTCGCCGCACCGGCTGTGGGTCGGGCGGGCGCCGGCGGCGGGAAGTGATCGGCGAGTCCGCCTGTCGCGCCGACGAGTCCGGCAGCGCCGCCGCCCTCGCGGGGGTGCAGGCGCGAGGGGGCGCCGCGGTCTCGGGACGGGCGGGCGCCGGTTAGCGTGCGTCGCCCGCCGGGACGAAGGGATATAGCCGTCCGGTTGCGGTCACCGGGACTGTGTCGCGGTGCAGTCACGAAGCGCCGGTCACATGCTCGGTAACGGCGGTGTGGCCCGGTGCAGAAATGTTGCGAAAGATTAGCTGCGACATCATCTGTGCTACTGTCGGTGCCCTGAGTCACCCGAGGCGCGCCCGTCGCGGCGCGCCGGATCCGATGAAGGTCGCGGGCCCCGTGACGGGCTCGCGCGCCACCGCGTCGTCGCCGTTTCCGGACCGTCCGGTCGTCCGCGGAGGAGGTGAGTGCCATGGTGGCGAACATCCTGTACAACGTGATCGCGTTACTGCGTTCGCTGATCGGCTGACGACAGCAGCGAGCCGGGCGGCGCGTCCCCGTCGGGTCGCGCCGCCCGGCTCGTTGCGATGCGGATCAGCGGGCGGTGACCAGGCGTGCCGCGTTGGCGGCCTCGTCGGTGGCGGCCTGGTTGGCGGCCAGTTCGGCGTGCACGCGGTCGAAGTAGGCGTTGACCTCGGTGTCCACCCGTCGCTCGTCCCAGCCCAGCGGACCCGCCACCAGCTGGGCGATGTCCTGGGCGGCGGTCAGGCCACGGTCGGAGACCTCGATGGAGATCCGGGTGCGGCGGGTGAGCAGGTCGTCCAGATGCAGGGCGCCCTCGTGGGTGGCCGCGTAGACCGCCTCGGCCGCCAGGTGGTGCGGTGCGCCCTCGATCGGGCGTGCCAGGGCCGGGTCGGCGGCGATCAGGGCGAACAGGTCGCGCACCAGCGAGCCGTAGCGGCCGAGCAGCCGCTCGACCGTCTCGGTGGACAGGCCGGACTCCGCCGCCAGACCCGCGAGGCCGTCGCGCATCTCGTGGTAGCCGGCGGCGCCGAGCACCGGCAGGCGGTCGGTGGCCGAGGGGGGCACCGGGCGGTCGAGGCGGGCGGCCGCGGCGTCGACGACGTCGGCGGCCATCACCCGGTAGGTGGTGTACTTGCCGCCCGCGATGACGAACAGGCCGGGGGCGGGTTCGGCCACCGCGTGCTCGCGGGAGAGCTTGGCGGTCTCCTTCGAGGCCCCGGTCATGAGCGGGCGCAGTCCGGCGTAGGTGCCGACGATGTCGGCGCGCGTGAGCGGCTCCCGCAGGACGGCGTTGACGTGGTCGAGGATGTACTGCACGTCGGCCGCGGTCGCGGTCGGGTGGTCCTTGTCCAGGTCCCAGTCGGTGTCGGTGGTGCCGATGATCCAGTGCTCGGCCCACGGGATCACGAACAGCACCGACTTCTCGGTCCGCATGATCAGTCCCGTGTCCAGGTCGAGGCGGTCGCGCGGGACCATGATGTGCACGCCCTTGGACATGCGGACGTGGAACGGGAAGTCCACGCCGGTCATCTCGATCATGTCGTCGGTCCACACGCCGGTGGCGCTGATCACCGCGCGCGCCCGGATGCGGTGGGTCGCACCGGTTTCGCGGTCCTCGGCGACCGCGCCGGTGACCCGGTCGCCGTCGCGGAGCAGGCCGGTGACGCGGGTGCGGGTGAGCACGGTGGCCCCCGCGTCGGCGGCGGTGCGGGCCACGGTCATGGTGTGGCGGGCGTCGTCGACCTGGGCGTCGTAGTAGCGGATGGCGCCGGTGAGCGCGTCCTCGGCGAGGGCGGGGGCGAGCTCGAGTGCCCTGGTGCGGCTCAGGTGCTTGTGCATCGGGACCGAGCGGGCGCCACCGAGGGTGTCGTAGAGGGCGATGCCCGCGCCGATGTAGGCCCGCTCCCACACCCGGTGCTGGAGCGGGTAGAGGAACGAGACCGGGCGCACCAGATGCGGCGCGAGCGAGTTCAGCAGCAGCCCACGCTCTTTGAGCGCCTCGCGCACCAGGGCGAAGTCGAGCTGCTCGAGATAGCGCAGCCCGCCGTGGATGAGCTTGGAGGACCGGCTCGAGGTGCCCGCCGCGAAATCGCGGGCCTCGACCAGGGTGACCGACAGGCCGCGCGAGGCGGCGTCGAGCGCCGCGCCCGCGCCGGTGATGCCGCCGCCGATGACGAGGACGTCGACCTCGGAGTCGTCGAGGGTGGCGAGGGCGGCGGCGCGGTAGGCGGGGTCGAGCCGGGTGGTGGTCACGGGGTGCTCCTTTGCAGAGGGGTGTCGGAGAAGTCGGGGGGGCGTCGGTCAGCCGGCGATGTCGACCCAGTCGAGGGTGCGGCCGACGGCCTTCTGCCAGTCGCGGTAGCCCTGCGCGCGCATGGTGTCGGTCCAGGTGGGTTCCCAGCGGCGGTCCTCGTGCCAGTTGGCGACGAGTTCGTCGGTGCCGGAGAAGAATCCGGTCGCCAGGCCCGCGGCGTAGGCGGCGCCGAGGGCGGTGGTCTCGGCGATCACCGGCCGCGAGACCGCGACGCCGAGGAAGTCGGCCTGGATCTGCATGGCCAGGGCGTTGGCGGTGACGCCGCCGTCGACCCGCAGCGTCTCGAGGCGGACCCCGGAGTCGCGCTGCATGGCCTCGACGACGTCGCGGGTCTGGTAGCAGATGGATTCGAGGGTGGCGCGGGCCAGGTGGGCGTTGTTGCTGTAGCGCGAGAGCCCGACGATGGCGCCGCGCGCGTCGGCGCGCCAGTAGGGGGCGAACAGGCCCGAGAACGCGGGCACGAAGTAGACCCCGCCGGTGTCGGGGACCTGGCCGGCCAGGTCCTCGATCTGGGCGGCGCCGCCGATGATGCCGAGCTGATCGCGCAGCCACTGCACCGCCGACCCAGTGACCGCGATCGATCCCTCGAGGGCGTAGACCGGCGCCTGCCCGGCGAAGTGGTAGGCCACCGTGGTGAGCAGGCCGTGGCCGGAGTGCACGATCTCGGTGCCGGTGTTGAGGACGAGGAAATTGCCGGTGCCGTAGGTGTTCTTGGCCTCGCCCGGCTTGAAGCACACCTGACCGACCGTGGCCGCCTGCTGATCGCCGAGCACGCCGGTGATGGGGACCGCGGCCTCGAACGGGCCGTCGGGACTGGTGCTGCCGAAGGTGTCGGGGTTGGCGGAGGGCACGATGCGCGGGAGCATCGCGCGGGGGACGCCGAAGATCTCCAGCAATTCCGGATCCCAGTCCAGGGTCTCGAGATCCATGAGCATGGTGCGCGAGGCGTTGGTCGGGTCGGTCAGGTGTCGGCCACCGCGCACCCCGCCGGTGAGGTTCCAGATCAGCCAGGAGTCGGGGGTGCCGAACAGGGCGTCGCCGCGTTCGGCGTCGGCGCGCACGCCCTCGACGTTGTCGAGGATCCAGGCCAGCTTGCCGCCCGAGAAGTACGGCGCCGGCGGCAGTCCGGTGCGCCGCCGGATGGTCTCGGCGGCGCCGGAGCGGTGCAGGTCGGCGATGATGCGGTCGCTGCGGGTGTCCTGCCACACGATGGCGTTGCCGTAGGGGCGGCCGGTGTGCCGGTTCCAGACGACGGTGGTCTCGCGCTGGTTGGTGACCCCGATCGCGGCCAGGTCGGCGGCGGTGAGCCCGGCCCCGGCGAGGGCGCTCGTGACGACCGTCCTCGTGCGCTCCCAGATCTCGTCGGGGTCGTGCTCGACCCAGCCCGCGCGCGGCATGATCTGGGCGTGCTCGAGCTGGTGGCGGGCGACGACGGCGCCGCGCCGGTCGAAGACCATGCAGCGGGTGCTGGTCGTGCCCTGGTCGATGGCACCGATGTACTGCGGCATCGCGATCCCTTTCGTGGGCTCGCCGTCGAGCCCGGCACCCGGCGCGACCGGGTTCGGGATCGACGCTACGAAGGGCGCGGGGACCGCACCACGGCCCGCGTTCGACATTGTCGAACGTTTGACGCGCTGGCTACGCTGAGCGGGTGTTGGGCAGGCGTTCGAAGACCGGATCCGTGGATGGCGAGAGGGAATCCGGCCGGCGAAAGCTGTTCCGCCGCCGCGCATCCACCCGCAGGCCGCTGTGGCAGGAACTGCCCCTGCTGATCGTCATCGTCGGGGTGCTGTCCACCCTGCTGGTGGGTTTCGTCGGGCGGCCCTACGTCATCCCGTCCCAGTCCATGGACCCGACCCTGCACGGCTGCGCCGGCTGCGTCGGCGACCGCATCTACGTCGAGAAGATCACCTACCACGACCGCGACCCGCTGCCCGGCGACGTGGTCGTCTTCGCCGGCCCGCCGTCCTGGAACGACACCTACACCTCGATCCGCTCGCGCAACACCGCCGTGCGTCTCGCGCAGGACGTGCTCTCCTACACCGGGCTCGTCCCGCCCGACGAGAACACCGTCGTCAAGCGCGTCATCGCGATCGGCGGCCAGACCGTGCAGTGCTGCGATCCGCAGGGGCGGGTGCAGGTGAACGGCGTCGCGCTCGACGAGCCCTACGTCGCCAAGGACTACCCGTGGTCCCCGGACCGCCCGAACCTCGTCTATCCGCGCGGGCGGGTCTTCGGTCCGGTCATCGTGCCCGACGGGCACCTGTGGGTGATGGGCGACAACCGCAACGAGTCCCGGGACTCGCGCGCCCACGTGCGCGACGAATTCGGCGGCGCGGTCCCGCTGGCCAACGTGCGGGGCAGGGCGGTCTTCCGGATCTGGCCGCCCACCCGGATCGGCCCGGTGCGGTCCCAGGACCCGCGCGGTTCCTGACCGCTAGCCGGTCGGCCAGGGCTCGCACGGTGCGCGCGGGTCGTCGCGATGCAGCGAGGCCAGCCAGCCGTCCTCGGCGCCGCCCGGCGTGACGATCCGCCTGCGCACCGTGCCCTCGAAGCGGAAACCGAGCCGCCACACCGTCTTCCGGCTCGCCCAGTTGCCCACCACGGCCTGCCAGCGCATCGTCTCGATGCCGTGGGCGAACGCGTGATCCAGGACCAGGGCCACCGCGTGGGTCATCAGGCGCTCGCCGCGGGCGGCGGGGTGCAGCCCGAAACCGAGCGAGGCGACGTGGGCGGTGGTCGGGCGGTAGTCGACGGAACCGCAGAACGGCCCGTCGGGCGCCCGCGTGATCGCCCACGCGCGGATCGAGGTCGGATCGGGGTCGCGCCAGCTGCGGGCCACCCGGGCCAGGTACTGCTCGGCGTCGATGCGGGTGTAGGGGCGCGGCACCGTCGTGAAGCGCACCATCTCGGCGTCCCGACCCTGCTCGACGATGGCCTCCAGGTCCTCGGGCCGGTGGGCGCGCAGGGTCACCGTGCCGTCGGTGAGCACCGGGACGTCCTCGGGGTAGCGGAAGGTCATCGGTTCAGGACAGCAGGAAACCGCCTGCCGCGCAGCGGAAACGGCGCCAAGGGCAGCGGAGCGCCGGCACGGCGGCGCGGGTCTGGGTCGCCGGGGCGCGGCCGGAGCGGTGATACGGTGCCGGCATGCCGGGGTCGATCCAGTCGATCGAGCGCGCCGCCGCCGTGCTGCGGCTGCTCGCGCGCGGGCCGCTGCCGGTCGGCGAGGTCGCGGCGGCGCTCGGGCTGGCCAAGCCGACCGTGCACGGCATCCTGCGGACCCTGGTCGAGGTCGGGTTCGCCGACCAGGACCGGCGCACCGGTCGCTACCTGCTGGCGCCCGCCCTGCACGGCCTCGGCACCGGGTATCTCGATCCCAACGAACTGCGCGGGCGGGTCCTCGGGCGGGCGGACGCCCTGGCCGCGCGCAGCGGCGCGGCGGTGCGGGTCGCGGTCCCGGTCGACGGGACCGTCACGGTCGTGCACCACGTGTTTCGTCCCGACAACGACCTCGAGCAGGAACACGGCGTCGGCGAGATCCTGCCCGCCCACGCGAGCGCCCTGGGCAAGATCCTGCTCGCCTACGACCCGAAACTCGCGGCGGCTCTGCGGAACACGGCGCTGTCCGCGCTGACCCACCGCACCCTGGTCGCCCGTCCCGCGCTGGAGCGGGAACTGGCCGAGGTCCGCTCGGGCGGCTGGGCGGGCGAGATCGAGGAGACGCGCGCGGGCTGGGCGGGCGTCGCCGCGCCGCTGCGCACCACCGGCGGCCTCGTGGTCGGCGCGCTGGGTGTCGACGGGCCGGTCGACAGCGTCAGCGAGGACGGGGTGCGACCGCGACCCGCCGTCGTCGAACAGGTGCGGGACGCGGCGCGCGCGGCCTCCCGCGATCTCGGATTCGCGGGGTGACCGGCGCGCCGGAAGCGGTGGCGCTCACTGCCCGGCGGGGTCGGTGCCCGGCGCGGGATCGGTACCGGGAGCGGCCGGTCCGGCGGGGCGGCGGGCGCGGATCAGCCCGACCACGCCGACGACGAGCAGGGACAGGCCCAGGACCTGCACGGTCGGCAGGTCGATCGGCAGGCTGTCGCGGCGCAGCGCGCCGGTCGCGATGAGCACGGGCGCCACGCAGAAGGCGAGGCAGAGCACGGCGCCCGCGCCGATGGGCAGCAGGTACCAGCGGCGGGCGGGGGTGCGGTCGGCGGTCACGGTGGTTCTCCCGGTCGTCGGTGTCGCAGGGTTATGGCCCGGTACCGGCCGTTCGTTTACAGCATGATGGGCTCAGCCGCCCGTGATCGTCCGCCGAAGGAGAAGACCGCCGATGTCCCGGCACTACGTGCTCGCCGTCGACCAGGGCACCACCTCCACCCGCTGCCTGGTCTTCGACCAGCGGGCCCGGCTGACCGGTCAAGCGCAGCGCGAACACACCCGGCACCATCCCCGGCCCGGCTGGGCCGAACACGACGCGGGCGAGATCTGGCGGATCGTGCAGGCGGTGGTGCCCGCCGCGCTGCGGGACGCGGGGATCGGGGTCGAGCAGGTCGCGGCGCTGGGCATCGCGAATCAGCGCGAGACGGTGGTGGTCTGGGACCGCCGTACCGGCGCCCCGATCGGGCGCGCGGTGGTGTGGCAGGACACCCGGACCACCGAACTGGTCACCGAATTCGCCGCCGCGCCGGGCGCCGACCTCGTCCGCGCCCGCACCGGGCTGCCCCTCGCCGGCTACTTCGCCGCGCCGCGCCTGCGCTGGCTGCTCGACACGACGCCCGGGCTGCGCGAGCGGGCCGAACGCGGCGAGGTGCTGTTCGGGACCATGGACACCTGGCTGATCTGGAACCTCACCGGCGGTCCCGACGGCGGGGCGCACCTGACCGATGTCACGAACGCGGGCCGCACCCTGCTGATGGACCTGTCCACCCTGTCCTGGGACCCGGACCTGTTGCGGTTCTTCGGAATTCCCGCCGCGGCGCTGCCCCGCATCGTGCCCTCGGCGGGCACCTTCGGTACCGCGCGGGCGGTCCTGCCCGGCGTCCCGCTCGCCGCCGCCATGGGCGACCAGCACGCGGCCCTGTTCGGCCAGACCTGCTTCTCCCCGGGCGACACCGAATGCACCTACGGCACCGGTGGATTCCTCATGGTCAACACCGGAGCCGACCGGGTCGACTCCACCCACGGGCTGCTGACCACGGTGGGCTACCAGATCGACACGGACCCGGTGTTCGCGCTCGAGGGTCCCATCGCCGTCACCGGATCGCTGGTGCAGTGGCTGCGCGACAACATCGGCCTGATCGCGACCGCCTCGGAGATCGAGACCCTCGCGGGCACGGTCGGCGACAACGGCGGCTGCTATCTGGTCCCCGCCTTCTCCGGCCTCTACGCCCCGCACTGGCGGGGCGACGCGCGCGGTCTGCTCATCGGCCTGACCTCCTACGTGACCAAGGGCCACCTCGCCCGCGCCGCGCTCGAGGCCACCGCCTGGCAGACCCGCGACGTGGTCGCCGCCGTGGAGGCCGACTCCGGCCTGCGCATCCCGGAGCTGCGCGCCGCGGGCGGCATGACCGCCGACAACCTGCTCATGCAGATCATCGCCGACGTCCTCGACATCCCGGTCCAGCGGCCGCTGGTGGCCGAAACCGTCTCCCTCGGCGCGGCGTTCGCCGCCGGGCTGGCCACCGGTTACTGGCCCGATCTCGAGGGCCTGCGCCGCAACCGCCGGGTCGCGGCGCAGTGGCGGCCCCGCATGGACCCCGCCGTCCGCGAGAGCGAATACGAGAACTGGCGGCGCGCGGTGGAGCTCACCTTCGGCTGGTGGCGCCCGGCGTCCCGCTGATCGTCCCGGCGCCGGGCCGAGGCTTTTCATCCGTTTCGGGTGAGGCGCGGCGGGCGCCCGGGCGCGCAGGATGCGGGCATGGCTGACTCATCTGTGCTCGGACCGGTCGAACTGCTCGTGCTCACCTTTCCCGGTACCCGGGTCGCCGCGGCGGTGAGCGAGGCGCTGGCCACGGTGGTCGCGCGCGGGGACGTGACGCTGCTCGACCTGGTGGTGCTGTCCGCCGACGAGGCGGGGTCGGTCAGCGAGTTCGAGATCGACGACGAGGTCGCCGAGATCGGGCTCACCGGGCTGACCGCCTCGGAGCTAAATCTGGTCTCCGACAGCGACCTCGACGTGGTGCGCGAGGGGCTCGAACCCGGCACGACCGCGGTGGTGCTGGTCTTCGAGAACACCTGGGCCCGCAACCTGGCCGCCACCGTCCGCGCCGCCGAAGGCCGGGTCGACCTGCACGTCCAGGTGCCCCGGGACGCCCTCGACGCCGCGATCGCCGCGGCGTCCTGACCTCAGGAGGAATCCGATGCCCCTGCGAATGGGACGCGTCGGCAGGCCCGGCCTGCTCGGCACCGTCGCCCGCACCGCCGTCGTCGCCGGTACCGCCACCGCCACGTCGAACGCGGTGAACCGGCGCGCCTCGCGCCGCGCCGCCGAACATCAGGCCTACGCCGACCAGCAGCAACAGCCCGCCTATCAGCCCCAGTCCTACGCCCAGCAGCCGCAGCAGTACGCGCCGCCCCCCGCCCAGGCCCCCGCCACGCAGGCCGCCGACGCGGGTCCCGACCTGGTCACGCGCCTGCAGCAGCTGAGCGAACTGCATTCCTCGGGCGCGCTGTCCGATGCCGAGTTCGCCGCCGCCAAGGCCCAGTTGCTGGGCTGAGCCGCCCGGAGGCCGACCGGCCGCCATCGTCCCGACCGTCGTCGGTGCCGGTGGCGGCCTTTTTGTCCTGGACAGGCATTCCTGGAAAAAGCGCGTTCGCGCGAACACTTCGTGACCTGGGTCTCCCGCAGGACCGATCGGGCCGGTGTTCGGCAATGTCGCGGCACCTATTGACCTGGACGCCATGTCCAACCTAAGTTACAGAGACACGGTGTCCCACATACCCGGGGCACGCGGAGCGGCCACGGGAGTGCGTATATGTCCAACAAGGTGTTCGTCGTCGGCGTCGGGATGACGAAGTTCGAGAAGCCGGGTGCGCTGGAGTGGGACTACCCGGACATGGCCCGCGAGGCGGGGACCAAGGCGCTCGAGGACGCGGGGATCGCCTACGACGCGATCGAGCAGGCCTACGTCGGATACGTCTACGGCGAATCGACCTCGGGACAGCGGGCCGTCTACGAACTGGGCCTCTCGGGCATCCCGATCGTCAACGTCAACAACAACTGTTCCACCGGCTCCACCGCGCTCTACCTCGCGGCGCAGGCGATCCGGGGCGGGCTGGCCGACTGCACGCTGGCCCTCGGTTTCGAGAAGATGCAGAAGGGCTCGCTCGGCTCGACCTACGACGACCGCGAACAGCCCATGATGCGCCACCTGCTGGCCCTCGCCGAACTGCAGGAGTTCGCCATGCCGCCCGCGCCCTACATGTTCGGCGCCGCGGGCAAGGAGCACATGGAACGCTACGGCACCACCGCCGAGCAGTTCGCCAGGATCGGCGTCAAGAACCACAAGCACTCGGTCAACAACCCCTACGCGCAGTTCCAGAAGGAATACAGCCTCGAGGAAGTCCTGGCCGCCAAGCAGATCTACGGTCCGCTGACCAAGCTGCAGTGCTCGCCGACCTCCGACGGCTCGGGCGCGGTGGTGCTGGCGAGCGAGGCGTTCGTCGACCGCCACGACCTCGCGGGCCGGGCGGTGGAGATGGTCGGGCAGGCCATGGTCACCGACCTGTCCTCGACCTTCGACACCCAGAGCGCGATCAACCTCGTCGGCGCCGACATGTCGCGCACCGCGGCCCGCAAGGTCTACGAGCAGGCCGGCATCGGCCCCGAGGACGTCGACGTCATCGAACTGCACGACTGCTTCTCCACCAACGAGCTGCTGACCTACGAGGCGCTCGGCCTGTGCGCCGAGGGCGAGGGCGGCCGCCTGGTCGACGACGGGGCGACCACCTACGGCGGCCGGTGGGTGGTCAACCCGTCCGGCGGCCTCATCTCCAAGGGCCACCCGCTGGGGGCCACCGGCCTGGCCCAGTGCAGCGAACTGACCTGGCAGCTGCGCGGGACCGCCGACGCCCGTCAGGTCGAGGGCGCGCGGATCGCGCTGCAGCACAACATCGGTCTCGGCGGCGCGGTCGTGGTCACCGCCTACCGGCCCGCCGTCCGCTGACCCCACCGAACATCCGAATTCCGTTCCGCGACAAGGAGTAACCCCATGGCATCCGTTTCCGTCTCCACCGAGCTGCCCGTCACCCCCGAGCAGGCCTGGGCGCGCCTGAGCGACCTGGCCAACTGGGAGGAGTGGCTGACCATCCACGAGGGCTGGCGCAGCGAGCTCCCGGCCGAGCTGACCGCGGGCGCGCGCTTCATCGAGGTCGTGTCGGTGATGAACATGGCCAACAAGATCGAGTGGACCGTCGCCCAGGTCGACCCGCAGAAGTTCCTCGAGATCACCGGCACCGGCATGGCCGGGGTCACCGTGGAATTCCGCCTCGAGGTCGAGCCCACCGCGACCGGGTCCTCGGCCAAGTTCGACGCCTCCTTCAAGGGCACCATGATCGTCGGCCCGATCGGCAAGGCCGTGGCCAAGCACGCCGAGGCCGACCTGAAGGCCTCGATGGCCAAGTTCACCGAACTGGTCGGCGCCTCGGCATGACGACCAGCGAATCGGCCGGAGTCGTCTTCGACGGCTCCGGCCTGGGGGAGTGGACCGAGGAAGAGCGATTCGAGGTCACCGCCGGCCGCATCGCCGAATACGCCGCGGCGACCAACGATCCCGTCGCGGCGCACCGCGACGGGCAGGTCGCCCCACCGGTGTTCGCGGTGGTGCCGGTGTTCACCTCCATGGCGCCCGCGGCGCTGTCGGTGGCGCCGGTCGAACTGCTGATGAAACTCGTCCACGGCGAACAGGACTTCCTGTTCCACCGGCCCATCCGGCCCGGCGACGAACTGGTGGTGCGCGCCAAGCCGATCGGCTACCAGGGCAAGCCCAACGGTTCCACCGTCACCGTCTACGCCGAAACCCGGGACGCGGCGGGCGAACTGGTCAACGAGCAGTGGCTCACCGCGTTCTTCCGCAAGGTCGACGCCGGACCGGGCGAGGGCACCCAGGCGCCGCCGCACCGCATCACCGACGCCGACCGGGCCGCCGAGCCCGCGGCCGTGGTCACCGCGCACGTCGACAGCGACCAGACCTTCCGGTACTCGCCCGCCTCCGGCGACCCCATGCCGATCCACCTCGACGACGAGATCGCCCGCATGGCCGGACTGCCCGGCATCATCAACCACGGCCTGTGCACCATGGCCTTCACCTCCTGGGCCGCGCTGACCGAGCTCGCGGGCGGCGACACCGCGCGGCTGCGCCGCCTCGCGGTCCGCTTCGCCAAGCCGGTGCTGCCCGGCCAGGACATCACCACCACCTTCTGGCGCACCGGCGCCACCGAACCCGGGGTCGCCGCCTACGCCTTCGAAACCGAGGCGGCCGGGCAGATCGCCATCATCGACGGCCGGGCCGAGATCGCCGACGCCTGACCACCCCGAGACCGATCACGAACGAGGAGTACCGAACTCATGGGAAAGCTTGACGGGCGCGTCGCCGTCGTCACCGGAGCGGGCCGCGGCATCGGCCGCGAGCACGCGCTGCTGTTCGCCCGCGAGGGCGCCAAGGTCGTCGTCAACGATCTCGGCGGCGCCAACGACGGCAGCGGCAGCGACGCCGGCCCCGCGCAGCAGGTGGTCGACGAGATCCGCGCCGCGGGCGGCGAAGCCGTCGCCAACACCGAGAACATCGCCACCTGGGCGGGCGCGCAGGCGCTGGTCGAGCAGGCCGTCGCCGAATTCGGCGGGCTCGACGTGCTGGTCAACAACGCCGGCATCCTGCGCGACGCCTTCATCGCCGGCATGGACGAGGCCCAGTGGGACGCGGTCATCGCCGTGCACCTCAAGGGCCACGGCGCCTGCCTGCACCACGCGGCCGCGTACTGGAAGGCGCGCGCCAAGGCGGGCGAACCGGTCAACGCCTCGGTGATCAACACCGCCTCGGCCTCGGGCACCTTCATGCCGAACGCCGGGCAGGCCAACTACGGCGCGGCCAAGGCGGGCATCGCGGCGCTGACCCTGGTCGCGGCCGACGAGCTCGAGCGTTACGGCGTGCGCGTCAACGCGATCGCGCCCATCGCCCGCACCCGGCTCACCCTGGCCACCCCGGGCATGGGGGCGCTGTTCGCCGCCGAGGTCCCCGAGGGCGAGTTCGACGCCTTCGACCCGGCCAACATCTCCCCGCTCGTCGCGCACCTGGCCGAGGCCGACTGCACGCTGACCGGCAAGGTGTTCGCGGTCCAGGGCGGCGCCATCACCGAACTCGCGGGCTGGCACGGGATCCGCACGGTGGAGACCGACGGCCCGTGGACGATCGACGGCGTCGCCGCGCAGCTGAAAGAGGTGAACTAGCCATGGCCCGCGCGGGTTACGCGCTCGGCCTCGGCGTCGGCGAGGACCACCGCGCGCTCGCCGACGCGGTCGGTGGGTTCGTCGAACGCACCGTCACCGCCGAGATCGTGCGCGCCGCCGTGGAATCCGGCGCGACCGACAAGCCGGTCCCGTACTGGGACGCGCTGGTCGAACAGGACCTGCTCGGCCTGCACATCGGCGAGGACCGCGGCGGCCAGGGCGCGGGCCTGCTGACCCTGGCCGTGGCGCTCGAGGCGCTCGGCCGCGGGCTGCACAGCGGGGCGTTCGTGCCCACCGCCCTGGCGAGCGCGGTGCTGGCCACCGCGGGCGGGCCCGCCGCCGACGCGCAGGTCCCCGGTCTCGTCGACGGCTCACGCACCGGCGCCGTCGCGCTGCGCGGCGCGCTGACCGGGGTCGAGCGGGACGGGATCCTGATCGTCGACGGGCACGCCGACGGCGTCCTCGGCGCCGACGCGGCCGAGGTGATCGTGGCGCCCGTCGAGGTCGGCGCGACACAGCGCTGGGTGCAGTTCGAGGCCTCGGAGCTGACGGTGACCGCGCAGGACGGCATCGACCTGCTGCGCGGGTCGGGCCGGATCGACGCCGCCGCGGTCGAGGTGCCCGCGGCGCGGGTGCTCGACGGCCTGCACGCCGAGCGCGTGCGGTCGCTGGCCGCGGTGGTGTTCGGCGCCGAGGCGGTCGGCGTCCTGTCCTGGTGCGTCTCGACCGCCGCGGAGTACGCCAGGACCCGGGTGCAGTTCGGGCGGCCCATCGGCCAGTTCCAGGGCGTGAAGCACAAGTGCGCGCACATGGGCATCGCGCTCGAGAAGGCGCGGGCGGTGCTGTGGGACGCGGCCTTCGCCCTCGACCGCGGCGACGACAACGCCGACTACGCCGCGGCCATCGCCGCGCTGGTGGTGCCCGACGCCGCGGTGCAGGTCGCCCAGGACTGCATCCAGGTGCACGGCGGCATCGGATTCACCTGGGAGCACGACGCGCACCTGTACTACCGGCGAGCCCTCGCGCTGCGCGGGGCGCTCGGGGTACGCGACGAACGGGCGGAGCGGGTCGCCGCCTACGCCCTGGCCGGGGCGACGCTGTCGACCGAACTGGACCTGCCCGCCGAGGCCGAGGAGATCCGCGCGGCGGTGCGCGCCGATCTGGCGGGCATCGCCGAACTCGACGAGGACGACCAGCTGATCGCCCTCGGTGACGGCGGCTGGAACCTGCCGCACCTGCCCGCACCCTACGGCCGTTCGGCAGGTCCGCTCGAACAGGTCGTCATCGCCCAGGAGATCAAGGCCTCCGGCATCGACATGCCCCAGCTGCTCATGGGCACCTGGGCCGTCGGCGCGCTCGTCGGCCACGGCGACGAACGCCAGAAGCGCGAGCTGGTCGTGCCGACGCTGCGCGGCGAGGTCGTGTGGTGCCAGCTCTTCAGCGAGCCCGGCGCCGGCTCCGACCTGGCGAGCCTGACCACCAAGGCCCGCAAGGTCGAGGGCGGCTGGCGGATCAGCGGGCAGAAGATCTGGACCACCGTGGCCCAGTTCGCCGACTGGGCGATGCTCATCGCCCGCACCAGCCCGGACAAGCCCAAGCACGAGGGCATCACCTACTTCGTGCTCGACATGTCCAGCCCCGGCATCACGGTGCGGCCGCTGCGCGAGATGACCGGCTCGGCCCTGTTCAACGAGGTGTTCCTCGACGACGTGTTCATCCCCGACAGCGACGTGGTCGGCGCGGTGGACGACGGCTGGCACGTCGCGCGCACCACCCTGGCCGGTGAGAGGGTGGCGCTGAGCCAGAAGATGGAGGCCTACGCCACCGACGTCGACCTGCTGCGGTTCGCCCGCGGCCGGGAGCTGTCGGCGGTGGCGCGCTACCACCTGGCCGGGCTGGTCGCCGACGCGCGCGCGGTGGAGGTGCTCGGCGCCCGCATGGTGCTCAGGCAGCTGTCGGGGATGGACGTGTCCATCATGTCCAGCGTCGCCAAGCTGCTCGGCATGGGACTCGGCCAGGCGATCTCGGAGTACATCGTGGCCGAACTCGGTACCGCGGGCGTGGTGTCGGTGCCGGGGGAGCGCAGCGACCACGCGATGGAACAGCTCATCGCCGGCCGCGCGACCACCATCTACGGCGGCACCACCGAGGTGCAGCTCAACGTCATCGGTGAACGCATGCTCGGGCTGCCGCGCGACGCCGCGGGGTGAGTCCGCCCGGCCGCCGGTGGCCCGTGCCAGCACCGGCCACCGGCGGCCACTGCACTAGAGTTCGATCAGCGCACGGAGGGAGGACGAGATGACCGTCGAACGCACCGACGGCCGGGCCAGCCGGTGGGACAGCCACCGGGCCGACCGCCGCGACCGCATCCTCACCGTCGCCCTCCAGGCGGTGCAGACCCAGGGCGCCGAGGTCGGGGTCCAGGAGATCGCCGACCTGGCCGAGGTGCCACGGTCGGTGGTCTACCGGCTGTTCAAGGACCGCCAGGATCTCGACGAGCAGGTCCGGCGCCGCATCATCGACGACCTGCTCGGCGTGCTGACCCCGACGCTGAATCCCGAAGGCACCATCGCCGAATCCATCGCGCGCGCCGTGGACGCCTACGTCGGCTGGATCGCGGAGAACCCGCGGCTGCACTACTTCCTCGGCGCCGGGTCGACCGGTCAGCCGCGCAGCAACTCGCCCATCGTCTCCGGGACCAAGATCGCCATCGGTAACCGGGTCAAGGAAGTCGTGGAGACCGCGCTGCGCACCCAGGGCGCGCCTGTGACCATCGCCGAGCCCATGGCGTTCGGGCTCACCGGCTTCGTCGACGGCGTGGTCAACCGGTGGCTGAGCCGCTCGATGCAGCCCATGGACGCCACCGAGCTCTCGTCCTATCTGCAGGAGACCATCTGGCAGGTCATGGACGGCGGCCTGCGGAAGGCGGGCGTGGTGATCAACCCGATGTCGCCCATCGCCGATCTGCTCAGCGAACCGGCCGAGGGCGGGCCTCAGGCGGCGACGGGTTCGGCGACCGCCTGATCGTGCAGCCGCCCGAGCAGGCGGCTGAGCATGCGCGACACGGTCATCTGGGACACGCCGAGCCTGCGCGCGATCGCCGACTGCGACAGCGAATCGTAGAAGCGCCACACCAGCAGGCGGCGCTCGGCGTCGTCGAGTTCGGCCAGCAGCGGCGCCACCGTGATGGTGTCCTCGGCCAGGTCGTAGCGGTTCTCCTCGCAGCACAGCGTGTCGGCGACGGTGTCGCCCGCGGGCTCGCCGTGGAAGTCGTGCACGGGCATGTCCAGGCTGCGGGTGTTGTAGACCTCGGCGGCGACGCGGGCGGTCGTGATGTCGGTGACCTCGACGTCGAGTTCGGTGGCCAGTTCCCGCGCGGTCGGGGTGCGGCCCAGTTCCTGGGTCAGCTGGTCGGCGGCGATCGTCACCTCGGCCTGGAGTTCCTTCTCCCGGCGCGGGACGCGCAGGGCCCAGGTGTTGTCGCGGAAGTGGCGGCGGACCTCGCCCATCACCGTCGGCACCGCGAAGGCGAGGAACGGCGCGCCGTAGCCGGGATCGAAGCGGTCGACCGCGACCACCACCCCCAGACGCGCGGTCTGCAGCAGGTCGTCGAACAGTTCGCCGCGCCCGGCGAAGCGCATCGCGATGTGTTCGGCGAGGGGAAGGCAACGGTCGATGATGTCTTCGCGCAGATGGTGGTGCGCGGGGCTGTCCGGGTCGAGCCGGGCCAGGTCGGCGAACAGCGGTTCGATGTCGTCGTAGCTGTCGCCGCCCGAGTGGGGCGGGGCGTCGGCATCGGTGGAGGTCTGCGGCAACGGAATCATCTCCTGCAGTCGTGCTGCGATCGTTCGGGCTTCGACCTACCTGTCTGCAGGGTTGCCGTGGGGGCGGGCTTCAAACGCGCGTGAGCGGGCCGATTGCCCCGCCCGGTGACGGGTATCACCCCGACCGCGACGGAACAGGAGGTGAGCGCGGTGATCCATCTCGGCACGTCCGGCTGGCAATACCGGGACTGGCGTGGCGTCCTCTACCCCGACGGGGTACCGATGCGCCGCTGGCTCGAGTGCTACGCCGAGAACTTCGCCACCGTCGAGTCCAACAACGCCTTCTACCGGCTGCCCGACCGCGACACCTTCGTCGCCTGGCGCGAGCGCACCCCCGACGACTTCGTCTTCGCGGTCAAGGCGAGCCGGTTCCTGACCCACATCCGCCGGCTGCGCGAGCCCGAGGAGCCGGTGCGGCGCCTGCTCGACCGGGCCGACGGGCTCGGCGGGCGGCTGGGCCCGGTCCTGCTCCAGCTGCCCCCGACCCTGCGCGCCGACGCCGACCTGCTCGACGACTGCCTGCGCTGCTTCCCGCGCTCGGTGCGCGTGGCCGTCGAGCCGCGCCACGCGTCGTGGTGGACCGGCGAGATCCGCGCGGTGCTCGAGCGGCGCGGCGCGGCCCTGGCCTGGGCCGACCGCGACTCGCGCCCGGTCACGCCGCTGTGGCGCACGGCCGGGTGGGGCTATCTGCGCCTGCACGCGGGCCGGGCGCGACCCGCCCCCCACTACGGCCGCCGCGCCCTCGACAGCTGGGCGCACCGGCTGGGCGACACCTGGCCCGACGACGCCGACGTCTGGGTCTACTTCAACAACGATCCCGGCGGCGCGGCCGTGCGCGACGCGGTCACCTTCGCCCGTGCCGCCCGGGCCGCGGGCGCCACGGTGAGTCGCGCCCCCGGCCGCGAGCCCGCGGAGGTGGCGCGATGACCACGAAGTTCCCGGGCGCGGCCCGGTACGTCCCCGACACCACCGACCTCGACGCCATGGCCGCGGCGGCCGCGCACTGCCACGGCTGCGACCTGTACCGCGACGCGACCCGCACGGTGTTCGGCGAGGGCCCCGCCGACGCGGACACCGTGCTCGTCGGTGAGCAGCCCGGCAACGAGGAGGACCTCGACGGGCACCCCTTCGTCGGCCCGGCGGGCCGGCTGCTCGACCGCGCGCTGGCCGACCTGGGCGTCGACCGGGACCGGCTGTACCTGACCAACGCCGTCAAGCACTTCCGCTTCGTCGAACGCGGCAAGCGGCGCATCCATCAGCAGCCCAGCCGCACCGAGGTGGTGGCGTGCACGCCGTGGCTGACCGCCGAACTCGACGCGCTGACCCCGGAGCTGGTGATCTGCCTCGGCGCGGTGGCGACGCGGGCGCTGCTCGGACCGAGCGCGAAGGTGACCGAGCTGCGGGGCGGCACCGTCGAGCTGGAGCGGTACCGGGCCGGGGTGACCGTGCACCCGTCGTCGGTGCTGCGCGCCCCGGACCGCCACGCCGCCTACGACGAGTTCGTCGGCGACCTGGCCCGGCTGTTTTCGGTGCCGGCTCCCGGGTAGATCCCCCACGACAGAGACCGGAATCGTCAGCCGAGGAGGTGCAGGTCATGCCGCAGCGAGCGTGGAGCGACAAACGCGAACGGCAGTACAAGCACATCAAGGAATCCCAGGAGGAGCGCGGCGTCGGGGAGGATCGGGCCGAGGAGATCGCCGCCCGCACCGTGAACAAGGAACGCGCGCGTTCGGGGGAGGCGAAGACCTCGAGCAAGCTGTCGCGCACCGACATGTCCTCGGGCAAGCGCGGCGGACAGCGGGCGCATCGCAAGGGCCCGCGCGGGCTCACCCGCGACCAGCTCTACGAAGAGGCCAAGGACCGCAACATCCACGGGCGGTCGAAGATGAACAAGAAGGAACTGGCCCACGCGCTGGGCCGGGACTGACCCGCGCGATCGGCGGCGCCCGACTGCGGGCGCCGCCGATCGCGTGCGATCAGTGACCCTGGGCGTCCCACAGGTGCAGGCCCTCGCGGGCCTTCACCCGCGAGTGTTCGCCGAGCACGATGAGGATGCCCGACAGCAGACACACCCCGCAGAGCACGCCCGCGATGACCGCCCAGCCCTCGAAGCCGTAGCCGGCCGCGGTCAGGGTGAGCGCGAGCAGGACGAGCCCGACACCGACCAGGAACAGTCCCGGCCAGTTACGGATGTCCTCGATGGATTCCCCGGCGTGCGAGCGGGTGGTCCGCGTGTCGTCGGGGAAATGGTGCACGTGCGGATGCGGGACGGCCTGGGGCGGCTCCCCGGGGCGGTGCGGCACCGGTGGCTCCGGGCCGGCGGGGGTGAGGTTCATGATGGCTCCTTCCGCGGCCGCCCCGGAGGACGCTCACCTCCGGGGGTTACCTGTCTCTTCGGGATAGTCGGGACGGCGGCCGGTGACCCGGCGGTACACCACGACGGCGGCGACCGCGACGACGAGACCGGCGATGACCAGTAATTCCATGATGGCCGCGTACCCGGCACAAAGCCACTCAATCACTGTTTGCCCGGCCCGGTGCGCGGTAGTCGGAGAGCGAACCGAATTGCCGACGGTGGTGAAGGAGCGTATGCGATGGGATTTCCCGAACAGCAGCAGCCGACACCCGGAATTCAGGCCAGGATGCGTCCGGTGCCCGATTGCGGGGAGAACACGTACCGAGGGTCGGGAAAACTGGCGGGTAAGGCCGCCGTCGTCACCGGCGCCGACAGCGGGATCGGGCGCGCGGTGGCGATCGCCTTCGCCCGCGAGGGCGCCGACGTGCTCATTTCGTACCTGGACGAGGAGGACGACGCCCGCGAGGTGGCCGAATACGTGCGCGAGGCCGGGCGCCGCGCGGTGCTGGTGCCGGGTGATCTGTCGGCGCCCGAGCACTGCCGCGCGGTGGTGGCCCGGGCGGTCGAAGAATTCGGCCGCATCGACGTGCTGGTGAGCAATGCCGCTTATCAGATGACCCACACCGATCTCGACGAGATCAGCGACGAGGAATTCGCCTACACCTTCGCCCTCAACGTGGGCGCCTATTTCCATCTGGTCCGCGCCGCGTTACCGCACATGCCGCCGGGATCGTCGATCATCGGCAGTTCGTCGGTGAATTCGGATATGCCCTCGCCGACGCTGGCGCCCTACGCGGCGACCAAGGCCGCGATCGCGAATCTGTCGGCCAGCCTCGCGCAATTGCTGGGCGAGAAGGGCATCCGCGTGAACAGCGTGGCGCCCGGACCGATCTGGACCCCGCTCATCCCCTCCACGATGCCCCCGGAGAAGGTCGCCGCGTTCGGCGACGACACCCCGCTGGGCCGCGCCGGGCAGCCCGCGGAACTCGCGCCCGCCTACGTCCTGCTGGCCGCCGACGACGGCAGCTATATCTCCGGTGCCCGCCTGGCCGTCACCGGCGGCCGCCCCATCCTCTGACCCGAGAAAGGCGACATCATGCCCGACGACGGCATCCCCGAGCAGTACCTGCGTCCGCCCACCCCGCCCGACGAGACCCCGGGCGGCTGCCCGGCACCCGAACCCGCGCCCGGTCAGCAGGGCCCGGAACTGCGCGGCCCGACCGGCGCGGAGCTGTCCGGCACGCCGGGGGCGCGCTGCCCGCAGGGCGACGCGCTGACCACCGCGCAGGGCCTGGTCACCGCCGACACCGACCACGCCCTCAAGGCGGGCCCGCGGGGCCCGATCCTGTTGCAGGACATCCATCTCCGCGAGAAGATCACCCACTTCGACCACGAACGCATCCCGGAGCGGGTGGTGCACGCGCGCGGGGTCGGGGCGCACGGGGTGTTCGTCGCCAACGGCGCCGCCTCGCGGATCACGCGGGCGAAGTTCCTCGAATCCGGGGTCGAGACACCGGTGTTCGTGCGGTTCTCCACGGTGCTCGGGTCGCGCGGGTCGGCCGACACCGTGCGCGACACCCGCGGCTTCGCGGTGAAGTTCTACACCGGCGAAGGCGTCTACGACCTGGTGGGCAACAACATCCCGGTGTTCTTCATCCAGGAGGCCATCAAGTTCCCCGACATCATCCACGCGGGCAAACCGCATCCGGACACCGAGATCCCGCAGGCGCAGTCGGCGCACGACACGTTCTGGGACTTCGTCACCCTGCACACCGAGGCCACCGCGCACACGTTCTGGAACATGTCGGACCGGGCGCTGCCGCGCTCGCTGCGCATGATGGAGGGTTTCGGCATCCACACCTTCCGGCTCGTGGCCGCCGACGGGCGCACCACGCTGGCGAAGTTCCACTGGAAGCCGCGCCTGGGCGTGCACTCGATGCTGTGGGAGGAGACCCAGCTCACCGCCGGATTCGATCCCGACTTCCACCGGCGCGACCTGGCCGAGGCCCTGGCCTCGGGGCATTTCCCGGAATGGGATCTGGGCGTGCAGGTCTTCCCCGACACCCCCGGTCACGAGTTCGAGGGCATCGATCTGCTGGACCCGACCAAGATCGTGCCCGAGGAGCTGGCCCCGGTGGAGGTGATCGGCACCCTGCGCCTGACCGCGAACCCGGTCAACTTCTTCGCCGAGACCGAGCAGGTCGCGTTCTGTCCCAGCCATCTGGTGCCCGGGATCGAGGTCACCGACGACCCGCTGTTGCAGGGCAGGCTGTTCTCCTACCTCGACACCCAGATCAGCAGGCTCGGCGGGCCGAACTTCAACCAGCTGCCGATCAACACCCCGCACGCTCCGATCAACGACAACCTGCGCGACGGCATGCACCAGATGGGAGTGCCCGCGGGCATCGCGCCCTACAAGCCGAATTCGCTGGGCGGCGGCTGCCCCTACGCGGCCGGGGCGTTCGACCGGGCCTACGTCGAATCCCCGGTCCCGATCCCCGAGCCCGCCGCGCACCTGCGGACCTCGGCGAACGGGCCCGCCGAAGTGTCCTTCGCCGACCACTTCTCCCAGCCGCGCATGTTCTACCGCAGCCTCGCGCCGGGCGAACAACAGCACCTGGCCGACGCCTTCGCCTTCGAGCTCGGCAAGTGCACCGACGTGACGGTGCGGGCGCGCGGACTGCAGATGCTGGCGAACGTCGACGCCGAGCTGACCGGCTACGTGGCCGCGCAACTCGGTCTCGAGGCGCCCGCGCCGAACGCCGAGACCGTGGAACTGGCGCCGAGCCCGGCGCTGTCGCAGCGCCGGGGCAGCTTCCCCGTCGACGGCCGCACCGTCGCGGTCCTCGTCGACGACGCCACCGCGCCGACGGCGGTGCGCGCGGTCCGCCAGGCGCTGCTGGAGGCGGGCGCGCGGCCGCTGCTCACCGCGGCGCACGGCGGCACGGTGGAGGACATCCCCATCGAACGCACCTTCGCCACGATGCGCTCGGTCGAGTTCGACGGGGCGGTGCTGCTGGCGGGTCCGATCGACCCGCGCGTCGACCTCCTGGTGAGCGAGATGTGGCGCCACGGCAAGGCCTTGGCCGCGGTCGGGGACGCGAGCGGCGCGCTCACGCGCAACGGCGCCGACCCGGACGGCCCCGGCGTCACGGTGGGCGAGGCGGAGAACGTCTGCGCCGGGCTGCTCGCGGCGCTGGGCGAGCATCGCGCCTGGGCCCGCATCGAAGCCCGGACCTGACCCGACGAGAGCACGGCGCCCGATGTCCGCGACGGACATCGGGCGCCGTGTGTGTGGGTCAGCGCAACCGGGCGGCGAGCAGCTCCTTGGCCTGCTCGGCGCCCTTGCGGCTCTCGTGCTGGGCACGGCGGAAGAAGTCGACGAGTTCGGAGTCACCGACGCGTTCGGCGTCGGCGGCGTACTGCTCCATGCGCAGTGCGTTGCTCAGCGACGCCTCGGCGAACCAGATGAGGTCGTAGTCCTTGTCGCGCGTGCCCGTGATCCGGCCGGTTTCCTGATCGATGGTCATCGTTCAGCTCCTCGGGTAGGTCTCGGTTTCGGCCGGGGGCGCGTGCACGCCCCCGTGTGCGGTCCCTACCCGGGAGTGCGGGGGCCAAACAGTGGCCGGGTCGTCGCGATGCGCGCGCGGGCGCAGCTCGTAGACCGCGTAGGTGGTGCCGAGCACCGGGCGGGCCACATTGCGGACCCGGATGCCGCCGGGTGTGGTGCCGCGTTCGGTGCCGGCGTGCGCGTGACCGTGCACCGCGAGGTCGACCCCGCAGGCGTCGATCGCCTCGCCGAGTAGATAGGACCCAAGGAACGGGTAGATCTCGGGTGGTTCGCCGTGCAGGGTGTCCGAGACGGGGGAGTAGTGGGTCAGTGCCACGGTCACGTCGGTGTCGAGGCCGGCCAGCGCGGTGTGCAGGGCGTCGGCGAGTTCGGTGGTGTGGGTGGCGAATTCGCGCATCTCCGGTTCGCCGAACGCGCTGGCGCACTTGCCGGCGAAACCGCCGCCGAAGCCCTTGGTGCCCGCGATCCCGAGGGTGTGACCGTTCACGGCGACGGTGGTGGCGTCGCCCTCGAGCACGGTGATGCCGTGGTCGGACAGCAGCGTGGTGATCTCGGCGTCGTGGTCGGTGTGATAGTCGTGGTTGCCGAGCACGGCGACGACGGGGACGCCGAGGTCGGTGAATTCGCCCGCCACGACCCGCGCCTCGTCGAGGGTGCCGACCCGGGTCAGGTCGCCGGCGAGCAGCAGCACGTCGGCGTGGGCGGGCAGGTCGGCCAGTTCCGGTCGCAGGCTGCCCCGCGAGTCCGCCCCCAGGTGCACATCTCCTACCGCCGCGATACGCATGCCGGCCTCACCCCAGCAGTTCCGGGCCCGCGGGCGCCGCCGGGCGCGAGACCCGCACGTCGTTGTGCACGCGCAGCGTCCCGACCCGTTCGGCCAGGACGGTCTCCAGCGCGGCGCGGCTGTGTTCGTCGGCGACCTCGCCGGTCAGCACCAGCACGTCGCCGCGCACGGTGACGTGCACGCTCTGGGTCGCGGTGCGCGGGTCCTCGGCGAACACGCGCCGCAGGTTGGCGATGACATACTGCGGTGGCTCCGGTCCCGGCGGGGCGGGCGGCGCGGGCGCCGCGCAGATGCCGAGGTCGGTGACGAGGCCGAGGAACGCGCGCGCGTAGGGCGAGCCCGCGGTCTCGGCGAACACCGTCGGCCAGTCCACCTGTTCCCGCAGCGCCCGCGCGATGAGCAGCAGGCGGGCGAAGTCGAGCCGGTGCGCGTCGAGCACCATCAGCCGGTCCACGAGCAGGTCGGTGGCCGACAGCACCGGCGCGGCCGCGGCGCCGATGCGCATCGGCTCCGCGCGGCCGAGCAGTTCGTCGTCGACGGTGCGGTGATTGGTGCGGAAGATCAGGTCGACGAGGATGTCACCGTCGAACGCCTTGAGCAGCCAGTCCTCCACCGGGTCGGCGGCGCGCAGGCCCGCGCGCACGAGCGCGCCACGGGCGCGGGCCGCGTCGCCCGGGCGCACGAACAGGTCGACGTCGTGGTCGGTCGCGGGGCCGCCGCGGGCGTAGACGGCGCAGCCGCCCGCCACGGCGAAGGGGATACCGGTGTCGCGCAGGGTGTTCACGACCCGTGTCAGGGTGTGCAGCAGCCGGTCGATGTCGGTGCTCATCGGATACCTCCTGGCGATGCGGTCACAGGACCGCTCTACCCGGGCGGCCGGGCGTCAATCACCGCCGTACCGGGCCGGATTTCGCACGCCGATGATCGTTTCGGCGGGGTGTGGCGGGGCATATCCGGGCTGTGGGGGACACGCCGATCGGGCGGCAGCGGGCACCGAGGACCGCGGCCGCGGAATCGGCGGCGGGTGTCGACACCTGGAACCGTCGCACCGCGCCGGACGCGACTCGACGCCGACGATGTCGCCGGGACACGTCCGGCCCGGTCCGGTGGTAAGCCGACCGCGGAGGTGACCATGGGAATCGAGGTGGGCGACCATATCGTCGCCAGGCTTCGCGAATGGGGCGTCGAGCAGGTCTTCGGGTATCCCGGGGACGGCATCGGCGGGCTGGTGGCGGCGTTCGGCCGGGCCGACGGGCTTGCCTTCGTCCAGACCCGGCACGAGGAGATGGCGGCCTTCGCCGCGACCGGTTACGCGAAATTCGGCGGCGGCCTCGGCGTCTGCGCGGCGACCTCGGGTCCCGGCGCCATCCACCTGCTCAACGGACTCTACGACGCGAAACTCGACCACGTGCCGGTGCTGGCGCTGGTCGGGCAGACCGCGCGCAGCGCCCGCGGCGTCGACTTCCAGCAGGAGGTCGACCTGCAGGGCCTGTTCAAGGACGTGGCCTCGGCCTACCTGGTCGAGGTCGACGTGCCCGAGCAACTGCCCGCCGCCCTCGACCGCGCGATCCGGGTCGCGCGCACGCGGCGCGCCCCGACCGTGGTCATCGTGCCCAACGACGTGCAGCACGAACAGTTCCGGCCGCCGGAGACCGGCTTCGGGCGCGTGGGATCCAGCGGCCCCGACGGCGTACACGCCCCGCGCCTGCTGCCGCCCAGTGACGAGATCGCGGCCGCCGCCGAGCTTCTCGACGGCGCGCGCCGCCCGGCGATCCTCGTCGGGCAGGGCGCCCGGGGCGCCGCCGACGAGGTCGCCGCGCTGGCCGAGCGGCTGGGCGCGGGTGTGGCCAAGGCGCTGCTCGGCAAGGACGTGCTGCCCGACGATCTGCCCTACGTCACCGGCGCGATCGGATTGCTCGGCACCCGGCCCAGCTACGAACTCATGCGCGACTGCGACGCGCTGCTGATCGTCGGCTCGAACTTCCCCTACACCCAGTTCCTGCCCGAGCCGGGCTCGGCGCGCGGGGTGCAGATCGACTGCGACGGAACCCGGATCGGCATGCGCTACCCGACCGAGGTGAATCTCGTCGGCGACGCCGCGGCGACGGTGGCGGCCCTGACCGCGCGCGTCTCCCCGGACCGCGATCCGGCCTGGCGGGAGACCGTCGAGGACAACGTGGCGCACTGGTGGGAGACGATCGAGCGGCAGGCGATGCTCGACGCCGACCCGGTCAATCCGATGCGGGTGGTCTGGGAGCTGTCGCGGCGGCTGCCCGAGGGCGCGATCGTCACCGCGGACTCGGGGTCCTCGACGACCTGGTACGCGCGGTGCCTGCGGTTGCGGCACGGGATGCGCGGGTCGCTGTCGGGCACGCTGGCCTCGATGGGTTCGGCGGTGCCGTACGCGATCGGCGCGAAGTTCGCCCACCCGGACCGGCCGGTGATCGCGCTGGCCGGTGACGGCGCCATGCAGATGAACGGGCTGGGCGAGCTGCTGACCATCCGGCGCTACCAGCAGCGCTGGAGCGACCCGCGGCTGGTGGTGTGCGTGTTCCACAACAACGACCTCAACCAGGTCACCTGGGAGCTGCGCGCCATGGGCGGTGCCCCGAAATTCCCCGATTCCCAGGATCTTCCGGACGTCTCCTACGCGGAGCTGGCCCGGGTCGCCGGGCTCGGCGCGATCGCGGTCGACCGGCCCGAGGATCTGGGGCCCGCCTGGGAACGCGCCCTGGCCGCCGACGGACCGGTGCTGCTGGACGTGCGCTGCGACCCCGGAGTCCCGCCGATCCCACCGCACGCGACCCGCGACCAGATCGAGAAGACCGCCGCGGCGATGCTGCGGGGCGATCCCGAGGCCTGGCACGTGCTCGTGCAGGGGGCACAGACCAAGATCCAGGAGTTCTTCCACCGCTAGGAGGCCACCGTCATGCACGACGACGCCTGGAACCTGCGGGTTCGGGGCGAGAACGAGACCCAGCGCCTCGACCGCAACTGGGCGGGGCTGCTGCAGGAGCTGCGCGTCGTGCAGACCGGGGTGCAGGTGCTGACCGGCTTCCTGCTGACCCTGCCGTTCCAGGCCCGGTTCAACTCGCTCGACACCCCGCTGCGGGTGCTCTACCTGGTGGTGGTCTCGGCCTCCATCGCGGCGACCGCGCTGCTCGTCGGCCCGGTCGCCGCGCACCGGATCCTGTTCCGCCGCCATCGCCTCGAGACGCTGGTGGCCACCGCGCACCGCTCGGCCATCGCGGGGCTGGCGCTGCTGGGCATCGCTTTGGTCGGGCTGACGATCCTCATCTTCGACGTCGTCGCGGGCACCGTCGTCGGGATCGCGGCGGGGGTCGTCGGGGCGCTGCTGTTCCTCGGTGTGTGGGTCGGCGTGCCGGTCCGGCGCCGGTGAGCGGGCGCCGTTTCGCCGCGGGGGGCTCGGGTATGCGCCCCCAGGAAGGACCTCGGCGATCCGCGGGCGGAGGAACGGTATGACGACACGGCATCCGGAGCACGGGCCGGCCGGCGACGGCGTGCCACCGCTGCGGTTCGTGGGCGCGGCGGGCGGGCCGCGGTTGCACCACAGCCGGGTCGCGGTGTCCGTCGACGCCGAGTTCCGGCAGCTGCTCATGCTGCGGGCGGTCGGCGAAACCGTCGCCCTGGTCACCGATTTCCCGCTCGACGCGGTCGTCGACCTGCGGGTGGCCCTCGACGAGGTGGCGACCCGGCTGATCTCCTCGGCGGTGCGCGATTCGGTGCTGGGATGCGAGTTCGACGCCGACGCCGAGGGCATCACGGTGCGCCTGCACACCGTCGTCGAGGTCGACGATCCCCTCGACGAAGCCGGCTTCTCCTGGCACATCCTGCGCGCCATCACCGATCACCTGACGGTGCGCAATCATCCCTACGACGCCGCGGTGGCGGGCCATCCGGTCGAGGTGGTGTTCGGCCGCCGCCGCGCCGGTCACCCGGATCGGTGACCCGAAGCCGAAGGCGCGCAACGGCGTCCGCCGTCACGCGCCGCGGCGCACCGGCCCGGGCTCACTCGTAGGGCGGGTAGTTGCGTTCCCGCAGCAGCTGCGCCAGGTGGGCGGCGTTGCGCGCCAGGGTGCGGGTGGTGGTGGCGACGGCGTCGGGCGTGCGGTCGAGGTCCTTGTAGTCGACCTTGCCCATGGCCTCGCCGTTCCAATAGGTGCACCCCTGGGCCGGGATGGTGAAACCGACGTCGTCGAGGGCCTGGAAGGTGTCGGCGGCGATCTTGTGCGCGCCGTCCTCGTTGCCGACGATCGCGGCGATGCCGACCTTGCCGACCATCGCGGGCCTGCCCTGGTCGTCGGTCTCGGACAGTTCGGCGTCGAGCCGCTCGAGGACGCGCTGCGCCACCGAGGACAGGTGACCCAGCCAGGTCGGTGTCGCCAGCAGCACGATGTCGGCGTCGGCGATCCGACGGCGGATCTGCGGCCACTCGTCGCCCGCGCCCTCGTCGGCCGAGATGCCGGGCAGCACGGTGTGGTCGGGAACGCGCACGGTGTCGCCCCGCACGCCGTGGCGGGCCAGCTCGTCGAGGACCTGCGTGGCCATCAGCGCGCTGCTGGAGGCCTGGGGCGAGGACTTGAGGGTGCAGACCAGAGCGAGCGCCCGCAGGGGAGCCTGATCGGTGTCGGCCATGAGCGGGTCCTTTCGGTCAGGTGCCGTCGGCGACGACACGGATGGTGCGCAGGCCGGTGTCGGCCGCGTCGGGGACGTTCAGTCCGGCGGCGACGCCGGAGCGCAGGTAGTCCACGACTCCGGCGCTGATCCGCTCGCCCGGCACGACGGCGGGGATGCCGGGCGGGTAGGGGGTGAGCTGCTCGGCCGCGATCCGGCCCGCCGCGCGTTCGGTCGGCACGGGTTCGGAGTCGGCGAAGAAGGCGAGGCGCGGTTCCATGACGGTCTCGAGCTGCAGGTCGGAGGGGTCGGGCAGGTCGATGCGCGGTGGCTCGGGATCGGTGACCGAGGCCCGCCAGGCGGCGAGCCCCTCGAGCAGCCGGTCGGTGGTCGAAGCGTCGTCGGCCATGGACATCGTGGCCAGGATGCGGCGGTGATCGGTGAGGCCGAGGTCGAGGTAGCGGTGTTCGCGCAGCCAGTCGGCGATGGCGTAGCCACCGGCGCCGGTCCCCGAGACGTCGACGAGGATCTGCAGCAGGTCCAGATCGTGGGACGCCTCGACGCCGAGCAGCTCGTCGTGCTGGACGGCGAACCCGGGGATCTCGCCGAGCGCCGCGCGGGTGCGCCGGGCCAGGTTCAGCGCGTCGTCGAGCAGCTCGTGGCCGTGTTCGGCCATCTGCCTGCGCCAGCCGTCCAGCGCCGCGTAGAGCAGCACGTTCGGGCTGGTGGTCATGAGCAGGTCCGCGCAGGCGCGCAGGCGCACCGGGTCGACCAGGTCGCCCTGGAGGTGGAAGACCGAGCCCTGCTCGAAGCCCGCGCCCATCTTGTGCACGCTGACCACGCACACGTCGGCGCCGACGTCCATCGCCCAGGTCGGCAGGTCCGGGTGGAACGGCAGGTGCGCGCCCCACGCCTCGTCCACGATCAGGGGCTTGCCGCGGGCGTGACAGACCTCCGCGATGCCGCGCAGGTCGGCGCAGGTGCCGTAGGGGCTCGGGCTGACGATCAGCGCGCCCGCGGCGTCCGGGTTGTCCCGCCAGGCCCGCTCGACCTGCTCGGGCGACGGCGGATGGGAGAAGTGCCGTTCGGCGTCCCAGCGCGGCGGGATCCAGCGCGGGCTCACCCCGGCGAAGATCAGCCCGGCCACGATCGACTTGTGGCTGTCGCGGGCCACCAGCAGGCTGCCGTCGTGCCCGGCGACGGCCATCATGGCCGCCTTCACCGACAGCGAGCTGCCGCAGGTGGAGAAGAACGCGGCCTCGGCGCCGACCGCGTCGGCCATCAGCTCCTCGGCGTGGGCCAAGTGGCCGCCGAGCGCGCGCCGGTCGTCCATGCCGGGAGAGGCCAGGATGTCGGCGGCGAACACGTCACGGCCCAGCGCCGACAGCACCCGCTCGTCGGCGCCGCGGCCCTGCCGGTGTCCGGGCGGGGTGAATCCGTAGCGGCCGAGCTTGCGGTACTCGGCCACGGCCGAAACGACCGGGGCGGCGCTGTGATCCATGGTCAACTCCCTTCGGCGTCGGGCGACAGCGGGGCGCGTAGGGAGCTGCGGCCGTGCCGCCAGGCGTGCAGGACGTGGTCGGTGAACCGGCTCTCCAGCAGGTCGGTGGCCTGGATCCCGAACACGATGCCCTCGGCGTGCGCGGGGTCCTCGGCGAGCAGGCTGTCGAGGACCCCGTGGCGCATCACCTGCTCGTGCACCGCGTCGGCCTCGACGTGTTCGGTGTAGAACCGCACGCAGTCCGGGTGCGGCAGCAGCTTGCGGATGACCTCGACCAGGCGGCGCGAGGCCGGGGAGGAGCTGATCTCCACCGAGGCGAAGTGGCCGACGGTGGCCGCGCGCCGCGCGCGGTGCAGCCCGAACAGCGACATCATGTCGACCAGGGCCAGCATCGGCGCTCCGACCGCGTCGAGATAGTGCAGGTAGCCGGGGTCGAGCCCGGCGCCGGTCAGCAGGTCCGCGTAGAGGCGGGCGTGCACCCGCTCGCCGCGACCCGCGCCGAACTCGTCGTACTCCACCGCGACGAGCGCGGCCTTGGCCTCACCGCGCAGGCGCGGGATGACCCAGGCGTAGGGGTCGGCCTCGATGTGGTGGTAGATCGACCGGTGGACGAAGTATTCGCGCAGCTGGTCGGGGGTGCCCTCCTCGCCGAGGAAACCGGCGATGTCGGGCTGGTCGCGCGGCGCGGACAGCAGGCGGTCGAGTTCGCCGTGCACGTCGGTGCCGCCCGCGACGTTGCCGCGCAGGTCGTCGAGCAGCACCGCCTCGAGGGCGGCGCGCCAGGCGAGCAGGCCCGGGTCCCATTCCCAGGCCTCGTCCACGTCGGCGAAACCGTGGTAGTGCAGTTCGTAGCAGGTGTGCAGGGCCAGCAGCAGGTCCTCGTCGCAGTCCCGGCCGGGCGGCACCGCGGGCAGCGGGGATCCCGGCGGCCGCCGCAGGACCTCGGTCGTGGCGGCGGAGAGGTCGCCGCGCGGGGTGGGCAGGGCGCGCAGCGCCACGGCCGCGGCGGTCACGGGGCGCTCCGGCGGTGGCGGCGGTGGCTGGTGTCGCACAGGGGGTAGTCCGCCGAGCGGCGGCACAGGCACAGCGCGACCTGGAAGCGGTCCGCGCGCACCACGCGCCCGTCGGGCATGCACACCTCGACCGGGCCCTCGATCAGCGCGGGACCGTCGGCGGTGAGGACCACCCGGCGTGGGTCACGGGATCGCCTCGAGCTCGGCACTGGGTTCTCGTTGGGCACGGATCACCACCAATTCCTCGGTCTGCTGGGTTTCGTCGATCAGCCCGCGCGCGGCCAGCCACCGCGCGCGCGACCGCAGCACGGGGCCGAACGGCACGGTCGCCCGCGCGACGACGGACGCGTGCGCGACACCGGTGCGCAACTGGGCCAGGGTGCGTTCGGTGTCGCTGAGGGCCGAGTGCACGATCAGCGCGACCCCGCGTTCGCTGAGCAGGGCGGGCAGGACCGCGCACAGGCGGTCGAGCACGCTGCGCCCGTCGGGCCCGGCATCCCAGGCCACGGCGCGGCCACGGCCCACCGCCGCGCGCGCGGGCACGTACGGCGGGTTGGTCACCACGAGGTCGAAGGGGGCCACCCGGCACACCGATTCGGGTCCGCCGCGCACCAGGCGCACCGGGACCCCGCGGACCCGGCAGTTGAGCCACGACGACATCAGCGCCCGCCGCGAGATGTCGGCGGCGGTCACGTGGGAGCCGAGCAGGCCCGCCGCCGTGCAGCCGAGCACCCCGGTGCCCGCGCAGAGATCGAGCACGCGGCCGCCCGGCGGCAGCGCGCACCGCCGGATCGTCTCGGCGAGCAACCACGTGTCGGCCTGCGGGCGGTAGACGCCCGGAACACGGAACACCATCACGAAGCGGATATAGCCGGGCTCCGGGCCGTCAATCAGCTGCCCTCGCGATCCTCCAGGCCGACCGCGTCGAGCAGTTCGGTGCGGTCCTTGTCGAGTTCGGGATGATCGCCGCTGAGTTCGCCCATCAGGTCGGCCAGCCCGTGGGCGATGGCGTTGAGCTTCTGCTGCACCGCCTCGTCCGAGCGGGCCTGGGTGTTCTGCAGCAGCGCGACCAGCAGGAAGGTGACGATGGTGGTCGCGGTGTTGATCACCAGCTGCCAGGTGTCCACGCTGGGGAACAGCACCACCGAGGGCGCCCACAGCAGCACCAGCAGCAGACAGCACGCGAAGAACCACGCGCGTGAGGCGAATCGGGAAGCGGCGCTGGCGAATCGGTCGAAGAACGACAGCTTGTGCGTGACGTCGGACGGCATGGTGGCCGCGCCGTGCGTGTGGCTGCTCATCGGATGCACTCCCTTCGGACGGTGCCGGTTGGCCCGATCACGGCCGGGTATCCGCCCCCCATGTCAGCGTCCCCGCAGAGGAGGGCAGTTCCCATGTCGCCGCAACTCACGCGCCCGGTCGAGCCCGCGCCCCGCGAGCCGATTCCGCCCACCCCCGCGCCCCGCCCGCCCGGCCCGGAACCGGATCCGATTCCGCCCCAGCCCGGTCCGGAACCCGTGCCGCCGCAGCCCGGTCCGGATCCCGTGCCGCCGCAGCCGGGCCCGGATCCGATTCCGCCGCAGCCCGGTCCGGATCCGATTCCGCCGCAGCCCGGTCCCGATCCGGTCCCGCCGCAGCCGGGCCCGGATCCGATACCGCCGCAGCCGGGCCCGGATCCTGTACCTCCCCAGCTGAGGCGGGACCCGGTGCCGCGCCGGGGAGAGGAGTCGATTCCCCCGCCGGTGGCGGGGCCGGGCCCGCCGCTGGGTGCCGGGTCGCTTCCGCCCGTGCCCGGGCCCGAGCCGATACCTCGACCCGGCCCGGATCCCTTTCCCCCACAGCCCGGCCCGGGGGACCTGCCGACACCCGATCCCGATCCGGTCCCGCCACGGCCCGACCCCGATCCGCTACCGCCTGTCCCCGGACCCGATCCCCGTCCGCCGGGGCCCGGACCCGATCCGCTACCGCAGGCGCCCGGACGTGAACCGGTGCCGCCGCAGCTGCGGAGCGACCCGGGGAAGGCGGGGCCGGTGCCCGGCGCGGCGCCACCGGAGAGGGAGGGGACGGCCGCGGCACGGGCGGGCTCGCCGCGCGCACACCGGCCCGAGCCGGACCCGCGACGTCCGGCCGAGCCCGACCCGGTGCCCGCGCCGGGTCCGTCGCCGGACCCGGCCCGGCCGCCGGATCCCGGCCCGAACCCGCACCCGGAGCCGGACCCGTTTCCGGCGATCCCCACCCCGCGGCGTCCGCTCCCGGACCCGGGGGCGCGCGTGCTGCGCGGTTCGGTCATCTCCGCACCTCCCGGCGGTCTCGCTGTACCCGGCGGATGCCCCGGTCGGGGCGGCTCGAATCACCACGGTGTGACGCGGCTCTCACTTCACTGATACCGCCGGTACCGGCATCCTGTATCCAGGACACTGCGTCCTGGATACTTCGCCGAGAAAGGGCTGCCGCCATGCCGGGTACCGCGAACAGGGCCGTGATCGTCGCCGGGGTACGCACCCCGTTCGTGCGGGCCTTCACCGACTTCACCCGGCTCGACAGCATCGCGCTGGCCGGCGCGGCGGTCTGCGGGCTCCTCGACCGGTCCGGGATCGCGCCCGGCGAGATCGAGGCCCTGGTCTGGGGCGGGGTCATCCTGCCCAGCCACGCGCCCAACATCGCCCGCGAGGTCGCCCTCGACCTCAAACTGGACTACGGCTGCGAGGGTTACACCGTCACCCGGGCGTGCGCGTCGGGCCTGCAGGCCGTCACCTCGGCCGCCGCGGCGATCGAGCGCGGCGAGTACGACATCATGATCGCCGGCGGCAGCGACTCCACCAGCAACGCCGAGATCAAGCTGCCGCAGAAGGTGGTCCACGCCGTCGCACCGGTGGCGCTCGGCAAGCCCTCGCCCCGTGACTATCTCGACGTGGTGCGCCGCCTCGCGCCGTTCACCGACGTGCTGCCGCGCCAGCCCAAGATCTCCGAGCGCACCACCGGCGAGGTGATGGGCGAGTCCGCGGAGAAGATGGCGCGCGTCAACGGCATCAGCCGCGCCGACCAGGACGCCTTCGCCGCGCGCTCGCACCACCGCGCCGCCGCCGCGATCGCCTCGGGCCGCTTCGACGACGAGGTCGTGCCCGTGCGTACCCCGGACGGCACGCTGATCGAGACCGACGGCCTGGTCCGCGCCACGACCAGCGTCGAGAAGCTCGCGACCCTGAAGCCGGTGTTCGCCGAGGGCGGCTCGGTCACCGCGGGCAACGCCAGCCCGCTCACCGACGGCGCCTCGGCGGTGCTGCTCATGAGCGAGGCCAAGGCCCGCGCGCTCGGGTTCACCCCGCTCGCGGCGATCCGCTCCTGGAGCTACGTGAGCGTCGATCCCGCCGACCAGGTGCTCATCGGCCCGGCGGTGTCGATGCCGCGCGCGCTGGACAAGGCCGGGCTGTCGCTGGCCGACGTCGACCTGGTCGACATCCACGAGGCCTTCGCCGCCCAGACGCTGTCGGTGCTGCGCATGCTGGAGAGCCCGGCGTGGGCGAAGGAGCGGCTCGGCCGTGACGGCGCCGTCGGCAGTGTCGACATCGATCGGCTCAACGTGCACGGCGGCTCGATCTCGCTGGGTCACCCATTCGGCGCGACGGGCGCGCGCATGGTGACCACCATGGCCAACGAGCTGGCCCGCACCGGCAAGCAGACCGCGCTGCTCGGCATCTGCGCGGCGGGCGGCATCGGCGCCTCGGCGGTGCTCGAGGCCGTCTGAGCTCCAGCGTTCGGCGGCGCGCCGGGGTGTCGCGCTGGTGCGGCCCGGCGCCCGGCGTGCAGGCTCTCGGCCTCGTGGAGCTTGCGGTCGGCCTCGGCCGGCAGCGCCACCGGCTCGCCGCCCGCGACCGGGCACAGCACCGCGCCGATGCCGATCGCGACGCGGAGCCGGTGCTCGTCGATCACGAACGGATCCCGCAGGGCCGCCGGCAGATCGGTCGTCATCCGGCGCACCGCGCGCTCGCCGGCGGGCGGGCCCGCCAACACGACGAACTCGTCGCCCCCGAGACGGGCGAGCAGGTGCCCGGCGCCCCCACGGCGGCCTGCCACCGGCCCGCGACCGCGATGAGCAGGCGGTCGCCCGCGAAGTGGCCGAGGTGTCGTCGGCCGTGTTGAAGTCGTCGAGGTCGAGCACGCACACCGCCGCCCACTCGCCGGCGGCCTCTGGGGCGGCGGATGAATCCGGCGTGGGTCAGGCCGGCGCGGTGGCGGGCAGGGCGGTGAGGCGGTGCGCGCCGCTGTAGACGTTCATGGTGTCCCCGCGCAGGAACCCGACCAGGGTCAGGTCCGCGTCGGCGGCGAGGTCGACGGCCAGCGAGCTCGGGGCCGACACCGCGGCCAGGAAACCGATGCCCGCCACGACCGCCTTCTGCACGAGTTCGAAGGAGGCCCGGCTGCTCACGACCAGCAGCAGGTCGCGCGCGGGCAGCAGGTCGTGGCGCAGCGCCCAGCCGACGACCTTGTCGACGGCGTTGTGCCTGCCGATGTCCTCGGCCACGACCAGGGCGGTGCCGTCGGCGGTGAACAGTCCGGCCGCGTGCAGCCCGCCGGTGGCGTCGAAGACCTTCTGTCCCGCGCGCAGGCGCTCGGGCAACCCGGCGAGCAGCGCGGCGTCGACCGTGGGGCGCTCGGCGTCGAGGGTGAAGCGGCGGCGGGTCCGGACCTCCTCGATCGCCGTCTTGCCGCACAGGCCGCAGGCGCCGGTCGCCAGGAAGCTGCGTTCGGGGATCGCCACCGGTCTCCGCAGCCGGATGTCGAGCACGTTGTAGGTGTTGCGGCCCTCGGCGTCGGTGCCGCTGCAGTAGCGGGCGGAGACGATGTCCTCGGCGGTGTCGATGAGTCCCTCGCCGAACAGCAGCCCGTGCGCCAGGTCGATGTCGCTGCCGGGTGTGCGCATGGTGACCATGAGCGAGCGGCCGTCGAGGCGCAATTCCAGGGGTTCCTCGACGGCCAGGGTGTCGGGCCTGCTGATCCGCACGCCCGGCGCGATCCGGGTCATCGCCCGTCGCGCGGTGACCCGGCTCATCGATGGGCCCCGGATGTCACTGTGACGGAACGGATGCGCTGCGCGACGGCCATGCCTCCGATGCTAGTGCGCGCGCGGACGCGACGCGGGCGACCCGGCCGCCGGGAAATTCGTTCCGGCCGGAACGGTAAAGTCGTGAAGCGGCCCGAAAGGGCCGCGACCGAGCTCCGGAGGATCTGTGCCCATCCCGCTACCGTGGCCGGGCGCCCCGATCCGGCGCCTGGCCACCGACATCGATCACCTACCCGCGGTCCGGGTGTTCACCGGCCTGGCGGTGCCGGGTCTGATCCTGGTGGCGCTCGGGCGCACCGATCTGCTGATCTTCGCGGTGTTCGGCTCCTTCACCGGCATGTACGGCTACGCCGAATCCTCCCGGTTGCGGCTGAAACACCAGGGCGAGGCCGCGGTGCTGCTGGTCGGCGGCGTGGGCGCGGGGCTGCTCGTCGGCGGCGCGCACGCCCCGCCCGCCGTCCTGGTCGCCGCGGTCGCGGTGTTCGCCGCGGTGACCTCGCCGCTGACCGACCGGCTCGGCCTGCGTCCGGAGGGCCCGTTCTTCGGCATCTTCGCCTTCGGCGCGGTCGCGATGGTCGCCGGTCACCAGCACGATCGGCTGCTCGCTCTGGCCGTGAGCGCCGCCACGGCACTGCTGTGCGTCGGCGCGGGGTACCTCGAGTCCCGTCGGCACCCGGCCCGCGACGAGCTGCACCCACGGGTGCGCCCGCGTTCCGGTGCCGTGTCGGTGGTACACGCCGGCCGCTACGCGCTGGCGATCGCGATCGCCGGGGGGATCGGGATGCTGCTGGGTGTAGGGCACGCCAACTGGGCGATGGCGGGCGCGGCCGTTCCGCTGGCCGCCGCGGATTCGCGCGGCCGGATCCGGCGGGGCATCCATCGCGTCGTCGGCACCTTCGTCGGCCTGGCCGTGACCGCGCCGCTGCTGCTGCCGGGACCGGGCCCGACCGTGCTGGCGCTGGCCATCATCGCGCTGCTGTATCCGACCGAGCTGTTCATGGTCCGCCACTACGGCATCGCCCTCGGGTTCTTCACCCCGCTGATCATGGCCATGACCGAACTCGCCGCGCCCGGCGACCCGGTGGTCCTGCTCGGCGACCGGGCCGTGGACACCGTGCTCGGCGCGGCCGTCGGCGTGGCGGTGGCCCTGCTGATCCGCGAACCCGCCGACCCCGCCGACCCCGCCGACCCGGGCGCCCCCGCCGGGACGTCGGAGGCCGGACACGCCGACCCCGCCGTGACACCGACGCAGGTCCCCGTCGCGGAGGTTGTGAGAACCGACAGCGCCCCTGCGACCACGGCGGGCACCTTCACAGCACCGGCCTGATCGTGGCGCCCGGGCGCGTCCGCGCGCCTAGCATCGCCGGGACAGGAGGTGCCATCCCACGCCATGCCCGGCAAGCCCACCGAACGGCGCAGACGTCCCACCCAGGAACGCGCCATCGCCACCCGCGAGCACATCCTGACCACCGCCGCGGCGCTGTTCGCCGAACGCGGCATCGCCAACACCTCGACCAACCGGATCGCCGCCGCGGCCGAGATCAGCATCGGCACCCTGTACCGCTATTTCGAGGACCGCGACATCATCGTCGACGAACTCCTCGGCCGGTTGCAGGGCGAGATCGAACGCGGCTTCGCCGAGCGGGTCTTCGACATCCCGGGGCTGCACACCGCGGTCACGGTGGCCGAGTACACCAGCGTCATCGCGCAGATCCTCGACGTCTTCGCCGAGGTGCTCATCACCAACGCGGCGCTGGTGCGGGCACTGGCCGGGCGGGTGCACTTCTACCGCAGCGGCATCCCCGAGCTCGAGCCGCGCCTGCGGGTGCTGGTCAAGGTGGTGCTGATCCAGGC
>NZ_BAGK01000010.1 GCF_000308795.1 Nocardia thailandica NBRC 100428 | reverse complement strand
CGGTCGGCTGACACTCGATCGACGCGACGAACGGCCGGTGCCTCGCGGGGCACCGGCCGTTCGTCGTCGGGGACGAGTCAGCCCCACCAGCGTTCGAGGATCCGGGCGACGCCGTGCTCGACATTGGTCGCGGTGACCTCGTCGGCCGCGGCGATGGCGTCCGGGTGTCCGTTGCCCATGGCGACGCCGTGCCGGGCCAGTTGCAGCATCGGCACGTCGTTGGGCATGTCCCCGAACGCGACGGTCGCGCCGGGATCGATGCCGAGCCGCGCGGCGACCTCGAGCAGGCCGGAGGCCTTCGTCACCCGCGGCACGGACAGCTCGATCAGCCCGTGCTCGGTGGAGAAGGTGATCTCGGCGCGGTCGCCGATCAGCGGGGCCAGCGCGTCACGCATGTCGGAGCTGCGCGCCGAGCTGAGCCGGACCAGCATCTTGATGGCCGGGCTGTCGATGACCTCGGCGTGCGAGACGACGGTGTCGTCGGGGTTCAGCCAGGCGTGCTCGTAGGTCGGCGAGCTGACGAACTGCGGGGTGACCGCGTCGTGCGCGCTCTCCCCGACCCGCTCGGTCGCCAGCCCGCAGCCGGGCAGCGCCCGCTCGGCGAGTTCGGCCAGTTCGGCCAGGGTCGGCACGTCGAGGGCGTGGCTGGACAGCACCCGGTCGGTGGCGCTGTCGTAGAGGACCGCGCCGTTGCCGCAGACCGCGAGCGGGGCGAAGCCCAGTTCGTCGACCACCCGCCCGATCCAGCGCGGGGGGCGACCGGTCGCCAGGACGAAGCTCGCCCCGTCGGACACCAGCGAACCGACCACCGCTCGGGTGCGGGGCGAGACCCGCTCGTCGTGGTCGATCAGGGTGCCGTCGACGTCGGTGGCGACCAGCTCGGGTTTGGGGGGCAGACCTGTCACCCCCTCCATCCTGCCGGATCGACGGGGCCGACCGCCTGTCAACGCACGCGTGATCCGGCGGCGGTCCTTATGATCAGGGCCTGATTCGCCGATCCCAGAGGGGCCAGATGACGAGCTACCTGTTGCGGCGCGCGCTGAACTATGCCGTGCTCCTGCTGCTGGCGACCTTTCTGGCGTTCAGTCTGGCTTCGCTGACCTTCAGTCCGCTCGACAGTCTGGAGCAGCGCAACCCGCGGCCGCCGCAGTCGGTCATCGACGCCAAGGCCGAGGAGCTGCACCTCGACGAGCCGATTCCGCAGCGGTATCTGACCTGGCTGGGTGGCGTGGCGCACGGCGACTTCGGGACGACGCTCGCCGGGCAGCCGGTCAGCGACGAACTGGGCCGTCGGATCTGGGTGAGCCTGCGACTGCTGGTCACCGGCGCGGTGCTCGGCACGGTGCTCGGCGTGCTGATCGGCGCGGCGGGCGCGATCCGGCAGTACAAGTTCAGCGACTATTTCACGACGGTGCTCTCCCTGCTGATCATCTCGACACCGGTCTTCCTGCTCGCGACGCTGCTCAAATACGGTGCGCTGGAGATCAACACGGCCACCGGAACGCAGATCTTCCTCTACACCGGCGAGAGCTCGGCCGGGTTGTCCGGCGGGACGTGGACCCAGATCCTCGACCGCGCACAGCATCTGGTGCTGCCGACGATCACCCTCGCCCTCGGCGCCATGGCCGGCTACAGCCGCTATCAGCGCAACGCGATGCTCGACGTGCTGCAGAGCGACTTCATCCGCACCGCGCGCGCGAAGGGCCTCACCCGCAATCGCGCCCTCTACAAGCACGGTCTGCGCACCGCGCTGATTCCCATGGCCACCCTGTTCGCCTTCAGTTTCGGGGCGCTGATCACGGGGGCCACGTTCACCGAGAAGATCTTCGGCTGGCACGGCATGGGCGAGTGGCTGGTCGACGCGATCAACGCACAGGACCTGTACGTGGTGGTCACCGTGACCGCGTTCGCCGGCCTGGTCGTGCTGCTCTCGGGCCTGCTCTCCGACGTGGTCTACGCCCTGCTCGACCCGAGGGTGCGTGTCGCATGACCGAGACCGAGATCATCGCGGCGGGCGCCCCGGAGGCGACCGGCCGCCGCACGCTGGTGTGGCGCCGCTTCCGCCGCAACAAGCCCGCGATGGTGGGCGGGATCCTGCTGATCCTGATGTTCGTGGCCAGCTACGCGCTGCCGCCGTTCCTGCCCTACGACTATCAGCAGCTCGATTACACCGCGCTGATGAAGCCGCCGAGCGCGAAGCACCCGTTCGGCACCACCCAGATCGGCCAGGACGTGCTGGCGCAGACGCTGCGCGGCATGCAGAAGTCGATGGTCATCGGCCTGTGCGTCGCCCTGTTCTCGACCGCGATCGCGGCGACGGCGGGCGCGCTGGCCGGCCTGCGCGGCGGCTGGATCGATCGCGCGATCATGTGGGTGGTCGACCTGCTGCTGGTCATCCCGAGTTTCATCATCATCGCGATCTTCGCCCCGCGCACCAAGGGTTCCGGGTCGATCGCGCTGCTGATCGTGCTGCTGGCCGCGTTCGGCTGGATGATCGCCGCGCGCATCGTGCGCGGCATGACCCTGACGCTGCGGGATCGCGAGTTCGTCCGGGCGGCGAAGTACATGGGCGCCCCCACCTGGCGGATCATGCTCACCCACATCATCCCGAACATCGCCTCCATCCTGATCATCGACGCGACGCTGGCCGTCGGCGCCGCGATCATGGCCGAAACCGGGTTGAGCTACCTGGGTTTCGGCGTGCAGCCGCCGGACGTGTCGCTCGGCTCGCTGATCGCGGCGGGCACCAAGTCGGCGCTGACCTACCCCTGGCTGTTCCTGCCCGCCGGCGGCATCCTGATCGCGATCGTGCTGTGCGCGAACCTGGTCGGCGACGGGCTGCGGGACGCCTTCGATCCCGGCTCCCGGCGGGCCCGGGTCCGGCGTGAGGACACGAACGAGTGAACGCGACGAACTCCACCGCACCCCTGCTCGAGGTCAGCGACCTGCGGGTCTCCTTCCCCGGCGAGGAGGGCCGGGTCGACGCCGTGCGCGGGGTGAGTTTCACCGTCGCCGACGGCGAGGTGCTGGCCGTGGTCGGCGAGTCCGGGTCGGGCAAGTCGGTGTCCGCGCTGGCGGTGATCGGGCTGCTGCCGGAACAGGCGCGGGTGCACGGCTCGGTGCGGCTGCGCGGGCGCGAGCTGCTCGGCCTCGGCGACAAGCAGATGTCGGCGCTGCGCGGGTCGTCGATCAGCATGGTCTTCCAGGACCCGCTCTCGGCGCTGACCCCGGTGTACCGGGTGGGCGACCAGATCGCCGAAGCGCTGCTGGCGCACGGGAAGATGTCCAGGTCCGAGGCGAAGACGCGGACCGTCGAGTTGCTCGACCTCGTCGGGATCCCCGATCCGGAGCGGCGGGCGGCCGCCTTCCCGCACGAGTTCTCCGGTGGCATGCGCCAGCGCGTGGTGATCGCCATGGCCATCGCCAACGACCCGGCGCTGATCATCTGCGACGAGCCGACCACGGCGCTGGACGTCACCGTGCAGGAACAGATCCTGAACCTGCTGCGCAAGGCGCGCGACATCACCGGCGCGGGCGTCGTGATGATCACCCACGACATGGGCATCGCGGCCACCCTCGCCGACCGGGTCGCGGTGATGTACGCGGGCCGCATCGTCGAGAGCGCCCCGGTGACCGAGCTCTTCGCCGAGCCCCGGATGCCGTACACGGTCGGCCTGCTCGGCTCCATCCCCCGCATGGACGGCCCGGCGCGCGCGCCGCTGGCGCCGATCGTCGGCGCGCCGCCCGCGATGCACGCGCTCCCGCCGGGCTGCTCGTTCACCCCGCGCTGCCCGGTCGCCGTGGCCGACTGCGGCGCGGCCGAACCGCCGCTCGAGCGCGTCGCCCCCGGGCATTCGGTGGCCTGCATCCGGACCGCCGAGATCGGCCCGGCCGACCTGTTCGCCGCGTTCCGCCGGGCCGTCCCGGAGACCGCGGCGCCCGAGCAGGCAAGCGACGAGGTGGTGCTGCGGGTCACCGACCTGGTCAAGACCTATCCGATGCGCTCGGGCCTGCTGTGGCGCAGGCGCGGCGCCGACGTCGTCGCCGTCGACGGGGTCAGCTTCGAGGTACGGGCGGGCCGGACCCTGGCGCTGGTCGGCGAGTCCGGCTCGGGCAAGTCGACCACGCTGACCCAGATCATGGAGATGGTGGCGCCGCAGTCCGGCCGGATCGAGGTGCTCGGCGAGGACGTCGCCACCCTGACCAAGGCCGGGACCCGCGCGCTGCGCAGGCAGGTGCAGCTGGTGTTCCAGGACCCGAGCGCCTCGCTGGATCCGCGCCTGCCGATCTACGACGTGCTGGCCGAGCCGCTGCGGATCGACGGCCGCCCGGCCGCCGAGATCGCCGAGCGGGTGCCCGAACTGCTGCGGCTGGTCGGGCTGCGTCCCGAGCACGCCGAGCGCTACCCGGCCGACTTCTCCGGCGGCCAGAAGCAGCGCGTCAGCATCGCCCGCGCGCTCGCGCTCGACCCGCGCCTGCTCGTCCTGGACGAACCGGTCTCGGCGCTGGACGTCTCGATCCAGGCGGGCGTCCTCAACCTGCTGCGCGACCTGCAGGCCGAGCGCGGGCTGTCCTATCTGTTCGTGTCGCACGACCTGTCGGTCGTGCGCAACCTCGCCCACGACATCGCGGTCATGCTCGCGGGCAGGATCGTCGAGTACGGACCGGCCGAGCAGATCTTCGCCGAACCCGAGCACGAGTACACCCGCTCGCTGATCGCGGCCGTCCCGGTCGCGTCGGTCGGGCTCTGATCCACCAGGAGGCGCCCATGCGTACCCGTTCCCGAGTACCGCGGCCGCTCGCCGCGCTGACCGCGCTGGCGGTCACCGGCGTCCTCGTGGCGGGCTGTGCCGCCCCCGACGACTCCGCGCGCGGCCTCACCGACGCCGTCGGCACCACCAGCGACATCAACCCGACGCCACGGGAGGACGTGCGCGAGGGCGGCAACCTGCGCCTGGCCACCTCCACCATCCCGGCCAACTGGAACACGCTGTCCAACGACGGCAACGAGGGCGAGATCGCCGACATCGAACGCCCGATGATGCCGCGCTCGTACGACATCGACGCCGCGGGCCGCCCGCACCTGGCCACCGACTACTTCACCGACATCCAGCTGACCGGCACGAACCCGCAGCAGGTCACCTACACCATCAACCCGAAGGCGGTGTGGTCGGACGGCTCGCCCATCACCTGGGAGGACATCGCCTCGCAGGCGAACGCGCTGAGCGGGCGGGACAAGCGGTTCCTCATCGCGATCACCAACGGCTTCGAGTTCGTCGACAAGGTCGAGCGCGGCGTCGACGACCGGCAGGCCGTGCTGACCTTCCGCACCCCCTACGCCGACTGGCGCGGCCAGTTCGCAGGCAACGCCATGCTGTACCCCAAGCAGGTCACCGCGAACCCGGACGCGTTCAACCACAGCCTGGTCGACGGCATCACCCTCACCGCCGGGCCCTTCCAGGTGCGGTCCGTGGATCGCACCGAACGCCGGATCGTGCTCGGCCGCAACCCGAAATGGTGGGGCGCCCCGCCGAAGCTGGACACCATCACCTACAGCGTGCTCGACCACACCGCCTGGGTGCCCGCGCTGGCCAACAACGAACTCGACCTGGTGCGCCTCGCCGACATCAACGAGGTCAAGACGGTGCGCGCCACCCCCGGCCTCGTGGTGCGTCGCGCGCCGGGCAATCGCTGGCGGCACATCACCTTCAACGGCGCTCCCGGCTCCATCCTCGCCGATCAGGGTGTGCGGGTGGCGGTCTCGAAGGCGATCGACCGGCAGGGCATCGTCTCGGTGCTGCAGAACGGGCTGGTGGAGAACCCGAAACCGCTCAACAACCACGCGCTGTTGCAGGGCCAGGAGGGCTACCGGGACAACAGCCTCGGTTTCGATCCGGCCGCCGCGGCCGCCGAACTCGACGCGCTCGGCTGGAAGCTCGACGGCGACTATCGCGTCAAGGACGGGCGCAGGCTCAGCATCCGCGACGTCTTCTACAACGACCCGACCTGGGTGCAGGTCGCCCAGATCATCCAGCAGAACCTGCGCGCGATCGGCGTCGAACTCGTCATCGACACCAAGCCGGCGGCCGGCTTCTTCACCGACGTCATCCAGCCGGGCGATTTCGACGCCGCGCAGTTCATCTTCCAGGGCGACCCGTTCCCCCTGTCGAGCCTGCGCCAGATCTACTACTACGACCCGAACGACCTCCAGGGCAATTACGGCCGCATCGGCTCGCCCGAACTCAACGCCCTGATCGAGCGCGCCGCCACCGAACTCGATCCGCAGAAGTCCCTCGACCTGATCAACGAGATCGACCGGAAGGTCTTCGAGGAAGGCCACTCGCTGCCGCTGATGCAGTGGGACGGCAGTTTCGGCGCCCGCGCCGACCTCGCCAACATCGGCTCGCCCGGGCTGGCCTCCTACGACTACACCGTCATCGGTTTCACCAAGTAAAGGACGCTCGCATGCGCATTCGCTCGTTGGGTACCCGGTTCGCCATTCCGTGCGTCGCGGTGGGTGTGATTCTCGCGGGATGTTCGGATAATGCTCCACCACCCGGCTCGGCCACCATCGGCGCGACCAACGACATCAATCCGCACGATGTGAGCGAGATTCGGGACGGCGGGACGTTGCGTCTGCCGCTCAGCGGATTCCCGGAGACGTTCAACTACCTGCAGATCGACGGTGGCGACTCCAATGTCAGCGATGTGATCGACCCGATCCTGCCCTCGCCGTGGGTTTCCGACGCGGCGGGTGTGCTGACGGTGAACAAGAACTACTTCACCGATATCGAGCTGACCAGCACCAACCCGCAGAAGGTCACCTATACGATCAACCCCGAGGCCGTGTGGTCGGACGGCTCACCCATCACCTGGGAGGATCTCCGATCGCAGGCCCAGGCACTGAGCGGCCGCGACCCGGCATATCTGGTGAGCAGCCGCAGCGGATTCGACCTCGTCGCCAGCGTCGATCGCGGTGTCGACGATCGCCAGGCAGTCGTCACCTTCGACAAGCCCTATGGTCAGTGGCAGGGCCAGTTCGGCCCGCTGTATCCGAAGGCGACGACGGAGTCCCCCGCCGCGTTCAACGACCGCGATCGCAACGGCCTGTCGTTCAGCGCCGGCCCATTCCAGGTCTCGAATGTCGACCGCGCGCAGAACCGGATCACGCTGTCCCGCAATCCGAAGTGGTGGGGCGACACGCCGAAACTCGACTCCATCGTCTTCAGCGTTCTCGATTCGAGCGCCTGGCTGCCCGCCATCCAGAACAACGAGCTCGACCGCGCCTACATGTCGGGCCTGGAGAATGTCACCGCGGCGCGGCAGGCTGCCGGCGTCGTCCTGCGCCGCACCCCCGAACCGACCTGGTCGCACATCACCTTCAACGGCGCTCCCGGTTCACTCCTCGATGACCCGAAGCTGCGCATCGCCCTGTCGAAGGCGATCGACCGCCAGGGCATCGTCAACGCCTCGCAGAACGGCATCGTGGAAAATCCGGTGCCGCTGAACAACCACGTGTTCGTGGCGGGCCAGAAGGGCTACCAGGACAACGCGTCTCCTATCTCCTTCGATCCGGACGCCGCCGCTCGCATGCTCGACGAACTCGGCTGGAAACTCGACGGCGATGTGCGGGTCAAGGACGGCAAGCGGCTGGAACTGCGCAATGTCATGTACCAGCAGGACCAGTGGGTGCAGAGCGCGCAGATCGTCCAGCAGAACCTGGCCCGGATCGGCGTGAAGGTCGACATCCAGACCATCCCCGGCAGCGGCCTGTTCAAGAACGTCATCGACCCGGGCAATTTCGAGATGGCGTATTTCAGCTGGAGCGGCAGCACCCTCCCGATCGGCGCGCTCCGCCAGATCTACTACTACGACCCGAACGACTTGCAGGGCAACAAGGCTCGCATCGGTTCCCCGGAGCTCAACGCGCTGATCGAACAGACGATGTCCGAACTCGACCCCGAGAAGGCGATCGAGCTCGCGAACAAATGCGACCAGATGATCTGGGAGGAAGGCTATTCCATCCCCTTGCAGCAGGCATCGGGCACCTACGCCGTCCGCGCCGATCTCGCCAATTTCGGCGCCTTCGGCCTGGCCTCGATCGACTACACCAAGGTCGGTTTCCTGAAGTGATCCACGGCCCCCTGGCCTACCCGCTCGCCGTGACGATCGGCGCCCTCGCGGTCACCGCCGCCTGGGCGCCGTTCGCCGATCCGGACGAGTTGTCGGCGCTGGCGGCGGTCGCCGTGATCGTCCTGCTGTACACGGCCTTCCAGCTCGCGCTGGCGTTCGGCCGGGTGCCCGGGCTGCGGCCGCCGGAGCTGGGTTCGGCGACACGCCTGCGCCAGCAACACCGCCTGGTGAGCCGTTCCTGGCTCGAGATCGGCACTCCTGCGGGCACCCGCTGGCTCCCGGTCCACTACGAACCCGCCCTGCGGACCTTCACCGGGGGCGCGTTCACCGCGCGGCCGGGGGTCGCCACCGCGGGCGGGCTGCGCGTGTATCCGTCCGGTCGTCCCCGGTCCACCGAGCCGCCCGGCAGGCTGCACGACAACCCGACCCGCGCCGATCCGCATCCCCCGGCCGCCCCGACGCCTCGCACCCGCCTGCTCCTCGACGCGCAGCAGGCCGTCGGCGCGCCGCTCGCCGGTCTGCTCTGGGTCTACGTCGAGAACGGCGACGTCGCCGCCTTCGCCGCCGCCACCACCGTCGCGGCCGCCGCCTTCACCTGGCTGGCCGCGATCCGCGGCTCCGACCCTTCGTGAGAACGCGCTGGTCGACTCGCAGCCCCGCCGTAGCGCCGCACTCAACTGGTCTGACCACTTGACCATCAGTCCCGTGCCGTGCACAGTGGACACATGGCATGGACGCCCGTGGTGAAGCGATCGGTAGCCGGTGATGTGTTCGAGCAGATCGCCGGGGAGGTGCTGAGCGGGGAACTGGCGGCCGGGAGCGCGCTACCGAGCGAGCGTCAGCTCGCGGAGGCACTCGGGGTGTCGCGGCCCGCGGTGCGCGAGGCCCTGCAGCGACTGTCGGCGGCCGGGCTGGTCTCGGTGCGGCAGGGCGAGACGACGACGGTGCTCGACTACCGGCGCAGCGCCGGCCTGGAGGTGCTGCCGCGCCTGCTGCTGCGCGGCGACACCATCGACCCGTCCGTCGCCCGCAGCATCCTGGAGGCCCGGCTGCACAACGGCCCCAAGATCGCCGAGCTGGCGGCGGCCCGCGTCGGCGCGGGTGGCGGGGAGACCGCCGCCGGGCTCGAAGCGCTGACCGCCGCCGTCGACCGGCTCACCGCGTCGGCCGACGCGCTCGACCAGCAGTACATCGCGCTCGAATTCTGGGACCACATCCTCGATCTCGCGGATTCGATCGCCTTCCGGCTCATGTACTCCATGCTGCGCGCGGCCTACGAACCCGCGCTGCCCGCCCTGGCGCCCGTCATGTCCGCCGAGGTGGGCAACGCCGACGCCTATCGAGACCTGGCCGCCGCGATCGCCGCGGGCGAGCCGGACCGGGCCGCCGAGTGTGCGCGCGCACTGCTCACCCCGGCGACCACCGCCCTCCTGCACGCCCTGTCGGGCGCGTGAACCCACCCCGGGAGCCACCATGACCACTGACCGACCCGCGACACCGCCCGCCGCGCCCCGTCCCGCCACCGCGTCGCCTCCGCGCGCCACCCGCGACGATCGCGTGCGCCGCGGCCTGACGCTCGCCGACGCCGCCCGCGAGTTCGCGCGGCACCCGTCGCCCTGGATGATCGGCGCCGTCCTGGTCGCCGCGCTGGTCACGCGTGTCGCGCTGGGCGACTGGCGGATCACCGACGCGTTGGTCCCGCTCGTGATCCTCGCCGTGTTCCCCGCGTTCGAATGGGTCGTGCACGTGACCGTCCTGCACTGGCGTCCCCGCTCCCTCGGCCCGCTCACCGTCGACAGCGAGCTGGCGCGCAAACACCGCCTGCACCACACCGATCCGCGCGACATCCCCCTGATCTTCATCCCGACCAGGTCGCTGGCGCTGGTGATCGTCACCCTGGTCGCGCTGGCCCTGCTGGCCTTCCCCCGCACGCCCCTCGGCGTCACGTTCCTGCTGACCATGACCGTCCTCGGCCTGACCTACGAGTGGACCCACTACCTCATCCACACCGACTACAAGCCGAAACACCGCTTCTACCGCGCCATCTGGCGCAATCACCGCCACCACCACTACAAGAACGAGCACTACTGGTTCACGGTGACCACCACCCACACCGCCGACCGCCTCTTCGGCACCTCCCCCGACCCGGCCGAGGTCCCCACCTCCCCGACCGCCCGCCACCTGCACGGCAGCTGAACAACTCAGGATGTCGTGGGACCTGTCGAGTCGACGCCGGAGGCACTGAGCTGATCCGGGTCGATCAGCGGCTTCTCCGCCGTCGGCTTCTCGGGCTCGGGTTCGATCCAGGCAGCCAGCTGCTTGCGGCCCGAGGTGACCAGTGCACCGGTACGAGTACGCACCAGCGCGAAGGCATCGGACAGACTCGCGTGCTCGCCACCTACCCAATCGGTGAGTTGCAGATTGCGCGCTTTGGCGAATTCGCTGAGCAGAACCGCGAGTTCCTGGCGGCGCTTGGTCATCGTGCGGGCCGCGAACTTGTGATGGGCCTCGAAGGTGCGCAGGACGGCATGCGAGTCGACGACTTCCCGCAGTCTGCGTACCAATTCGAGATCGGCGCAGTATTGCTCGTGCACTGTGCTTCGCGCGCCGGCGACGGTCTGCTCCAAGTGCTCCGGCTCGGCGATCCGAACCTGCTCGAGCCGGAGCTGTTGCCACAGGAACAGGGACTTCTGAGCAACCACGAGCAACCGCAGCGTCTCACCCAGACGGTTCTTCGTGAGCATGGCGTCCAGCTGATCGGCCCGCTTGCCGGGCGAAGCCGCAGGGTCGAGAGTCTCCAACTGCTTGATCGCGTGGGCACGCAGTCGCTCGACACCCACTTCGAGATCCGCGCCGAGAGCCGCGACAGAGGACCAGTCGGTGGCGGTCAGAGCGTCACCCGCGGCCAGCGCCTGAACACGGCGCGCCAGCAGGCGGTGGTGCCCGTAGACATCGCCGATACGTTCGGCGGAGGCGAGTCGCAGGATCTCGTCGACCTTGTCCTCGATGGCCTCGAGTTGCTCGGCTATCTGCTCGAACATTCCGCGCACCGTCGCCTCCAGGGCGATAACGGCCAGTACGGCGGGGGCGACCGGCGTCACCGCCGGAGCGGCGACGCGCGCGTTCGAGACGATCTTGCCGTTCACCCGGACCATCCGGTGGTAGGTCACCTGACCCTTCGGCTGGTTCCCCGCCTTCGACGTCCCGTCCGCGAGGAGGTCGAACGCCCTGGTACCCAGCGCGTACGCCGTCTTGATCGGCCGCCCTCCGAAAACCGAAGTCGCGACGGCCGTGGTATCGGTGACCGGCTCGAAGACATCGAGCACCGGCTCGGTCTCCCAATCCCGCACGAAGGCGGCGATGGCGTCTTCCGGGCCGACCAGCGTCGTCCCGATCTCGTCTTCGAGCACTACCAGATCGGCGGTGTCGCCGCTGTCCACGAGATCACCGTTCACCGCAGTCCTCCTGTCCGAGTTCGCCGGCGCCGCCACACGATTCGTAGACATTGTGCAGCTTGCGGCCCGACCCCGTCACGTGTTGAGGAGGTGGGCGGCGATGGTGGCGGCTCGGTGGGCGGCGGCGGGGGTGTTCTCGCGGACGGCGGTGACGATGGCGCCGTCGATGAGGAGGGCCAGTTCGGCGGCGGTGGGGGCGGGGGTCGGGTGGCCCGCGGCGGCGAGCAGGTCGGTGAGGTAGGCGATGACGCGGCGTTTGTGGCGGTCGGCGACCTGGTGGGCGGCGGAGGTGGGGTCGGCGACCTCGATCATGGTGTTGATGAAGGCGCAGCCGCGGAAGTCGTTGCGGGCGAACCGCTCCGCGAGGGCGTCGAAGACGGCGAGGGGGCGGGCGGCGGGATCGTCGGTGGCGGACTCGACGGATTCGCGCAGCCAGTCGAGCCAGCGGCGGTCGCGGTCCTCCAGGACGGCGACGACGAGGTCGTCCTTGCCGGCGAAGTGCCGGTAGAAGGAGGCGCGGCCGACGCCGGACTCCTGGAGCAGCCGGTCGACGCCGACGGCCCGGATGCCGTCGGCGTAGAACAACTCCTCGGCGGTGGTGAGCAAACGCTGCCTGGCCTGTGTCGCCATGTCATCACGGTAGCAGCCCGGAACCGATCGGTACCATTCGTCTGGACAATTTCGGTACCGATCAGTACCGTCTAGTTCCGGTACCGATCAGTACCGTCTATGACGAGACCGGAGCAGACCATGTCGCGACTTCCCCTCCTCTCCCCCGAAACCGGCGACGCCGAGCAGGCCGAACTCCTCGCCGAGGTCCGGCGGCAGCTGGGCCGCGTGCCCAATCTGTATGCCGCCATGGCGAACAGCCCCGCGACGCTGCGCGGCTATCTCGCGCTGCGCCAGGCGCTGACGGCGGGCAAGCTGGGCGCCCGGGTCCGCGAGCAGCTCGCCCTGCTCGTCGCCGCCGAGAACGGCTGCGAGTACTGCGTTTCCGCGCACACGTTGCGCGCGGAGAAGATGGGCTTCACCCCGGAGGCCATCGCCGCGACCCGCGACGCGCGCGCCGCCGACCCCCACGCGGAGGCGGTCCTGCGGGTGGCCCGCGAGGTATCGCGCACGGGCGGAAGGGTTTCCGACGAACAGCTCGCGGCGGCGCGCGCGGCGGGCGTCAGCGACGCGGAGCTGGCCGAGATCGTCGGCCATGTCGCGCTCAACGTCCTGTCGAATCATTTCAACCATCTGGCCCGCCCCGAACTCGACTTCCCCCTGGTGCCCGTCCCCCCGAAGGAGACCCCGATGACCCCGAAGTGGCGGACCGCGACCACCGTGATCCTGGTCGAGGGCTACACCCTGATCGACGCCGAGGGCGCGCAGGCAGGCGCGGTGCACGACGCCCGTATCGCGTTCGAGGGCGGCTTCGTGCACGTCTCCGTCGGCCCCGGCGCGCCGGTCCAGGTCGTCTCCGCGCCCGCGATCGCCCGCATCACCTACGCGCTGGACGCCTGAATCCGGCTCCACGGCAACCCCTTTCCCACACGCGCCCGGCCCGCACCCCGCGGGCCGGGCGTCGTCGTGTGCCCGAAATCAGTGCTTGACAGATTAATACCATAGGGGGGTATGGTACCGATCCACGAGACGTCACCGCTCGAAAGGACGACACCATGACCACCCACACCAGATCCGCCACGAAGAAGTGGTGGGCGCTCGCGGTCATCGCCGCGGCGCAGTTCATGGTCATCATGGACACCTCGATCATCGGCATCGCGCTGCCGAAAATGCAGGCGGAGCTCGGCTTCTCGCCGGAGAACCTGACCTGGGTCTTCAACGCCTACGTCATCGCCTTCGGCGGCCTCCTGCTGCTCGGCGGCCGCCTCTCCGACCTGTTCGGCGCGCGCCGGATCTTCTCGGCGGGCTGGGTCGTCCTACTGGCCGGCTCCGTACTCGCCGGCGCCGCGGGCAATGTCGCGGTGGAGCTGACCGGCCGCGCGATCCAGGGCGCGGGCGCCGCGCTCATCGCCCCCGCCGCGCTGACCCTGCTGATGATGCTGTTCGGCGGCGCGCCCGCCGAACTCACCAAGGCGCTGGCGGTCTACGGCGCCGCCGCGCCCGCGGGCGGCACCGCGGGCGTGTTCCTCGGCGGCGTGATCACCGAGTATCTGAGCTGGCCGTGGGTCTTCTTCATCAACGTGCCGATCGCGCTCGCCGCCCTGATCGCGACGCCGCTGCTCATGCCGAACGCGCAGGCCCGCACCGGCTCGGTCGACATCCTCGGCGCGGTCACCGTGACCGCGGGCCTGGCCGCGGCGGTGTACGCCATCGTGCAGGCGCCGGAGGTCGGCTGGGCGTCGGGGCAGACCTGGGGCGTGCTGGCCGTGGCGGCCGCCCTGCTGGCCGGCTTCGTCTACCTGCAGACCCGCACCCGGGAGCCCCTGATGCGCCTGGAGATCTTCCGCGCGCCGAACCTCGCCGCCGCCAACATCGCCCAGCTGCTGCTCGGCGCGGCCTGGGTGCCGATGTGGTTCTTCCTGAACCTGTACCTGCAGCAGGTCCTCGGGTACAGCGCGTTCCCGTCGGGCGTGGCCCTGCTCCCGATGACCACGCTGATCATGCTCGGCATGATCGTGATCGCCCCGCGTGCCATGCAGCGGTTCGGTGCCAAGCCGATGATCGTCGGCGGCCTGCTCGTGCTGGCGCTGGGCCTCGGCATCATGTCCCTCGTCCGGCCGACCGGCAATTTCTGGGTCGACGTGCTCCCCGCGTCCCTGGTCGCGGCGGGCGGTATGTCGCTCGCGTTCATCCCGTCGCTGGGGACCGCCATCTCGGCGGCGCGTCCTGAGGAGGGCGGGCTGGCCTCCGGCATCGTCAACGTCAGCTACCAGGTGGGCTCGGCCCTCGGCCTGGCCGCCATGACCGCGGTCGCGGCCGCGGCGGGCGCGGGCACGCCCGGCGACGTGGCCGCGCTGACCGACGGCTACTCCGCGGCCTTCCTCGGCGCGGCCGTCATCGCCCTGGCCGGCGCGGGCGTCGCGGCGGTCACCCTGCGCTCCCCCCAGGACACCCCGGCGGGTTGACAAAGTACCCTAGGGGGGTATGGTAAGAATCAATCAGAGCATGATGGAGGTAGGAAAATGAGCACCACGACCCTGACCGTGACCGGGATGACCTGCGGCTGCTGCGCGGGCAAGGTCCGCAGCAAGGTCGGCGACCTGCCCGGCGTCACCGCGGTGGACGTGGACGTCGACGCCGGCCTGGTGACCGTCACCGCCGCCGCGACCCCGAGCCGCGAGGCGCTGGCCACCGCGATCGACGCGGCGGGGTTCGCCCTCGCCGATACCGAATAACCCGACCGGGACACACGAAAGGCACAGCAGTGAACACCACGACCAAGTTCGCCGGTTTCGGCCTCGGCCTCGCCGCGGTATTCGGGATCGCCCTGGGGATCGGCGCCTTGGTCGGCCCGGAACCCACCGAGCCGGCCGGGCACGGCGCGCACGAGACCCCGGGCGCCGCCGCCACCGAGATCCCGGCCGGCTTGATGGCCACCGAAAACGGCTACACCCTGCGCCTGGACACCGACCGGACCACCGCCGACGCGAACGCGACGGTGCGGTTCCGGATCCTGCGGGCCGACGGCACCCCGCTGACGAGCTACACCACCAACCACGACAAGGACCTGCACCTCATCGTGGTCCGCCGGGACCTGACCGGTTTCCAGCACGTCCATCCCACGCTCGACCCGTCGGGGACCTGGTCGGTGCCGCTGAACCTGTCCCGCGCCGGCGACTACCGCGTCTACGCCGACTTCACCCCGGCGGGCGCCGCCGGCCAGACCCTCGGCGCCGACCTGCGGGTCGCGGGCGCCTACGACCCGCGGCCGCTGCCCGCCCCCGCGACCACGACGACGGTCGACGGCTACACCGTCACCCTGGACGGCACCATCACCCCCGGACAGTCCTCGCGGGTCACCCTCTCGGTCGCCAGGGACGGGAAGCCGGTGACCGATCTGCAGCCCTACCTGGGCGCCTACGGACACCTGGTCGCGCTGCGGGCCGCCGACCTCGGCTACCTGCACGTCCACCCCGAGGGCACGCCGGGCGACGGCAGGACCCCGTCCGGGCCGGGCATCACGTTCTCCGTGACGGCCCCGAGCCAGGGCGACTACCGGCTGTTCCTGGACTTCCAGCACGCGGGCACGGTGCGCACGGCCGAGTTCACGGTCGCCGCGACCACCGCGACCACCGCGCCCTCGGGTGCCCCCACCCCCACCCCCGCCGCGCCCGCGCCCGCCCCCGGCGGCGACGGCCACGGCGGCCACTGACCCACCGAACACGAGGAAGGAGAACCGACATGGCCACGGCGACACAGCAACCCGGCACCGGCCGCGTCGAACTGGTGATCGGTGGCATGACCTGCGCGTCGTGCGCCAACCGGATCGAGAAGAAGCTCAACAAGATCGACGGCGTCACCGCCACCGTCAACTACGCCACCGAGAAGGCCAGGGTCGACTTCACCGGCGACATCGCCCCCGCCGACCTCATCGCCACCGTCGAGCAGGCCGGCTACACCGCCGCGCTGCCCGAGCCGCCGAAGACAGAGTCGGAAACGACGGCGCCCGAAGCGGATCCGACGGCCGCGCTGCGCACCCGGCTGCTGGTCTCGCTGGTGCTGACGGTCCCGGTGATCGCGATGGCGATGATCCCCGCGCTGCAGTTCACCAACTGGCAGTGGCTCTCGCTGACCCTGGCGGCGCCGGTGGTGGTGTGGGGCGCGCTGCCGTTCCACCGGGCCGCGCTGACCAACCTGCGCCACGGCACCGCGACCATGGACACCCTGGTCTCGGTCGGCACCCTCGCCGCGTTCGGCTGGTCGCTCTACGCGCTGTTCCTGGGGACCGCGGGCGAACCCGGCATGACCCACCCGTTCGAATTCACCATCGCCCGGATGGACGGCACCGGCTCGATCTACCTGGAGGCGGCGGCGGGCGTCACCACCTTCATCCTGGCAGGCCGCTACTTCGAGGCGAGGTCCAAGCGCAAGGCGGGCGCGGCGCTCCGCGCGCTGCTCGAACTCGGCGCGAAGGACGTCACGGTCCGGCGCGGCGGCGCCGAGCAGCGGATCCCGGTGGACCAGCTGGCGGTCGGCGACGAGTTCGTGGTCCGGCCGGGCGAGAAGATCGCCACCGACGGTGTCGTCGTCGAGGGCAACTCGGCCGTCGACGCCTCGATGCTGACCGGCGAGTCCGTCCCGGTGGAGGTCGGCGTCGACGACGCCGTCACCGGCGCGACGGTCAACGTCGGCGGTCGGCTGGTCGTTCGCGCGACCCGGATCGGCGCGGACACCCAGCTGGCGCAGATGGCGCGGCTGGTCGAGGACGCCCAGACCGGCAAGGCCGAGGCCCAGCGCCTGGCCGACCGGATCTCCGGCATCTTCGTCCCGATCGTGATCGCCCTTTCGGTGGGCACGCTCGGATTCTGGCTCGGCACCGGCGGTTCGGTGGCCGCGGCGTTCACCGCGGCCGTGGCGGTGCTGATCATCGCCTGCCCGTGCGCCCTCGGTCTGGCGACCCCGACCGCGCTGATGGTCGGCACCGGGCGCGGCGCGCAGCTGGGCATCCTGATCAAGGGACCGGAGGTGCTCGAGTCCACCCGCCGGGTCGACACCATCGTGCTCGACAAGACCGGCACCGTCACCACCGGCCGGATGACCCTGCTCGACGTGATCGCCGCCGAGGGCGAGGACCCCGCGACCGTGCTGGAACTGGCCGGGGCGCTGGAACACTCGTCGGAGCACCCGATCGCGCAGGCGATCGCCAAGGGCGCGCAGGACAAGGTCGGCACGCTGCCCGCGGTGGCGGACTTCGCCAACATCGAAGGGCTCGGCGTGCAGGGCGTGGTGAACGGGCACGCGGTCGTCGTCGGGCGCGCGCGCCTGCTGGCCGACTGGTCGCAGCCGCTGGGCGAGACCCTGGAGGCCGCCATGGCCGAGGCGGAGTCGGCGGGCCGCACCGCCGTGGCGATCGGCTGGGACGGCGCGGCGCGCGGCGTCCTTGTAGTCGCCGACGCCGTCAAGCCGACCTCGGCGCAGGCCATCGCGCAGTTCCGGGAACTCGGCCTCACCCCCATCCTGCTCACCGGCGACAACGCCCGTGCGGCGCGCGCCATCGGCGACGAGGTGGGAATCGCGGAGGTGATCGCCGAGGTCCTGCCCCAGGACAAGGTGGACACGGTCAAGCGGTTGCAGGCCGAGGGCAAGGTGGTCGCCATGGTGGGCGACGGTGTCAACGACGCCGCCGCGCTGGCGCAGGCCGATCTCGGCCTGTCCATGGGCACGGGCACCGATGTGGCCATCGAGGCGGGCGACCTGACCCTGGTCCGCGGCGACCTGCGCGCCGCCGCCGACGCCATCCGGCTGTCCCGCCGGACCCTCGGCACGATCAAGGGCAACCTGTTCTGGGCCTTCGCCTACAACGTGGCCGCCATCCCGCTGGCCATGGCGGGACTGCTCAACCCGATGCTCGCCGGCGCCGCCATGGCGTTCAGCTCGGTGTTCGTGGTGAGCAACAGCCTGCGGCTGCGCCGCTTCCGTTCGACGGCGCAGTAGCCACACGCGACCGAGGGGCCGCACCCGATCCGGGTGCGGCCCCTTCGCGGTTTCAGAAGAGGGTTTGCGCGTCGGCCGAGACGGTGAACCCGTGCCTGCCGTCGTCGCAGCGCACACCGGCCTGGGTGGACGTGCAGGACAGGCCGCGCACGATGAGGGTGTCACCGTAGTTCAGGATCCGCCCGCCGCCCTTGCCCGAGCCGTCGGTCGGCATGCCGACGAAGACGCCCTGGCTCGTGCAGAAGAAGCGCGCGCTACCACCCTCGACCTGGGCCGCGACCTTGCGGGCAGGCGAATCGTCGCAGGACGGCCGCAGTTCCGCCGGGATCACCCGGGTGCTCGCCAGCTGGCAACCGACCCCGCCCATGCCCTCGACGTAGAAGCCGCACATGATGTTGCCGGTCGGCGACTGGAAGTAGTACGCGCCGCCCTGCTGATAGTCGCGGGCGTCGACGGTCGCGTCGTCGCGATCCGGCAGCGTCGACGGTCGCGTTGTGCCCGGATCACCCACGGCCGGCGCGGAACTCGTCCCCGGCGCCGCGGTGTTCCCGCCCGACGGAGCGGCCGTCACCGTCGTCCCCGGCGCTGGCGCCGGGTCCGGCTCCGCCGTGCACCCGACCGCGCCGCCCGCGACCACGATCGCCGCCGCGACCATCCACAGCGTCCGCATGACTGTCTCCCCTCGAGTTCCGCCCGACCCGTGCCTGTAGATCGACCGGCGCCGCCGGGTCGTTTCGCTCGCTACCGAGTCGTGACCCCCGGAAACGACGAAAGGCGGCTCCGGGGAGCCGCCTTTCGGGGAACGAGCGGATGACGGGATTCGAACCCGCGACCCTCACCTTGGCAAGGTGATGCGCTACCAGCTGCGCTACATCCGCATGCACTCCGAGTGCCTCACCGGGATCGCCGGAGCATCGTCGTGCGAGTAGAAACTCTAGCGCGTACGCACCGGATTGACGAAATCGGCTGGTCACGGGCCTGCGGCGCTCGGGCCGGTTCTTTACAAGGAGATGACAAGTGAACGAAAACCGGGGCAGGGCATGATCTTCCCCATGAACATCCGCTCCCTCGCCGCCGTCACCGTCGCCACCGCCGCCACGGCCACCGCGCTCACCGTCGGGCTCGCGGGCCCGGCCGCCGCCGACTTCGAAGGCCCCGGCTCCTGCCTGGTGGTCCAGAACCACACCGGCAACCAGATCGAGCTCCGGCTCAACTACCCGACCGAGGGTGGCTCCTGGACCTTCTACCCGTACGAGGATCCGAGCCTGCTCACCGACCGCGACGACAACCCGATCTACTCGCCCACCGGCGAGTGGAGCGTGCACACCGAGCCCGCCATCGACGCCGCCTGGTCCTACGAGCCGGGCCGCAACAGCAGCCGAGGCTGCAACGGCTCCTGGATCATGACCATCAACTAGTAACCCGCGCGACGGCGAACGCAGACCTCCGGCCGGCCGCCCACTCCCCGAAGGAGTGTGGCGGCCGGCCGAGCACTTTCTCCACGTCGCCGGTCCGGACGGCGTTGCCGCCCGCGGCCACGTACGCCTGCGCGCGCACGACACCATCGGCGAAGACCGGGTCGGTGCCGCCGGCGATCAGCTGTTCCCGCGCCGTCGCGGCGTCGATGTCGGCCACGGCGACCGGCAGGCCGAGGGTCCGCGACAGGATCGCGGCCTGGTCGGCGGTGGTCAGCAGATCGGGGCCGGTCAGGGTGTACACCCGGCCGTCGTGGCCGGGCTCGACGAGCGTCGCCGCGGCGACCGAGGCGACGTCGCGGGGATCGATGACGCCCTGGGCGCCGGTGCCGACGGGGTTGGGCACCGGCGCCCCGGCCGCGATCGCGTCCCGCCAGCTCAGCGTGTTGGAGGCGAAGGAACTCGGCCGCAGGATCGTCCAGGCCATGCCGCTGTCCCGCACGGCCCGCTCCCCCGGCGCGTGCCAGGTGCCCGCGAGACCGAGCGCGGGGTCGCCGGTCCCGATCGCCGACAGTTTGACCACCCGCCGCACACCCGCCGCCACGGCCGCCTCGACGAGCACCTCGTCGGCCGAGCCGGCGAGCCCGACCCCGACCAGGAACAGCGCCTCCGCCCCGGCCAGCGCCGCGGCCACCGAGTCCGGATCGTGGAAGTCGCCGCGCGCGACCTCGACCCCGGGCGGGAAGTTCGCCGCGCCGGGATCCCGGGTGAAGGCCCGCACCTCGGCCCCGCGGGCGAGGAGTTCGGGGACGAGGAGGCTGCCGATGGTGCCGGTCGCGCCGGTGACGAGGATCATGCACCCAGCCTGGCGGCGCCGCGGCCCGCGCCGATAGGAAAAACCGGCACATCGCGGACCCGCCGGCCGGGCCTACGCTGGACCGGGTGAGCGCAACCTACACAACCACCGACGAGCTCGAGCACCCCGTGCCCGCACCGGACTCGTTGCGCCCCTGGTTCACCCGGACCACGAGCACCGCGCCCCTGGTCGATATCGCGCAGCCCGTGGCGCACCTG
>NZ_BAGK01000011.1 GCF_000308795.1 Nocardia thailandica NBRC 100428 | reverse complement strand
GGGTATGGCCGTCGGTTCCCGGAATCTGCTGCGTACCTGCCCGCTCTGTGAGGCGGTCTGCGGGCTGACCCTCACCCTCGACGCCGACGACCAGGTGGTCTCGGTGCGGGGCGATCGTGACGATCCGTTCTCGCGCGGATTCCTCTGCCCCAAGGGGGCCAGCTTCGGCAAGCTCGACGGCGACCCCGACCTGGTCCGCACGCCGCTGGTACGTGACCGGTCGACCGGCGAGTTCCGCCCGGTGAGCTGGGACGATGCCTTCGATCTGATCGCCGAGCGGTTCCCCGCCGCCCTCGGCGCCGACGGCAACCGGGCCGCCGGGCTCTACCTGGGCAACCCGAACGCGCACACCGTCGCGGGGGCGCTGTACCTGCCCGCGCTGATCCGCGCGGTCGGCACCCGCCACATCTACTCCGCCAGCACCGCCGACCAGATGCCCAAGCAGGTCGCCGCGGGGCTGATGTTCGGTGATCCCCTGTTCGTCCCGGTGCCGGACCTGGACCGGACCGACCACCTGCTGATCCTGGGCGCCAACCCGCTGGAGTCCAACGGCTCGCTGTGCACCGCGCCCGACTTCCCCGGCAGGCTCAAGGCGCTGAAGGCGCGCGGCGGGCGCCTTGTGGTGGTCGACCCGCGCCGCACCCGGACCGCCGAGCTGGCCGACGAGCACCTGTTCATCCGGCCGGGCACCGATCCCGCACTGCTGCTCGGCATCGCGCACACCCTGTTCGCCGAGGACCTGGTGAGCGTGACCGTGGACGTGACGGGCCTGGAGGAGGTCCGCGCCGCCGCCGCGGACTTCACCCCCGAGGTCGCCGCCGAGCGGACCGGGATCGACGCGGACACCGTGCGCCGCCTCGCCCGTGAGCTGGCCGCCGCCCCGTCGGCCGCGGTGTACGCGCGCATCGGCACCTGCACCGCCGAGTTCGGCACCCTGACCCAGTGGCTGGTCGACGTGCTCAACACGCTCACCGGCAACCTCGACAGCCCGGGCGGGGCCATGTTCGCCCAGGCCGCCGCCGGTGGCGTCGCGCGCAGCAAGCCGTTCCGGACCGGGCGCTGGCGCAGCCGGGTCCGCGACCTGCCCGAGGCCATGGGCGAACTGCCGGTCGCCACCCTGGCCGACGAGATCGAGACGCCGGGCGAGGGGCAGATCCGCGCCCTGATCACCGTCGCGGGCAACCCGGTGCTGTCCGCGCCGAGCGGCGACCGGCTCGACACGGCCCTGGCCGGGCTGGAGTTCATGGTCAGCGTCGACCGGTACGTCAACGAGACGACGCGGCACGCCGACGTCATCCTGCCGCCGCCGCGCTCGGTGCAGTCCCCGCACTACGACTTCGCGCTGCTGCAGTTCGCGGTGCGCAACTACGCGCGCTACTCGCCGCCGCTGGTCCCGCTCGGCGATCGACCCTCGGAGTCGGCGGTGCTGGTCCGGCTGGCGGCCGCGGTCACCGGCCAACCGCACGCGGGCACCGGCGCGCAGAGCGCCATCGCACAGTTCGACGAGTTCGTCATCGCGACCACCCTGGCCAAGGCGGGCCGGGCGGAGTCGCGCGGCGAGCTGACCGGCGCCGACAGCACCGAGCAGCGCATCGATCTCATGCTCCGCCTCGGCCCGTACGGCGAGTGGAACGGCGGCAAGCTGAATCTGTCGGTCCTGCTGGACAATCCGCACGGTCTCGACCTCGGTGCGCTGCGGCCCCGGCTGCCCGACGGGCTGCGCACGGCGTCGGGCCGGGTCGAGCTCGCCCCGCCGCAGCTCATCGCCGACGTCGCCCGCCTGCGCGCCCGGCTGACCGAACCGGTGCCCGCCATGACGCTGATCGGGCGCAGGCAGTTGCGCTCCAACAACAGCTGGATGCACAACATCGCCGGCCTGGTCGGCGGGTCCAACCGCTGCACGCTGCACGTCCACCCGGACGACGCCGCGCGGCTCGGTCTCGGCGAGGCCGCCACGGTCCGTTCCGCGGCGGGCGCCCTGCGGGTGCCGGTGGAGACGACGGCGGCGATCATGCCGGGCGTGGTGAGCCTGCCGCACGGCTGGGGTCACGGCGGCAGCGCGCAGTCGGTCGCCCGCGCCAACGCCGGGGTGAACGCCAATGCGCTGACCGACGATTCGGTGATCGATCCGGTCTCGGGCAACGCGGTGTTCAACGGTGTCCCGGTCACCGTCGAGCCCGCTTGACCGGTTCCCCGCCCAGAAACCTTTGCGCAAACGGGCGATTCGCCCGGTTCGCAATCGTGGACTCGCCACGCGGTGACCCTCGCTGACCTAGACTTCACTGCGAGATTGCGGTCACAGCGGGGGTTTCCGACCGAATACCCCCATTCAGCAGGTTCGGTAATCGAAGGGGGCGCCATGCCCGGAACACCGGTCGGCAGCGACGGCGAGCACGAACTACAGGAAAGATTCCGGACAACGGACCGCGCCGAGCGTTTCTACGACGATCAGGTGCTCGACTACCTGAATCCCACCATGATCGAGTTCATGGCGCGGATGGACATGGCGTTCATCGCGACCGCCGACGCGCACGGCGAGTGCGATTCGAGTTTCCGCGCGGGCCCGCCCGGGTTCCTGCACGTCATCGACGAACGCACGATTGCGTACCCCGAATACCGTGGTAACGGGGTGATGGCCAGCCTGGGCAACATCCTCGAGAACCCGCACGTCGGCATTCTCATGATCGACTTCGTGCGTGACCTCATCGGCCTGCACGTCAACGGGTCGGCCCGCATGGTCGACGACGCCGAGCTGCGCACCACCGTCGAGGACCTGCCCGAGCCGCAGCGCGGCCGCGCCGCCCAGGTGTGGGTGGTCGTCGACGTGGAGGAGGCCTACATCCACTGCCGCAAGCACATACCGCAGATGGTCCCCGTCGGCGCGGAACGCCAGTGGGGCACCGACAGCGTCCGCGCCAAGGGCGGCGACTACTTCGGCAGCAAGCAGAGCAGGAAGCGCGCGGCCGCGGCGGCCGCCAAGGCCAGTTGACCTAGGAGATCCGGAAGATCACCACGCGCTGCACGACGAAGTTGATGACGGTGGCGGTGCCCTGCGCGACGACGAACGCCAGCGGCTGCCGCCACCACTCGTCGGGCAGCGCGAAGTAGAGCGCCGCGTTGATCCCGACCTGCACGGCGAAGGTCAGCGCGTAGAGCGCGATCACCGCCAGGAAGCGGGCCCGGCTCGGCTCGGCCTTGAAGGTCCAGCGCCGGTTGATCAGGTAGGCGGTCGTGGTGCCGCACACGAAACTGATCGCCTTGGCCACGCTCACCGGCAGCCCGACCGCGTACAACAGCAGGCTGTAGATGCCGTAGTCGACGATCGCGGAGAACCCGCCGGTCAGGGTGAAGCGGACGATCTGCGTCTTCAGATCGACATCGGTGCCACCCGGCTCGTCGACGACCGGAATTTCCGCGGGCAGCGGCAGATGCGGTTGAGCAGACACGCGCACAGCCTAGGTCACTGAGGCATATCCCACTGCACGCCCACCGCCGGGACGGGTCATCGGTTCGGCTATGCATGTAGCCTCTATCAACGATGTCCGAGAACATTACGACCCCCGCGGAGCAGGGCGCGTTCACCACGCGGACCCGCAAGCTCACCGGATGGGGTCGCACCGCAGCCACCTCCGCCGAAGTGCTCTCGACCAGCGATCCCGAGGTGATCGTCACGGCCGTGCGCATGGTCGCCGAGGACAACGACTCCAAGCCCGCGCATCTGCGACGCGGCGTGATCCCGCGTGGGCTCGGCCGCTCCTACGGTGACAACTCGCAGAACGCGGGTGGCCTGGTCATCGACATGCCCGCGCTGAACAAGATCCACCGCATCGACTCGGCCACCCGGCTGGTCGACGTGGACGGCGGCGTGAACCTGGACCAGCTGATGAAGGCGGCGCTGCCGTTCGGCCTGTGGGTCCCGGTACTCCCGGGCACCCGCCAGGTCACCATCGGCGGCGCGATCGGCTCCGATATCCACGGCAAGAACCATCACAGCGCAGGCAGCTTCGGCAACCACGTGCGCTCGATGGAGCTGCTCACCGCCGACGGTGAGGTCCGCCACATCACCGCCGAGTCCGACCCGGAGCTGTTCTGGGCGACGATCGGCGGCTGCGGCCTGACCGGCATCATCCTGCGGGCCACCATCGAGATGACGCCGACCGAGACCGCGTACTTCATCGCCGACGGCGACGTCACCGCCACCCTCGACGAGACCATCGCCTTCCACAGCGACGGCTCCGAGGGCTCCTACGAGTACAGCTCGGCGTGGTTCGACGCCATCGCCCCGCTGCCCAAGCTGGGCCGCGCCGCGATCTCGCGCGGCAACCTGGCCAAGCTGGACCAGCTGCCCGCGAAGCTGCAGAAGGATCCGCTGCGATTCAACGGCAAGACCTTCTTCACGCTGCCGGACGTGTTCCCCAACGGCCTGGCCAACAAGTACACCTTCGGCCCGATCGGCGAGATCTGGTACCGCAAGTCGGGCACCTACCGTGGCAAGGTCCAGAATCTGACGCAGTTCTACCACCCGCTCGACATGCTGGGTGAATGGAACCGCGGCTACGGCTCCAACGGGTTCCTGCAGTACCAGTTCGTGGTGCCGCCGGAGTCGGTGGAGGAGTTCAAGCGCATCATCGTCGACATCCAGGCCTCGGGCTTCTACTCGTTCCTGAACGTCTTCAAGCTGTTCGGCCCGGGCAATCAGGCTCCGTTGAGCTTCCCGATGGAGGGCTGGAACATCTGCGTCGACTTCCCGATCTCGCGCGGGCTCAACGAGTTCGTCACCGAGCTGGACCGGCGGGTGCTGGAATTCGGCGGCAGGCTCTACACCGCGAAGGACTCGCGCACCACGGCCGAGACCTTCCACAAGATGTACCCGCGCATCGACGAGTGGATCAAGGTCCGCCGCAGCGTGGACCCGAACGGTGTGTTCATGTCCGACATGGCCAGGAGGCTGGAGCTCCAGTGATCAACGCAGTTGGCAATCCGCAGACCGTGCTGCTCTTCGGCGGCACCTCCGAGATCGGTCTGGCGATCTGCGCGGAGTACCTGCGCAAGGGACCGGCCCGCATCATCCTGGCCACCCTGCCCGGCGACCCGCTGCGCGAGGACGCCGTCGCGGAGATGAAGGCGGCGGGCGCGACCCAGGTCGACGTCCTCGACTTCGACGCCCTCGACACCAAGAGCCACCCGGCCGTCGTGGACGCCGCCTTCGCCGACGGCGACGTCGACGTGGCGATCGTGGCGTTCGGTGTCCTCGGCGACGCCGAGGAGCTGTGGCAGAACCAGGCCAAGGCGGTCGCGACCGCGGGCATCAACTACACCGCCGCGGTGTCGGTCGGTGTGCTCGTCGGCCAGAAGATGAAGGACCAGGGCTACGGGCGCATCATCGCCATGTCCTCGGTGGCGGGCGAGAAGGTGCGGCGCTCCAACTTCGTCTACGGCTCGACCAAGGCGGGTCTCGACGGCTTCTACCTGGGTCTGGGCGAGGCGCTGCGCGAGTTCGGCCCGCGGGTCACGGTGGTCCGGCCCGGGCAGGTGCGCACCAAGACCACGCTGGACCACTGGGCCGCCACCGGCGCCAAGGAAGCCCCGTTCACCGTGAACAAGGAGGACGTGGCCCAGCTCGCGGTCGCCGCCTCGGAGAAGGGCAAGGAGCTCATCTGGGCGCCGGGCGAGGTCCGGTTCCTCATGTCGGCGCTGCGGCACGTGCCGCGCCCGATCTTCCGCAAGCTGCCGCTGTAGCGCGGGTCCGCTCGTCGGTGAGGCCGCGTCGTCCGTCCGGGCGGCGCGGCATCGCCGTCTCCGGGTCGGCTCACACGGCCACCGACGCGGCCTCGGCCAGGGTCGGGTAGTCGGTGTAGCCCTCCGCGCCGCCCACGTACATCAGGTGCGCGTCGCGGACCGGGTTGAGCGGAGCGCCGAGGCGCAGGCGCTCGACGAGGTCGGGGTTGGCCAGGAACGACCGGCCGAGCGAGATCAGGTCGGCGCCCGCCGCGAGCAGGGCCTCCGCGGCCGCCCTGCCGCCGTCGGCGGGCAACGGGACGCCCCAGCCCAGGTTCGGGTTGGCGACGAGAGTGCCCGTCCACAGGTCGCGGATCCGCCGGAAGACGGCCGAGTCCGGGTCGGCGAAGACGTAGTGCAGGTAGGCGAGGCCGAGCCGGTCCAGCGCGGCGACCAGTTCCGGGTACAGCGCCTCGGTGTCGGTCTCCGCGATGCCGTTGACGGTGCCGCCGGGCGAGACCCGCACGCCGACCCGCTCGGGCCCGATGGCCGCGGCGACCGCGGTCACCACCTCGACGGTGAGCCGGATGCGCCCGGCGATCGAGCCGCCGTACCCGTCGGTGCGCAGGTTGGTGTTGGTGGCCAGGAACTGGTGCAGGAGATAGCCGTTGGCGCTGTGGATCTCCACGCCGGCGAACCCGGCGGCGACGGCGTTGCGGGCGGCGGACACGAAGTCGGCCACGGTGGCCTCGATACCCGCGACCGTCAGTTCCTCGGGAACGACCGCGGGCACGTCGCCCGCGGGGGTGTGGATGGGCTCGGGCAGCGGCACGGGTGACGGCGCGACCGGCGTCAGCCCGCTGTTGGCCGGGTGGCCGACCCGCCCGCCGTGCTGGAGCTGCAGGAACATCGCGCCGCCCGCGGCGCGCACGGCCTCGGTCACCGCGCGCCAGCCCTCGGTCTGCGCCTCGGTGTAGGCGCCGGGGATGTGGGTGTAGGTCTGGCCGACCGGGTTCGGCGTGGTTGCCTCGGCGATGATGAGGCCGGCGCTCGCGCGCTGCGCGTAGTAGGTGGCCATGAGCGGGGTCGGCACGCCGTCGGCGGCGGCCCTGTTGCGGGTCATCGGCGCCATGACCAGGCGGTTCGGCAGGTGCAGCGCGCCGAGGTCGGCGGGGGTGAACAGGTTCGGGGTGACCGCGTCGTTCGTCATGCGGGTACCGTAAAACCTGACACCGGTGTGAGATTCAAGCCCGGAGACGAAAGGCCAGGTGACAGATGCGGATCGGTGAACTCGCCCGCCGGACCGGGGTGAGCGAACGCTCCCTGCGCTACTACGAGGAGCAGGGCCTGCTGGCCGCCGAGCGCACGGCCGGCGGGCACCGCGATTATCCCGACTGGGCCGTGGATCGGGTCATCCACATCCAGGAACTGTTCGCGGCCGGCCTCACCAGCAAGCGGATCGCGCAGATCCTGCCCTGCATGCGCGACACCGACGGCGGCGCCAACGAATTCGCCACGCCCCAGCTGGTGCGCGCGCTCACCACCGAACGCGCGCGGATCGATCGGATGATCACCGATCTGGTCCGTTCGCGCGAGGTGCTCGACGACGTCATCGAACGCGCCGGGGAACGTTTCGCGGCTTCGCACTAGGCTTGCCCCGATCTGATCGGGTGACTAGCCGGAGGCAACGTGCAGGGGATCGACCGGGGGGCAAGACGTATCGACGACGACCTGCGGGTCGATCCGGCGGACGGACTCCACGCGTGAACGCGGGTGTCCTGGCGCGCCGGGCCGGCCGCGGGCTCGGGGAGGCGCTGGCGGCGGCGGTCGTGGCCGCCCTGGTCGCCGCGATCGGGCTGTTCGCGTTCGCGGTCGTCCAGTGGCCCGCCTTCAACTCGTCCAATGTCACCAAGGCACTGACCACCGTCGGCCAGGTCGTGGCGGCCGCGCTGCTGGTCGCGTCGATCACGCTGATCCGGCTGCGCCGCAGGCCGGTGGTGGCCAAGCTGCTGTCGTGGGTCGGCCTGTCGACGTTCGTCACGGTCACCCTCGGCATGCCCCTGGCCGCGACCAAGCTCTACCTCTACGGCATCTCGGTCGACCAGGAGTTCCGCACCGAGTACCTGACCCGCCTGACCGACAGCCCCGCGCTGCGCGACATGACCTACGCCGACCTGCCGCCGTACTACCCCGCGGGCTGGTTCTGGATCGGTGGCCGGGTCGGCGACGCGCTCGGCATGGACGGCTGGGAGGTGTTCAAGCCGTACGCGATCGGGCTGCTCGCCGTGTTCGCGGTGATCGCGCTGGTGCTGTGGTCGGCACTGGTCCGCGCGGACCTCGCGGTGGGCGCGGCGGCCGCGGTGACCGCGATGACCATCGCCTACGCCTCCCCCGAGGCCTACAGCGCGGTCCTCATCCTGCTCATCCCGCCGGTGCTGATCCTGGCGTGGGGCGCGCTGCACCGGCCGGAGCCCGACGGCGCGACCGCGGGCGGCTGGGGCGCGGTGCTCGGCACCGGCCTGTTCCTCGGGCTGGCCGGATGCTTCTACACGCTGTACTTCATCGCGGGCGCGTTCATCGTCACCCTGATGGCGGTGGTCGCGGCCGCGCTCGCGCTGCGGGCGCACCGGCAGCTCACCCGACCGCGGATCGGCCGCCGCGAACCCGTCGACCTCGGTCCCGCCTGGCGGGCGGCGGTGCCGCCGCTGGTCAAACTGGTCGTCATCGGGGCGATCTCGGGGCTGATCGCGCTGCTGGTGTGGGGCCCGTACCTGAGGCAGGCCGCCACCGGCGCGACGGCGAGTTCGGGCACGGCCCTGCACTACCTGCCGACCTTCGGGGCGGAGATGTCGTTCCCGATGACCGAGTTCAGCCTGCGCGGGGCGTTCTGCCTGCTCGGCACGATCTGGCTGGTGCTGCGGGCGGGCTCGTCGCGGCGGGCGCAGGCGCTCGGCCTCGGCGTGATCGGCGTCTACCTGTGGACGCTGCTGTCGCTGGCGGCCACCGCGATCGGCACCACCCTGCTCTCCTTCCGGCTCACCCCGGTCCTGCTCGTGCTGCTCGCCGCGGCGGGCGCGTTCGGGTTCTTCGAGGGCGCCCGCGCGCTCTACCAGCTGTTCGACGAGCCCGCCGGCCTGCGCGTCGCCGCGGCGGTGGTCGCGGTGCTCGGCGCCCTGTCCTTCGCCCAGGCCATCCCCGGCGTGCTGACCCACGAGATCGACCTGGCCTACACCGACACCGATGGCAACGGTGAGCGCGCCGACAAGCGTCCGCCCTCGGCCGAGTCCTACTACCGGGCGATCGACGCGGCCCTGCGCACCCAGACCGGGCGGCCGCGCGACGAGACCGTGGTGCTGACCGCCGACACCACCTTCCTGGCCATCTACCCGTACTTCGGTTTCCAGGCGCTGACCTCGCACTACGCGAACCCGCTCGCCGACTTCTCCGGCCGGGCGGCGGCCATCGCGCGGTGGAGCGAGGCCGCCTCCCCCGAGGCGCTGCTGACGGCGATGGACGCCGCGCCGTGGCGGGCGCCGGACGCGTTCCTGTTCCGGCACGAGGGCGACCGGTACACGCTGCGGCTGGCCGAGGACGTCTATCCCAACGACCCGAACGTGCGGCGCTACACGGTGTCCTTCCCGGCCGCCCTGTTCGCCGACCCGCGCTTCGAGACCACCGATATCGGGCCCTTCACGCTGGTTACCGTCCGGCGCTGACCCGCCGACCGGCACCCCCGACGACCCGGCGCAGGTCATCCCGATCGCGCCGGGTCGTTTTCGCGATGTTCATCCCGCCGGGCAACCGCGCAGCACTACACTGACTGGTGCGGCACGGTCGCCCGCGCGACGCGGACGGCGCTCCACCACTCGATCCACGGTTCGAACCGGGTCGTGACCGGCCCGCTACGCGGAGGAGGACATATGTCCGATCCGATGCACACCAGGATGTGTTTGACCGGCGGGAACCTCACCTGTCCCAGCGTGAGCGTCTTCCTGGTCCCCGAGCCGCTCGTGCGCGGCGGCTACATCCTGCACCTTCTCGAGCAGGCCCCGGTCCGCGACCGAAAACCGGTACCCGACGCCGAGCTGATCGCCCTGATCGAAGCCACGTCCGCGCCCCTCGGCGCGCGCGATCTCGTCCACGCGCACGAGCAGGCCTACACCGGGCCCCGGCACGATCCGACCGCCGCCCGCGAGGTCCTGCACGATCACCTCATCGAGGACCCCGAACCCGGCGGCCTCGACATCGACGATCCGGTCGAGCTGGATCGGCTGTCCCTGCTGCCCGAGCATCCGATCGGCCCGCGGCGTATAGAGGACTTCCAGTCCTTCGCGATGCGCCAGGCGATGGCGGCGGTGTACCGGCACTTCGCGGTCGATCAGCGAATCCCGTTGCTGTACCACGGTTTCGCCGACCCGGCGGAGGGCTGGTTCGCGTTGCGTGTCTCCGCGGCGTGAGATGGGTAACCACGGGTAAGCCAGGCGTGATATCCCACACCTGACCCGGTCAGAGCGGGTATCCCGACCATACGGCAGCGCATGCGGGGTACGCTGCGCCTTGTTCGAAAGTTCGGCCGACCGGAGTACACCGACTCGGTGTCACTCCGGTACGGATGCAGAGGTATTGCTATGACGCTCAGCAGGCAGGATCGTTTCGATCTGCTGCGCCCACGACTGGCGCGCGAAACTGCCCCTCCCCCGGCCCTGCCCTCGCTCGCGGCGGTCGAGCAGGCCATGGTCGACCTGGCCATCACGCTGTTGCAGCCGGGTCAGCGGTTCGCCACCGTGCGCGCCGTCGCCGTCGGCGACGGGCTGTCGGCCTACATCGAGGTGCGCCACCGCGACGGCACGGTCACCGAACTGGAGGCGCCGCCGGACCTCGTGCACTACCTGGCCGAGCACAAGCGGATGTCCTACGACCCGCACGCGGGCGCGTGGCTCGCCGCGGAGGTCTTCGTGGCGGGACCGACCCGGTTCAAGACCGCGTTCTCCACCACCGAACTCCCCGAGGGCACCGCGCCCATCACCGCTGACCAGCTACGCGGCGAGCTCGCGGCCTTCCCCCGCCCGGACACGGCGGTGCCCGCGTGGGGCCGCGCGCTGCTGGCCGAGAGCACGCGCGCCGCGGGCTGACCGCGCGGGCCCGGCCGTCGCGGTTAGCATCAATCCCCGTGCCGGACCGAACCAACCGAGCGTTCCAGAGATACCGCCTGATCGCCCTCGTCGCCGGGCTCCTCGGGTTCCTGCTCGCGCTGCTGACCCCGCTGCTGCCGGTCCGTCAGGACCGGGCGAGCCTGGACTGGCCCCAGCCGGGCGCGACCAGCGTCGAAGCGCCCCTCGTGTCGTACGTGCCCCAGCGCCTCACGGCCGAGCTGCCGTGCGCCGTGCTGCGCGGCCTGCCCGAATCCGGCACCACCACGCTGCTGACCACCGTCCCCGCGGCCTCCGGGCAGACCGCCAAGGGCCTGTCGGTCACCGTCCGCGACGGCGTGCTCGGCGTGCAGGCCCGCGATGTGCCGATGCTCTCGGCGCCGGTCGCCGAGATCGGCGGCTGCGCGAGCGTCGCGATCGACTCCACCGTGGAGGCGACGACCGTCGAGTTCCGCGGGGTAACCCGCCAGGACGGGTCCCCCTTCCGCAACACCGTCACCGTGGACAAGCGCCCGCAGATCGTCGGCGTGTTCACCGACCTCGACGCCGCGGCCCTCACCGGGGCGGCGCTGCACGCCGACATCGACTCCCGCTTCAGCTCGACCCCGACCCCGCTCAAGCTCGCGGCGATGGTCGTCGCGGGCGTCGCGACCGTGATCGCCCTGATCGCGCTGCACCTGCTCGACACCGGCGACGGCCGCCGGGCGCGCCGCTTCCTGCCCCGGCACTGGTGGCAGGTCTCCGGCGCGGACGTCGCGGTGGTCGGCACCCTGCTGGTGTGGCACGTGGTCGGCGCCAACACCTCCGACGACGGCTACATCCTCAACATGGCGCGCGCGTCGGAGCACGCGGGCTACATGGCCAACTACTACCGCTGGTTCGGCGTGCCGGAGGCCCCGTTCGGCTGGTCCTACGAGGTGCTCGCGTGGATGACGAAGGTCAGCGACGCGAGCCCGTGGATGCGGCTGCCCGCGCTGGCCGCCGGGCTGGTGTGCTGGGCGGTGATCAGCCGCGAGGTGCTGCCGCGCCTCGGCGCCCGCGTCCGCCGCGACCGGGTGGCGCTGTGGACCGCCGGGCTGGTCTTCCTCGCGTTCTGGCTGCCCTACGACAACGGGCTGCGCCCCGAGCCGCTGATCGCCGCGGGCGCGCTGCTCACCTGGTGCGCGATCGAGCGCGCCGTCGCGACCGGCAGGCTGCTGCCCGCCGCGCTGGCCGTGCTGATCGCCGCCTTCTCCCTCGCGGCGGGCCCGACCGGCCTGATCTGCCTGGCCGCGCTCATCGCGGGCGCGCGGCCGGTGCTGGAGATCATCGTCAAGCGCGCGCAGGGCGTCCGGCCCCGCCGCGTCGCCGCCGACGAACCCGACGGCGACGCGGCCGCCCCCGTGCCCGCGCCGCGACGGTCCCTCGGCGCCACCGTGTTCCGCTACGCCGCCCTGCTCGCGCCCGGCCTCGCCGCGGGCACCGTCGTGCTGACCGTCGTGTTCGCCGATCAGACCCTGGCGACCGTCATGGAGGCGACGCGGGTGCGCACCCTGGTCGGCCCCAACGTGACCTGGTTCGACGAGCGCACCCGCTGGGACTCGCTGTTCATGCTCGCCCCCGACGGCTCCCTCTCGCGGCGCTTCGGCGTGCTGGTGATGCTGCTGTGCCTGCTGGTCTGCGTGGTGCAGGTGCTGCGGCGCGGCCGGATACCGGGGACCTCGCGCGGGCCGTCCGTGCGCATCCTCGGCATCGTCTTCGCCTCGCTGCTGCTGATGATGTGGACGCCGACCAAGTGGACACACCACTTCGGCGTCTACGCGGGCCTGGCCGGTTCGCTGGCGGCGCTGGCGGCGGTCGCGGTGGGCGCCGACGGAATCCGCGCCCCGCGCAACCGCGCGCTGTTCACGGCCGCGGTGTTGTTCCTGCTGGCCTTCACCTTCACCGGCTCCAACGGCTGGTGGTACGTCTCCAGCTACGGGGTCCCCTTCTGGGACAAGGCGCCCGTGGTCGCAGGCAAGGGCCTGTCGACGCTGTTCCTCGGCCTCAGCGTGCTGGCGCTGCTGGTCGCGCTGTGGTTCCATCTGCGTGCCCCGTACCGGAAGCCGCGCGCGCCACGGCGTTTCGATCGTTTCGCGACCGTCCCGCTGACCATCGCCGCCGCGCTGGTCGTCCTGATCGAGGTCTTCTCGCTGGTGAAGGGCGCGGTGACGCAGTATCCCGCGTACTCGATCGCCAAGTCCAACATCGAGTCGCTGCGCGGGAATCCGTGCGCGCTGGCCGACGAGGTCCTGGTCGAGACCGATACACCCGGCTCGCTGCTGACCCCCTACACCGGCGCGCCCGCCGACGGGCTCGGCGCCGAGTCGACGGGATTCACCCCCAACGGCGTCGCCGCCGACCTGACCGCCGACGCGGAGGAGACCGCCACCGGCGGAGCCAATTCCGTGGAGTCCACCGAGAACAAGACCACCAAGACCACCGGCGCGGGCACCGGCGGCGGCACCACCGCGCAGACCGGTCTCAACGGCAGCTCCGTCGCGCTGCCCTTCGGCCTCGATCCCGCCCGCACCCCCGTCCTCGGCTCCTACCAGGACGGCGTGCAGCAGCAGGCGAAGCTGACCTCGCAGTGGTACCGCCTCGACGCGCCGCAGAGCCTGCGGGACGATCCCGCCTATCAGGCGCTGATCATCACCGCCGCGGGCCGCATCCGCTCGGTGGACGCCGACGGCATCGTGCACTACGGCCAGGACCTGAAGGTGGAGTACGGCGTTCGCGGTCCCGACGGCACCGTCGACGTGCGCGGCTCGGTCGTCCCGCTGGACATCGGCCCGGCGCCGTCGTGGCGCAACCTGCGTGTCCCCCTCGACCAGCTCCCGGCGGGGACCGACGCCGTCCGCCTGGTCGCGGCCGACAACGACATCACCCAGAAGCAGTGGCTGGCCGTCACCCCGCCGCGGCTGCCGAAGCTGGCCACCCTGAACTCCGTGGTCGGCTCGACGGCGCCCGTGCTGCTGGACTGGCATGTGGGCCTGGCGTTCCCGTGCCAGCGGCCGTTCGACCACCACAACGGTGTCGCCGAGGTCCCGCAGTGGCGCATCCTGCCCGACCGCGTGGGTTCGGACGCGTCCAACGCCTGGCAGGACGACATCGGCGGCGGCCCGCTCGGCTGGACCGGCCTGCTGCTGAAGTCCCAGACCGTCCCCAGCTACCTGTCCCACGACCTCGGCCGCGACTGGGGTTCGCTGGAACGCTTCACCCCCTACGTCGAGGCCGTGCCGGCCGAGATCGGCGTCACCCGGCAGACCGTGAGCGGCAGGCTGAAGGAACCCCCGATCCGCGCCCAGGGCTGACCCGCCGGAGACCGGATCGGGCCCGGGTCTCGGCGGTGCGCCGCACCGTCGGGACCCGGGCCCGCGCTCGTCGGCGCAGGGATGCGCGAGGTCCGCAAGACCCAGGTTTCGATGTCCTCTGAAATCAAGATGTTTCACAGTCGCGGCGCCTACGCTCACCCGCAAGCACGCAGGAGGGCAACATCATGCAGTACCGAAGGAACATCACCCGGGCGGTCGCCGCCCTCAGCATCGCCGCGACGGGGGCGTGGTGCGCGGGCGCCGCGGGCGCGGACGCGCAACGCGTCGTGTCGATCTCCTCGCCGACCCCGCGCGTCGGCTGCACCTACACGGTCGAGAGCACCGTGCTCGGCGGCTCGCTGGAGAGCGTGCTGTTCATGGACGGCACCGAGACCATCCCGGCGAGCCCCCTCGCGCTCACCCAGTCCGCCGCGGGCAACACCCGGGCGGTGTCGTGGACCCCGACCACCGCGGGCACCCACACGATCACCGCGCACTACGCCTACCTCAGCGCGTCGATCATGCCGTCCACCCTGACCGTGGTCGTCGCGCCCGCCGAGGGCACCGGCAGCGCCGGCTGCGGCATCGGCTCGTGGCTGTCGAGCCTGTCGGCGGGGTAGCAGGGGCAGCACAGGGGCGGCACGCCGCCCTTGACCTGGCAGTGCCGCGAAACAGCCGCTCGCCCAGCGGGTTTCACGGGCGTGAAAGAGCTGTAAATGGCAGTGCCAAGACGCTTCACCTCGAGGTTTGGGCACGTAGGCTTGAGGGTATGACAGGAGCCTTCGATGACATGGATCTGCGGGATCTCGTCGATCTGCTCAACGACGACGAGAAGCGCGAACTACGACCGGCAGTGATGCGAGTCCTGGACAGACTGCCCTCGCAGGAGGTCTTACGCCGAGAGCTCGGCCGTCGCATCAACGCCTGAACCACCACCAGCACCAGAACCGCCACCGAACGACCCGAGGCGCGGACCGGCATCCGGTCCGCGCCTCATCACGTCTGTGGCCGAGCCTCAGAACACCCGGAGGTTGCCGGGGCTCCACAGGCCGGACCTGGTCGCCTCGCCGGTGGTGATTTCGGCGGGGACGGCCTTCATGTACTGGTCGTAGCGCTCCAGCGAGCCCCAGTCACGGGCCCAGTCGTCCTTCAGGTAGGTCGGGACGGTCACCCGGCTCGCCAGCATCTGCGCGAACCCGAGCGGGCCACCGAACTCCTCGGCCTGCCAGGTGTCGGTGGAGGAGATCGCCAGCGGACGGTCCGGCAGGATGCGGTAGTTGGGCACCTCGGCCACGCCGTAGCGGTGATCGAACGGGCGCTGGCACGGGAACTGCAGGCCGACGGCCCAGTCCAGCAGGACCGGCTGGGTGCGGCCCAGGTAGCTGTCCAGCGACTTCAGCACCGGCACGCGCGGCGGGGTGAACGCGAGCCACTGGTCGCCGATGAGGATCGGGTCGTTGGCCAGGATGCGCACGGTGTCGGCCTCGGGCGCGATCTCGTCGCGGGGCACCCGCAGGTTGCGCCAGGACGGGAACGGGCCGATGTCGCGCGGCTGGTACACGCCCAGCGACTCGATGGTGCCGTCGGGATTGCGCTTGCCGTACTCGAGCAGCAGGGACTGGCCGTACTTGTCGGCGCCGGTGTCGTCCTTGGAGGCGATGCGGCCCGCCGCGCTGATGACGATCAGCGGCGAGTCCGCGGACCGCGCGGGCAGCCCGTACCAGGCGGACTCCAGGTGGGCGGGCTGCTGCACGCCCTCCTGGTAGCTGCCCTGGATGGGGGTGGTCGCCGGGTCGAGGCCGAAGGGCAGCGCCACGGTCGAGCCGTTGACACCCTGGGCGCCCTTTCCGCCGCCGGTGCCCGCGCTCTCGCCCTCGGCGAAGGCCGCGCCGACCGACTGGTTGCTGGTGTTGCCGGTGCCCGGCTTCACCTCGACCGCGTCGGCGGACAGGTCGTTGGGCACGCCGTTGGGGCTGAAGCCGACCGGATCGGCCCCCGCCAGCGGATCGTTCCGGTCCTTCCACGCGGGCGCGGACGGGTCGACGACCGGCTCCAGCCTGCCGCCGTTGGGATCGGATTCGACGAGCACGTCGTTGGCCAGCCCGCACGACTTGCCGAACAAGGCGTCGACATTGGAGCGGCCCAGCGAGTAGGCGGGGTACTGCTGCACCGCGCCCTTGGCCAGCGAGGCGACCTCGAGCAGCACCATCAGCGCCGCGACCACGGTCAGCGGGATGGCGGCGAACTTGCGGATCCGCTTGCCGCGCGCCGACTTCGGCGAGGGCTGCGGCTTCACGTAGTCCTCGCGCAGCCCGTACCAGGCCACCAGGGCCAGCGCCAGGCCGAACAGCACCAGCATCACGGTGTTGGACTCGAAGCCCTTCAGCGAGATGGTCTTGTCGAACCACGGCACGCCGAAGCTGGAGACGTACCAGTAGCCGTTGATCCCGGAGAACGACAGCGCCAGCACGAACAGCAGGCCGGCCAGGAAGATCGCCCGGTTCTTGCGGGAGCGCAGGGCGCTGGCCGACACCGCGACGGCGGTCACCGCGGCCAGCGAGCCCGCGATGCCCGCGTACGCGCCGAAGTGGTGGGTCCACTTCGTCGGGTTGAACATCATGAAGAAGATCGTGCCGATGACCACGCCCATCAGCCGCCAGGTCGGCCCCGAGGCGATGCCGGGCACCTGGCGGCGGCGCAGCAGCACCAGCATGGTGGTGAACAGGCACAGCAGCATCGTCAGGAAGGCGAAGCGGCGGGCCAGCGAGCCGTCGACCGTCTCGACGAACAGGTAGTAGTAGCGCAGGTAGTCCTCGTACCAGGCCAGGTTCGGGCCGGTCGCCTGCCGCACCCGGTTGGCCTCCTGGATCCCGGCGAAGGTCTGATCGCCGTAGACCACCGTGAGCACCAGCAGGCCGGCGGACGCGATCGGCGCGAGCAGCGCCGTCGTGCCGAACTGCCGGTGCCTGCGCACCACGATCCGCACCAGCGGCCGGATGCCGGCGAGCAGCGCGGCCACACACATCAGGCCGGTGGGCGCCGCCGCGAGGGTGAACGCCGCGACCAGCACCGCGACACCGGCGGGCAGCAGGCGGCCGGTGGCGATGGCGCGCTCGATGGAGACCCAGGTCAGCAGGGCGCCCAGCGCCACGATCGGTTCCGACCGGAGGCCGTTGTCGAAGGGCAGCCAGAAGGCGAGGAAGACCAGGCCGCCGGTCCACAGCGCGACCTTGCTGCGCTTGACGCCGTTGCCGAGGCGGGGCACCACCTCGCGGCTGATGACCATCCAGCACAGGATCGCGCAGAACAGGGCGGGCAGCCGCACCCACGGGCTGGCGGTGGAGACCTCGGCGAACGCCTGGATGACGTAGTAGTACCAGCCGAACGGTGCCTCGGGCACGCCGTACCAGCGGAAGTAGTTGGCCATGTAGCCCGCGTGCGGCGCGACGCGGACCATGCTCAGGATGTAGCCGTCGTCGGAGGTGTTGGCGCCGACGAAGTGCCACACCAGCAGCGTGCCGACGACCGCGCCGTCGGCCCAGGTCGGCCTCAGCCAGTTGGCGGGCAGGAACCGGCGGTGCCCACGGCCGTCGCTGCCGTCGAGCCGGGCCAGGGCGGCCAGCGCGAGGAGCGTGCACAGCACCGCGGCGACGATGGCGACGAGCTTGACGATCGACGGGCTCGACGAGAAACGCGAGTCGACGTCCATGTGGAACGACAGCCCCGCGGGCGCCGCGCCCTTGAGGTCGGTGAAGACGCCGACCACCTGCGGGCGCAGGTCGCCGTTGAGCTGCCCGGTGACCGGCACGCGCACGGTCTCGGTGACACCCGGCTGCCCCTCGACCGGCCGCTGCACCTCCTTGGTCAGGCCGGTGAACTCCGCGGTGGTCCGGTCCCGGCCGGACTCGATGAGAATCTCTGTGCAGCCGCCCATCTCGGCCCGCGGCGCGGAGGCGACCACGGCGTTGCGCAGGACCACGTCGACGCTGCTGTCGGACACCCGGACGAACATCGCCTCCAGCGCCGCGCGGTCGCCCTGCGGCGGCGCGGTAGCCAGCAGCATGCCGCCCTGTGCGGGCAGCTGGGCGACGGTGGCGCACGGGATGGTGGCGGTGACGTCGAGTGGCACCTGCGACATCAGGGGCGCCTGGACGTTGCCCACGGTTCCGCCCTGTGGCCAGTTCACCTCGGCCGTGGTCTGGGTGACCGGAAGGAACGGCGTCGCCAGCGCGAACAGCGCACCGAGTATGCCCGCGATCAGGGCGATCCAGCGGGCGGTCCGGAAGTCCTTCGCGGAAGCCGCCGGCTGGGCGGGCGGCTTGGTGAGAACGGCAGTTGCGGCGTCTGGCACGGTTCGCCATGGTATCTGGCCGCCGGATGTTGCGAGGTGGTCGCACGCCGCGGCCGGTTCCCGGATGACGGGCCCCGGGTGCCATATACTGGGCCACCGTTTGAAGTTCAACTGTTTCATTAATGGTCGCGGCCCGCGCCGCGCGGCCGGCCGGAAGTGCCGCTCCCTCAACGGGTTCCACGGCCAGAGCCATCCGCTATCGCCAAGTTTCAGTGAACCACGTTCACAGGCACTTCGGATCTGACACAGAGGTGTTTCAATCTTAGCAGGACCCCCGGCGCGACCGGCGCGAATGCGGCCCGATTGTTGCGCGAAACAATCGGGCAGGCATGTTATCGGATGAAACGCGCCGAATGCCGACGTTCGCGCGAAATCCCCCGAACGAAACCGTAGCGCCGATTCACAGCGGTGCGAAATTCGCATTTCGTACGCTGAATTCGGTGATTCCACCGGAATTCGGATTCACCGACCCCTCACCGTAGGAGGACATCATGTTCGACAATCAATTCTTCGCGCGCGCAGCAATGGTCACCGCCGGATGTGCGGTGGCGGCCGCGACGTTCGGCATCGGCCCGGCCGCGGCCGCCGGCTCGACCACCGTCTCCCCCGCGGGAGCCTCGGTCTCGGCCACCAACGTGGGTTCGGTGACGGCGGTCGCGGGCGGTGTCAGCATCACCTGCACCGGCTCCAACGCCACCGGCGCGGTCCCGGCCGCGCCCAACAACACCAACCCGAGCGGCCCGATCACCGTGCCGATCAGCGCGCCCACCTTCACCGGCTGCTCCACCAGCATGTGGGGCGTCAGCGCCACCGTGACCACCAACGGCAGCTGGTCGATCACCGGCCAGAACGGCTCGCCCATCTCCGGGACCATCAACGTCCCGCAGGGCGGCATGGTCATCCAGACCAGCGGCCTGGCCTCCTGCAAGATCGTGGTCGCGCCCACCGCGCCCGCGGCCCTGGCCGGCACCTGGACCAACGGAACCCCCTCCAAGGTCCAGGCGACCAACTCCCCGGCGCCGATCAAGGTGACCGGCAGCTTCGGCTGCCCCACCAGCGCCACCACCGGTCAGGTGACGGGCACCTACGCGGTGAACAACACCACCACCCCCTCGGTGCCGATCACCGTCGGCCCCTGATATCCGGTTTCCGCGGCCGGAATTCCGCGTTCATGAGGCGCCGCATTTCGCGATGAATTCCGTGCCGCGCGGATAACTCCCGACCCGTGTGCGAAATTCGCACACGGGTCCCCGGCGCGCGCCGCTACTTTTATCGCGCTCCGCCGTTCATGGAATCGCAAAAGTCCGGTCGTCCACCGGCGCCGGGCCCATCCGACCCCGGCTGGACCCCGGGGCGGGCGCGCTGCCAAGATGAAGACCATGACCAAGGTGAATATCGAGACGAACCACGGACCGATCGTGCTGGAGTTGGACGATCAGAAGGCGCCGAACACGGTCGCCAACTTCGTGAACTACGTGAACGCGGGCCACTACAACGGGACGATCTTCCACCGCGTCATCCCCGGTTTCATGGTCCAGGGCGGCGGCTTCGAGCCCGGCCTGCGCCAGAAGCCCACCCAGGCCCCGATCCAGAACGAGGCGGGCAACGGCCTCAAGAACGACAAGTACACCGTCGCGATGGCCCGCACCAACGACCCGCACTCGGCCACCGCGCAGTTCTTCATCAACGTCGCCGACAACGCCTTCCTCAACCACTCGGCGCCGTCCGGCCAGGGCTGGGGTTACGCGGTGTTCGGCAAGGTGACCGAGGGCACCGACGTCGTCGACAAGATCGCCGGCGTCGCCACCGGCTCGGCCGGCCCGCACCAGGACGTCCCGACCGAAGACGTCGTGATCACCAGCGCCAAGGTGGCCTGACGGCCGCACCCCGACGAAAAGATCCCCGACCCCCGCGGTGCAGCCGCGAGGATCGGGGATCTTTCGTCGGGCCCCCAGGGCCGCGACTCGCGCGCCCGCGCTCCGACACCCCTCACATCGGGATGAGGTGGTGCTTGCGCGGGTTGCGCTGGACCTGCTTGTCCCGCAGCAGCTTCAGCGCCTTGCGCAGCTCGAGCCGGGTGTGCTTCGGCTCGATGACCGCGTCGATGTAGCCGCGTTCGGCGGCGACCCACGGGGTGGCGATGGTGGCGTTGTAGAAGTCGACCAGGCCCTGGCGCACGGCCGCGCGCTGGTCCTCCGGCGCCGCGGCGATCTGGCGGGCGCCGATCAGGCTGACCGCGCTCTCCGCGCCCATCACCGCGATACGCGCCGTCGGCCAGGCCAGGTTGATGTCGGCGCCGAGCTGCTTGGAGCCCATCACCGCGTACCCGCCGCCGTACGACTTGCGCACCACCACGGTGACCTTCGGGACCGTCGCCTCGACGAAGGCGAACAGGAACCGGCCGCCGCGCTTGATGACACCGCTCTTCTCCTGCTCGACGCCCGGCAGGAAGCCGGGGGTGTCGACCACGAAGATCAGCGGGATCTCGTAGGCGTCGCAGATGCGCACGAACTGCGCGGCCTTGTCCGCGGCCCGCGCGTCCAGCGCGCCCGCCGACACCAGCGGCTGATTGGCCACCACGCCGACGCTGCGACCGTCGACCCGGGCGAAGCCGGTGATGACGTTGCGTCCCGCGGACGCGCTGATCTCGTGGAACTCGCCGTCGTCGAAGATGCGCAGCAGGATGTCGTGCATGTCGTAGCCCGCGTTGTCCGAGTCGGGCATCAGGGTGTCGAGTTCGCGGTCGGAGTCGGTGATCTCCGGTTCCAGACCGGGATTCACGATCGGCGGCAGTTCCTGGCAGCTGCTCGGCAGGTAGCTCAGGTAGTTGCGAACCCATTCGAAGGCCGACGGCTCGTCCGGCGCGATGTGGTGGATGTTGCCCACCTCGGCCTGGGTCTGCGCTCCGCCGAGCTCCTCGAGGCTCACGTCCTCGCCGGTGACCTCCTTGATCACCTTCGGCCCGGTGACGAACATGTGGGCGCCCTCGGTCGCCACCACCACATCGGTGTTGATCGGGTGATAGACCGCGCCGCCCGCGCAGTTGCCGAGGATCATCGACACCTGCGGCACCATGCCCGACAGCGGTTCCACCCGGTACGCCATGTTGGCGTACCAGGCGAGGGAACTCACCGCCTCCTGCACGCGCGCGCCACCGGAGTCGTTGATCCCGACGACCGGGCAGCCGACCTTGGCCGCGTACTCCATGATCCCGGCGACCTTGCGGCCGAACGCCTCACCGACCGACCCGCCGTACACGGTCTGGTCGTGCGAGTACACCGCCACCGGACGGCCGTCGACCAAGCCGTGCCCGACCACCACGCCGTCGCCGTAGAGCGCGTTCTTGTCGACCGGACTACGTACCAGCGCACCGACTTCGACGAACGTGCCCGGGTCGAGCAGCATGTTGATCCGGTCCCGGGCGCTGGGGATACCCTTGCGCTCCCGCTTGGCGATACCCGCCTCACCCGCCGGCTCCTGCGCCATCTCCAATCTCTTACGCAGGTCGGCAAGCTTTTCGGCAGTAGTAGTCACTCGACTCCCCTTCTTCGGTCAACCCTTCACTATCTGTGCCAGCTTGGCTGCCAGGTCCGCACCGATCTGGCCGATCCGCGGTTCGTCGACGATCTGCAGGTGATCGCCGGGGATGTGCACGACTTCGAGGTTGGGAATGTACTCGTCCCAGCCACCGTTGGGACGGCGATCGGCGAAGCGGGGCTCCAGCTCGATCATGCCGTCGTGGTAGCGGTCGGCCAGGTACAGCACGACATCGCCGTCGTAGCGGGTCGGGCTGGTCTTCGCCAGGTGGCGGCCCTCGATCCAGGAGGTGCGCTGGTGCTCGAGCACGCCGCCGGGGATCTTGGCGCCGGTGAGCTTGATCAGGCTGGCGACGATCTCGTACTGCTCCTCGTCGCCGGCCTGGGCCAGTTCCTGGAGCTGCTCGTCGGGCAGTTCGCCCTCGACGCCGTAGGTGCGCTTGGCGAACTGCTGGTAGCGCTTGATGCGGGCCAGTCGCTCCTCGGGGCTGTTGTCCTCGCCCTCGACCGGGATGGCGAGGTCGATCAGGCCGACATAGCGGACGTCGGCGCCCTCGGCGCGCAGCAGCTGCGCGACCTGCAGCGCGAACACCGCGCCGAGCGACCAGCCGTAGAGCACGTAGGGGCCGTCGCCCTGGATCTTGCGCAGCTCCGGCAGGTACTGCTTGGCGCGCTCCTCGATGTTGCCCTCGACGCGTTCGAAGCCGTACATCGGGGTGTCGGCGGGCAGGCGCTTGAGCAGCGGCTCGTAGACCAGCGTGTTGCCGCCCGAGGGGTGGAACACGAAGACCGGCACCGCGTTCGAGCCCTCCGGACGCGGGCGCAGCGGACGGATGAAGCCGTCGACATCCGCGCCGGAGTCCTGCAGCTTGCGCACGACGTCGGCGAGATCCTCGATGGTCTCGGAGTCGAGCACGTCGTCGACGGAGATCTCCGCGCCGACCCGCTGCGTCAGGCGCTCGGCCAGCTTCTCGGCGACCTCCTCCTCGAGGATCGGCAGCGTGTTGAAGATGCCGCCCGGCGAGGTTCCGGTGACGACCGCCCAGGTGCCGTAGACCAGGCGCTCGGGAGCGTCACGTGGCGGGACGTTGTCGCCGTCGTCGTCGTAGCTGATCTCGACCTTGTCCTCGGCCGGGACCTCGGTGACCGGTGCGGTGACCGCGGCTTCCGTCACGGTCGCGGCGGGCGCGGCGGGGTCGGCGGGGAGCTCGGCCTTCACCGCGGCCACCGGGTCGGCGCCCGCGGCCAGCGCCGCGCGCGCGGCCTCGGCGAAGTTGCCGTCGAGGGCGACGTCCTCGCCCGCGGCGCGGGCGGCGGCCTGCTGATCGGCCATCTGCTGCACCTCGTCGCGGTGCTCGATGGCGTAGCGCAGGACCTTGGCGACCTCGTGCAGGCTGGCGTCGCGGACGGCCGAGATCTGCAGCTGCGGGATGTCGAACTCGTACTCGACGCGGTTCTTGATGCGCATGGCCATCAGCGAGTCCAGACCCAGCTCCATCAGCGGGATCTCCATCGGGAGGTCCTCGACGGCGTAGCCCATGGACTCGGCCACGATCAGCGAGAGGCGCTCCTCCACGGTCTGGGTGCCCGCGGGGTCCCAGCGGTCGCCGGTCGCGGCGGCGACCTCGGCGGCGGTCGGCTCGGGCGCGGCGGCCGGAACGACCTCGGCGACAACCGGTTCGGGCAGCGGGTCACCGGAGGTGACGACCGCGTCGAACAGCGCGCGGAAGACGCCCGCCTCCCTGGCGTGCACCTGCACCGAGGCGCCGCCCAGGTGCGGGGTCAGCGTGGTGGTCAGCGTGCCCGCGGCCGGGATCGTGCCGTGCGCGTGCGTGACACCGACCGCGACCTCGGAGAGGACCTGCGCCGCGGCCGACTTCACCAGCGCGGTCAGGTCGCTCACCGCGGCGGCGTCGACCTCCCACACGTGGCGGCCGTCCGGCAGCGCGACGTGCGCGCCCGGCAGCTTGCCGTTGCCGGAGCCACCGCCGAAACCGGCGCCGACGGCGACCTTGGGCCAGAACTCCTTGCGCAGGAACGCGGTACGCGGCACATCGGCGTACGGGCCGGCGGGCAGCAGCGAGGGCAGGTCGACCGCGTGGCCGTTGACGTAGAGCTGGGCGAGCGCGCCGATCACCCCGGCGGACTCGTCCTCCTTGCGCTTGAGCGTCGGGATCAGCTGCGCGTCGTGCACGCCCGCGGCGTAGGTGGTGCCGAGGACCTGCATGAGCGCCACCGAGTTCGGCGCCAGCTCCAGGAAGGTGGTGTGGCCGGTATCGACGGCGGCCTTGACGGCGTTGGTGAAGTACACCGCGCCGCGCATGTTCTTGACCCAGTAGGCCGGGTCGTGGATCGGCTCCGAGCCCGGCTTGAAGTACAGGCCCTCGTGCACGGTCGAGTACAGGCCGGTCGTCAGCTTGCTCGGCTCCATGCCCGCCAGCTCGGCGGCCAGCTCGCCGAGCAGCGGATCCATCTGCGAGGTGTGCCCCGCGCCGCGGGTGGGCAGGATGCGGGCGAACTTGCCCATGCCCTCCACCTCGGCGACGATCTGCTCGACCTGCTCGCGCGGGCCGCCGATGACGGTGTTGGTCGGCGCCGCGTACACCGCGCACTCCACGTCGGGGAAGCGCGAGAGCAACTCGGCCACGTCGTGGGCGCTGAGTTCGACCAGCGCCATGTTGCGCACGTCGTCCTCGGTGATCATCTGCTCGCCCTCGCCCATCAGGCGCGAGCGGGCGCAGATCACGCGCACCGCGTCCTCGAGGCTCAGGCCGCCCGCGATGTAGGAGCCGGCCACCTCGCCCATCGAGTGCCCGACCACCGCGGCGGGCTCGGCGCCGTGCGCGCGCAGCAGCGCGGCGAGGCCGAGCTGGATGGTGAAGATGCCGACCTGGCAGGTGCCGACGTCGTAGTCCTGCTCGTCGTCGAGGAACATCTCGCGGATCGAGTACCCGGCCTCGTCCTGCACGAGCTCGTCGACCTCGTCGACGGTCTTGCGGAAGATCGAGTTCTCCCCGTAGAGCTGCTTGGCCATCTTGCGGTGCTGCGAGCCGAAGCCGGACAGCACCCAGACCGGGCCGTTGGCCGCGGGCGAATCGGAGGTGAACACGCCCGCGCCCGGCTTGCCCGCCGCGATCGCGCGCAGGCCCGCGACGGCCTCCTCGTGCGTCTTGGCCAGCACGACGCCGCGCGAGCGCTGGTGGCTGCGCCGGGCGAGCGAGCGGGCCACGTCGGCCAGCGGCACCTCCTTGCCGGGGCCCTCCAGCCAGTCGGCCAGCTCCGCGGCGGCGCGCTTGCGGCGCGACGGCAGGTAGGCCGACACCGCGAGGACGACCGGCAGCGGCTCGGCGCGCTCGCCGTCCCACTCGACCGGCGGGGTGGCCTCGACGGCGGCCGTGGTGATGGCCTCGGCCTCGGCGACCACGTCGGTGGTCTCGGCGCTGTCCACGGACTCGGCGAGCTCGTCGCGCGCGGCGGCGACCTCGTCGGGGGTGACGTCCTCGACCGCCGGGACCGCCGCCGTCGGCACGTACTCCTGGAGCACGACGTGGGCGTTGGTGCCGCCGAAACCGAAGCCGGAGATGCCGACGGTCGCGACGCCGCTGTAGCGGGGGAACTCGGTCGGCTCGTCGACGACCTTCAGGTTGGCCTGCTCGAACGGGATGTACGGGCTGGGGGCCGAGAAGTTGATGGTCGGCGGGATCACGTTGTGCTGGAAGCCCATCAGCACCTTCACCAGGCTCGGCACGCCCGCGCCGGACTCCAGGTGGCCGAAGTTGGTCTTGACCGAGCCGAGCAGCGCCGGCTTGTCGGCGTCGCGGCCGCGGCCGACCACGCGGGCCAGCGCCTCGGCCTCGATCGGGTCACCGATCGGGGTGCCGGTGCCGTGCGCCTCGATGTAGTCGACCGTGGTCGGGGCGATCCCCGCGTCACGGTAGGCCGCGCGCAGCACGTCGGCCTGCGCGTCGGGGTTCGGGGCGAGCAGGCCGTTGGAGCGGCCGTCGCTGTTGACCGCGCTGCCCTTGATCACGCCGTAGATGTGGTCGCCGTCGCGCTCGGCGTCGGCCAGGCGCTTGAGCACGACCAGGCCGGCGCCCTCGGAACGCACCATGCCGTCGGCGTCGCGGGCGAACGCCTTGATCCGGCCGTCCTCGGAGGTGCCCGGCGCGAAACCGAGCGTCGTCATCGGCATCAGCAGCATGTTCACGCCGCCGGCCAGCGCCAGGTCGGCGTCGCCCTCGCGCAGCGCGCGCACCGCCTGGTGCACGGCGACCAGCGTGGACGAGCACGCGGTGTCCACCGTCACCGAGGGGCCGCGGAAGTCGTAGAAGTAGGAAACGCGGTTGGCGATGATGCCGTTCGAGCTGCCCATGATCGCGTAGGCCTCGGCCGAGGCGGGCACGTTCGGATCGGGGTTGCCGAGCGCGAGCGCGGCGATCATCTGGAAGTCGCTCGTCGAGGACCCGACGAACATGCCGACCGGGGTGCCGCGCAGCTCGCTCGCGGGGATGCGGGCGTGCTCGAGCGCCTCCCAGGTCAGCTCCATCATCAGCCGCTGCTGCGGATCGATGCGCTCGGCCTCGAGCGGCGAGGTCGCGAAGAAGTCGGCGTCGAAGCCCTTGACGACGGCCTCGTCGAGGTAACCGCCCCGGGTCTTGCCCGCGGCCACCGCCGCGGCGACGGCGGGGTCGGCCAGGAACTCCGACCAGCGGCCCTCCGGCAGCTCGGTGATGGCGTCGCCGCGACCGGCGATGAACTCCCACGTCGACTCGGGCGTGTCGCCGGCGCCCGGCAGCCGGGTCGACAGGCCGACCACGGCGATGTCGTGCGCCTCCCCCGGCGTGTAGCGCGCGGTGTAGAGGTCGTCCTCGGCGGCGGAATCCTCCGCCTCCGGCTCGCCGTTGACGATGCGCTCCGACAGCGAGGCGATGGTCGGGTGCTGGTAGACCGTGGTGACGGTGAGCATGACACCGGTGAGTTCCTCGATGTCACCGCCGAGGGCCAGCGCGTCCCGGGAGGCCAGTCCGAACTCCTCCATCGGCCGATCCACGGTGATCTGCTCGACCGGCTGCCCGGTCGCGTCGGCGACCCAGTTGCGCAGCCACTCACGCAGCTCGGGGACCGAGATGTCGGGGTTCGAACCCTTGGCGGGCTCGGGACTCTGGGTGGGCGTGCCCTCGTTGTCAGCCATCAATTCCTCAAGCTACCTGTCTGGGTACCGGGCGCGCCGCCGAATGACGCCCGGCACGGTGCTCCGTGCCGGGCGTCCTCGCCGGGAAAACTCGGCAATTACTCGTCTGGTGCATCGGGGAAAGCCTGCTGTGTGTAACCACCGCGGAGCGTTCCCTCGAGGTAGGCGGCCTTGCAGGCACGCCGGGCGATCTTGCCGCTGGACGTCCGCGGGATGGACCCCGCGGGCACCAGCAGGATGTCACGAGCGGTGACACCGTGGCGCTGGGAGATCGCGGCGCGCACGGCGTCGGAGATCGGGCCGGGATCGGCCTTGCCCGCGCCGGGGCCGCGCTCGCCGACGATGACCAGCTGCTCGGACGCGTCGTCGGCGTCGAACTTCAGGCCGGAGTGGCTGTCGGCCGCGAAGACCTCGGCGGGCAGCTGGTTGGCGGGCACCGCGAAGGCCGCGACGAAACCGGGCCGCAGCGCCTTGGACGCCTCCTGCGCGGAGAACTCCAGGTCCTGCGGGTAGTGGTTGCGCCCGTCGACGATGACGAGGTCCTTCACGCGGCCGGTGATGTAGAGCTCGCCGTCGAAGTAGACGCCGTAGTCGCCGGTGCGCAGCCAGTTCGCGTCCAGGGGGGTGCCCTCGGCGTGGCTGCCCTCGGCGAGACGGTCGGTGACCTTGTTGCGGAAGGTCTTGGTCGACTCGTCCGGGCGACCCCAGTAGCCGATGCCCATGTTGTTGCCGTGCAGCCAGATCTCGCCGACCTGACCGTCGGGCAGCTCGCGACCGCCCTCGGCGCTCTCCACCGACTCGGGGTCGATGATGGTCGCCCACTGCGACAGCGCCACATAGCCGCAGGAGACCTGCGCGATGGCGTTCTCGGTGCCGGGCTCGACGCGCACCATGCGGCCCGCGTTCAGCTCGTCGCGGTCGACGTAGACGACCTTGGCCTCGTCCTCGGCCTTGGTCGCCGAGACGAACAGGGTGGCCTCGGCCATGCCGTAGCAGGGCTTGATCGCGGTCTTGGGCAGGCCGTACGGCGCGAACGCCTCGTTGAACTTCTTCATCGACGAGGTGGTCACCGGCTCGGAGCCGTTGATCAGGCCGATGACGTTCGACAGGTCGAGCGACTCGCCCGCCTTGGGCAGACCGCGCGCGGCGGCGTGCTCGAAGGCGAAGTTCGGGGCGGCGGCGAAGGTGCCCGCGCCGTCGGCGACCGCGGCCAGCTCGTTGATCCAGCGCGACGGCCTGCGCACGAACGCGCTCGGCGACATGATGGTGATGTACTTGCCGCCCACGGCGGGCAGGATCACCGTCAACAGGCCCATGTCGTGGAACAGCGGCAGCCAGGTGACGCCGCGCGAGTTGTGGTCGAGGTTGATCGCCTTGACCATCTGCAGCAGGTTGGTGCCCACCGCGCGGTGGGTGATCTCCACGCCCGCCGGGACCCGGGTCGAGCCCGAGGTGTACTGCAGGTAGGCGATGTCGTCGATCGCGATGTCCGGGCGGACCCAGCTGTCACCGAGGCTGTCGGGAATGGCGTCGACAGCGATGATGCGCGGGCGCTGCGCCGCGGGCAGCGAACGGAAGAACTGGCGCACGCCTGCCGCGGAGGAGGTCGCGGTCAGGATCGCCGAGGGCTCACAGTCGCCGAGCACGGCGTGCAGGCGGTCGGTGTGGCCCGGCTCGTCGGGATCGAACAGGGGCACCGAGATGGTGCCCGCGTAGATCGCCGCGAAGAAGGAGATCACATAGTCCAGGCCCTGCGGCGCCAGGATGGCCACCCGGTCGCCCGGGTTGGTCACCTGCTGCAGACGAGCGGCCACCGCGCGCAGCCGCACACCGAACTGCTGCCACGTGAGCTCGTGCACCTCACCGTCGAGTTCCCTCGAGTAATCGATGTAGCGGTACGCGAGATCGTTCGCATCGTTACGCGTGTGCTTCTCGACATGATCCACCAGGGTCCGACCCTCGGGAATTGTGATGTTCCCGGTTTCGTCCAGGTAGTCGTCGAAAGTCTCTTCCATTCCTTCTTCTCCTCCGAGACCTGCGGACCGGTGAATCTGCGCACAGCTACGGCGCTGACACCCGTGAGGCCCCGACTCGCTATCGCCACCGGTGCTCCGACTGCGCCGCGAGCGCACCCCGGAACAACCTGCGGATTTTCGAGCGGTCTGCGCGGTGACCGCTATCGGCTAGATGTTTTCAAACCAGAGTCATGTTACAGAGAACAGCCGCTCAGTCCTCCCGCAGCAGCGGAATCACCGGCGCGAAGGCGTCCATCTGGGTGGGGAAGATGCCGACATACGACATCGACGTGAGTTCGCGCACACGCTTGATCTGTTCGGCGATCTCCTCGAAGGTGCCGATCGCGATGTACGGCGAATTCAGGATGTCCTCGACCGAGAGCTGCACGTCGACCTCGAGATCGGGGTGCAGGCCCCGCTCGATCGCGGTCAGCGCCATCTCGGCGGTCTTCTCCCGGTCGTCGGTGATGACGACGGCGGTGATGGCCCAGTTCAGCTCGATGTCGGCGAAGCGGTCGCCTGCCGCCTCGCGGACGATGTTCACCTTCTCGAGGGTCTTCTCGAGCGTGATGCCCGACAGCAGCCCCTTACCGTCCTTGGTGGTCTGGGGAACGATCGAGACGATGTCGGCGTGGCGCGCCGCCAGCGCGAGCATCTTCGGGCCGCCACCGCCGGTGCACAGCGGCGGGCGCGGGCCCTGCCGCGGGCGGGGGGTGCCCTTGATTCCGCGGACCTGGTAGTGCTTGCCCTCGAAGGTGCACTCCTGGCCGCGGAGCAGCGTGTCGAGGATCGTCAGGGTCTCCTCGAGCTTCTCCAGGCGCACGCCGGGCCGCTCGTAGGAAATGCCCGCGTTCTCGAACTCCTCCTTGATCCAGCCCGCGCCGACGCCGACCTCGAGGCGGCCCTTGGACAGCACGTCGATGGTGGCCAGATCCTTGGCGAGCACGACCGGGTGGCGGAAGCCGTTGGCCAGCACCGAGGTACCGAGGCGGATCTTGCCGGTCGCCTGGGTCAGCGCGCCGAGCGCGGCGATCGGGCCGATCTGGTCGCCCAGGTGGTCCGGCACCACGAAGGTGTCGTAGCCGTATTCCTCGGCCTGCTGGGCGGTCTGCACGAACTTGCGCGCGCCGCCCTCCTGCTTGTTCCCCTCACCCGCCGCAGCGAAGCGGAACGGACGCAGCGGCGTACCCAGAGCGGTCGACTCACCGACGGGTGCGGCAGCTTGTGTCATTGATTCAGGCTCCTGGCTGTGCGGTGTTCCTCCGGCACGCGCCACCCCGCGTGGCGAGACGGCGGCGCGATCACCAGCGCACTTTACAGCGTGTCCGCGAAGGACAGTGCGGATGTCACACCGAGGCGTGATCGGTGGTAATCACGCCAGGGTGTGACTGTGACAACTGAGGGCCGCGCGAGCGTCAGGAATGGGCCGGGCGTGGCGCCTGCTCGATCAGCCCCGCGGCCCAGTTCACCGCCCACTGCGTGGCGGTCGTGCCGTTGCCGTCCACCACGTAGGTGTTGTAGAGGCTGTGCACCGGATTGCCCGCCGCCTGGATCAGTGTGCCGATGCTGCCGAGGACATTGGCCGGGTTCAGCGCCTGGCGCGGCGCGTCGCAGATCAGGTCGCCGGGCGCGCAGATCGTGTACGCCCGGTCGGCCAGGCTGCCGAAGCCGCCGGGGCGCGGCCCGGTCATCGAGATGCCGGGCACGTTGATGCCCTTGAGCGCCACCTCGGCGCCGACACCGGGAACGCCCGCGCCGATCTCGGTCGGCTGGCCGGGACCGGTGTCACCGGTGCGGCGGCCGTCGGCGATCGTCGTGACGCCGAGCACCTTGTCGGCGGGCACCGGGCCCTTGCCCGCGCCGATCTGGGACGCCACGTCGCCCGCGATCACGGCGCCCTGGGAGAACCCGATCAGCACGTAGGTCGTCAACGGGCAGCGGGCGTGCCGCTCGCTGAGCACGTCGATCGTGCGCTGGGTGCCCTCGGCCCGGCTGTTGTTGTAGGACTGCTGCCCGTCGGGCGGGAACGCGATGGGGTTCGAGAACTGCGCCACGTACGGCACGGTGTAGACCTCGAGCCGACTCTCGTCGAACTGGCTGCGCAGCGGCCCGGACACGTTGAGCATCAGCGAGATCGGGTTCGCGTGCGGGTTGTAGGGGTCGTCGGTGCTCGACGACTCCCAGGTGCCGGGGATCGACACCGCGAGCACGTCGGGGCAGTCCGCGGGCTGGGACTGCGGCGGCGTCGGCCCCGGCGGCGTCGGCCCCGGCTTCTTGGGCAGCCCGGCGAGCAGGAACCAGAGCAGGATCACGACCGCGACCAGCAGCGCCCCGAGGGCCAGGACGGTCAGGCAACCAGCGGGGCGCCGGCCGGCGCGGCGCGCGTTCACTTGCAGTAGGTCGCCGTAGCGGCGTCGATGTAGGCCTTGGCGGCCTTGTCGACGTCCATCTTCGACTGGTCGAAGGACGGATCCGAACCCGCCATCGCGGCCACGAACGGCGCGATATCGGCGTCGGAGGCGCCGGTGGCGCGGCTGGTGCAGATGTAGTCCGCGGCGGTGATCGCGATGTCGGGGCTACCCGGCTTGATGCCCTGCTTCTCCAGCTCGGCGAGGAACGCCTTGCCCTTGTCGGTCACCGGGACCGCGGCCGGGGTCTGCTGCGGCTGGACGGTCTGCGGGGTCTCGGGCGCGCTGGTCTCCGGCGCCGCGGTGGTGGTGTGGTCACCGTGCGGCGCGGCGGACGAGCTGGGCGCGGCGCTCGCGGAGGACGCGGCGGCCGTCGACGACAACGTGGGCGTCGTGGACGCGGTCGAGTCGTTGCCACCACAGGCGGACAGCAGGGCGACGGCGGCCAGCGCCGCAACCGATCCGGCTACCTTGGCAGGGATCCGATGCATGAAGTCTCTATCCTCGATCAACTGGTCAGGGACGCGGTCGCTGACCAGGCTAGCGGCACAACCCGGCGATCCGGGCGCCGCACGGCGATGCTCACGAAGTTCTCAGTCCGTCCTCACACCCCGTGAACTTCGGGTTTGCCGTCTTTCACCACGATGAACCCGGTCTGGAAATTCTGCTGGAACCCGCCGGGTACGGCGAACTCGTCGCTGACCGGGAAGCCGAGCCTGCCGTTCTCGAAGCCCTGCGCGCCCCACGCCTCGGCGATCGCGCCGTTGCGGACCGCCCAGGCGCCCGACAGCGGGCTCCAATAGATGTTGCCGCCCTCGAACCGGCTGTAGCGGCCGAGATCCTTCAGCGGCTGCTCCTCGGCCACCGGGAAGCCGAGCGGGCTGTTCTCGAAGCCGAGCTCGCGGTACTTGTCGAGGATGAAGCCCTGCACGCGATGCGCGCCGGAGGCCTGGCTGTAGAACATCGGGCCGTGCTCGAAGGTCTGCACGAACCCCTCGCGCTGCGGCGTCCGCACCTCGGCCGAGACCGGGTAGCCCGCCGGGCCGCGCTCGAATCCCTGTCTGCCCCACTCCTCGAGCAGCGCGCCGCGCACCAGCTGCGCCCCGGTCTCCGGGGTCCAGTACACCGCGCCGCCCTCGAAGCTCTGCATCCGGCCGCGCCCGTCGGGCAGGCCGCGTTCGTCCTCGGTCGGCAACCCGAGCGGGGACGACGGTCCGCCCGCGCCCTCGTAGGCGCCGCCGATCCGGCCCGCCACCGGGTGCGCGCCGGTCGCGGCGGAGTAGAACACCCGGCCGTTCACGAAGTCCTGCGCCACCCCGGTTCCCGCCGGGTACTCCGGGGTCACGCAGTTGCCGATCCAGCCCTGGGCCACCGGCGCGATCGCCCCGCCCACCGCGCAGGCCGCGCCCGCCGGGTCGACGCCGACCGCGCCCGCCGCCTGCGGCCACGCCTGCCGCATCTCGAAGTCCCAGTACGGCCAGGTGTGGGTGCCCGCAGGGCGATAGTTGGCCTGCACCGGGATGTTGAGCTTGCCCAGCTTCGCCACGAAGTTCTGCGTCGAGAGGCGCGAGAGGATCTCGAGTCCGGTGCCCGCCCAGTTGTCGCTGGTCAGCGGCAGCGGTCCGGGCTGGTCGTGGGTGCCGGCCAGGCCGCTGCCCGACGAGACGTAGACGCTGATCCCGCGCAGCTTGTCGGCCAGCAGATACGGGTCGTGGGCCGCCCACTCCGGGCTGCCGGGCGGGCCCCACATGGCGCCCGCGTCGAAGCCGCCCGCGTCCCGGTTGGCGAACTGGATGGCCTGGGGCATGCCGAGCGTCGTCGTCGTCAGCAGGCCCGAGAAGGAGGCCACGTACTTCACGAAATCGGGGTTGCGAGCCGCCAGGTTCATCGCGGCGGTGCCGCCCATCGACAGGCCGGTCACCGCGCGCACCTGGGTCGTGCGCCAGTCGCGTTCGAGCAGCGGGGGCAGTTCCTGGGTCAGGAACGTCTCCCACTGGTAGTTGTGGCCGTTGTCCGGGGCGATCCAGTCGGTGTACCAGCTGGACTGGCCGCCGACCGGCAGCACCACGTTGACGTTCTTGTCGGCGTAGAAGCCCTGCGCGCCCGCGTCCTTGGTCCAGCCGTTCTCGTCGTCCTGCGCGCGCAGCCCGTCGAGCATCAGCATCATCGGGAACTTCGCGTCGGGCTTCAGGTTCCAGTCCCGCGCCAGCAGCATCTGCACCTGGATGGGGGTGTTCATCGCCGCCGAGTGCACCCACAGCGCCACCCGGCGATCGGTGAGCCAGTCGACCCGTTCGATGTAGGAGCCGCCGGGCTGCGCCGTCGCGGCGGGCGGAGCGACCGTGAGCGGCATCAGCATCGCCGCGCTCAGCGCCGCCATCCCGATGACCCGCCGCGGCCTGCGGACATGCCGAGTCACCACCGAGCACCCCCTTCGCCGCCCCCTGCGCGGACCTGCCATCGCTCGGTTGTACCGCAGACCAGCACCGATTCCGGGGAGACACACCCGCCGGGGCACGGAGAATCCCGGTCGACATGACGCCGTGCCCGGAGAATCCGGCCGACAAGACGTCCGCGCGAGGACGCTCCGCCACACCAGGCCGACCTCGAGGAGGCCCCGCCGCAGCGGCGGTCGCGGCCGGTCCGACGAAAAGCGGGGCTGGACAACGTGCCGAAGGCACAAGTCCAGCCCCGCTTTTCGTCAGGCCCTCAGGGCCGCGACTCGAGCGCGCCAGCGCTCAGAGAACTCAAGCTCCCAGCGCCGCGATGATGTGCGGGCGGGCCTTGAAGAGCTCGGCCTCCCAGTACTTCCAGGAGTGGGTGCCCACGTTCGGGAAGTCGTACACGGCGGGGATGCCCAGCTCGTTCAGGCGACCCTGGAACGACCGGGTGGAGATCATCGAGATGACCTCGATGCCGACGGCGTTGGCGGTGTTGTAGACACCGACCGCCGAGTTCGGGTTGTCGAACTGGCCGGGCAGGCCGGACGCCGACGAGATGAACAGCGGCAGGCCGCGCAGCTGCGGGGCGAAGGTCATCGGGTCCATGCGGCTCCAGGCCGGGCTCCACGGCGCGGCCATGGAGTCGACGTTGAAGCGGCCCGCGTCGAGCATCATGACGCGGATGGCCTCACGCATGCCCGGGGCGCCCCAGTTCAGCGGGCCCGAGAGCGAGGAGGCGTGCTTGAACTGGTCGCGGTGCAGCGCGGCGAGACGCAGCGCGGCCGGGCCCGACATCGACAGGCCGAGGACCGCGTTGTTGGTCTTGGAAACGCCGTATCCGGCAAGGAAGTTCGGCAGTTCCTCGGTCAGGAAGGTTTCCCACTTGTAGGTGGTCTTCTGGCCGTTGGTGTTCGACGGGCTGACCCAGTCGGCGTACCAGCTGGACTGGCCGCCGACCGGCATCACCAGGGTGACGTCGTCGTTGGCGAACTGCTGGAGCGCGTTGGTCTCGAAGGACCAGGCGTTCTTGTCGTCGCGGGCGCGCAGGCCGTCGAGGAGGTAGAGCGCGGAGGTGCCGCCGCGGGCCGCCCACTGCACCTGCACCTTCACGGGACCCATCTTCGAGGGCACCATGAGCTCCTCGAAGCCGCCCGCGGGGGCGCGTAGGGCGGGGGCCTGCACCGACGGGGCGGCGAGTGCGGTCGGGGCCGCCACGCCCGCGGCGATCGGCAGCGCGAGTGCCGCCGCGCCGACAGCCAGAATTCGATGACGCCACCCACGAGGTGTGCCCGCTACCCGAGACCCGCCCGGATGGGCACCCGGCGCGACGGCCTTGCCGAAACGCATGAATTCCGCTCACTTTCTGCTGTTGTGGCACGCGGTCGACCCAGCACATCACGGCCGGATCCCGACAGTCCGGCCGTTGTGATGAGGAAACAACGATCTGGTCACACTTTCGCTCGCTGGAGGATATTCGACCGCCGAATTCTAGGCAAGGCCAACGCAACTCGATGTGCGGTGAACTGCGGGTTCGGTGTGTGCGGACTGCGAATGCGGCGCCGGAAAAACGAAAGCGGCCCGGTGCCGAAGTGGCACCGAGCCGCAGGTCACAGGGCGTACGCCGGAGATTCAGCCGATATTCGCCGACAAGTCGGGAAGCATTCGCAATGCCTCCGCCGCCCAGGTGTTCCAGGCGTGGATGCCGTAGGCCGGGAACGAATAGGTCACGTTGCTCGCGCCCAGGGTGGCCATGCGGACCTGGAATGCCCGGGTGTTGGCGAGGGCGAGGGCCTCCAGCGCCATGCCGTTGACGGTGTTGATGCTCGGCGGGTCCTGATCGGTCGGCAGGCCGGAGGCCGCCGCCACCCAGAGCCGGGTGTTGTTGCCGACGAGGTTGGGCGCGAACACGAACGGGTCCATGCGCAGCCACTGCGGGCCCCACGGCGGCGCCATGGAGTCGACGTTGTAGCCGCCCGCGTCGACCATGGCGAGGCGGATGGCCTCGCGCATGCCGGGCGCGGAGATGTTCAGGTAGCCCGAGAACGCGCCGGCGTAGGAGAACTGGTCCGGGTGGTAGGCGGCGAGCGTCAGGGCCGCCGAGCCGCCCATGGACAGGCCGAAGACGCCGTTGCGGTTGCGGCTGAAGCCGAACTCCCCGGCGAGGCGGTTGGGCAGGTCCTGGGTCAGGAAGGTCTCCCACTGGTAGCGGTAGCTCTTGCCCGGGCCCGCCGCGAAGGCGTTGGCGGCGCCCGAGCCCGAGGCGCCGGTGGAGCCCGCCGGGACGCCGAAGAACGAACTCGGCGCGTTCCAGTCGGCGTAGAAGCTCGACATTCCGCCGACCGGAATCACGACATTGATGTCGGCCGCGGCCATCGCGTTGGGAATGTCGGTGTCGACCTCCCAGCCGCTGAGCGTTTCCGGTGCGCGCATACCGTCGAGGGCGTAGACCACCCGATTCGTGTTGCCGTTGTGCGCGCGCAGGATTCGAACCTTGATCGGTCCCATTCCGGAATCGACGAAGATCTCGATCGCGGCGGGGTTGAAAGCGGCGGAGGCGGTGGCGGGCTCACCGACCGCGACCGTCCCCAGGGGAACCAGCAGAGCAAGAGATACGCCAGCGGCCCATCGCCGCATCCAGCGCGGTGTTCGCATTCGACTCGACCTTTCTCCACGGACCAGCCGAGGCGAACCCCGGGCAAACGCCTCTGGCCCCTCATCGGGCACCGGATGGCTCAGTTCCGGACAAGCCGGACAAAGCTACCTCGGCACATGCTCACTGTGAATCAATCGGCAACGAATGCCTACATGTTGCTGGAAAGTGATCCCGCGCACAACTCCGGGGCTTGAATCCTGCCCACCGGAGCCCCGCGAACCCCACCCGACACACCGACCGTGACCAACCCGAGAATTCCGCATAACAAAAAAACCCCGCCCGACACAGAATGCGTCGGGCAGGGAGAGAGCCGATAAGGCAACCACCACGGTTTCGGCCGCCTCGCCGCCGAGGACCGATACGTAACGCCGAAGGCGAAGTATCGGTCCTCGGCGGCGAGGTCACGAGGCCGAAACCCCGCGGCGCCAGCCGCTATCCGATATTCGCCGAGAGATCCGGGATCATGCGGTTGACCTCGTCCTGCCAGTTGCGCCAGTTGTGCACGCCGGTCAGCGGGAAGTCGAAGGTGGCGTTGCCGCCGCCCAGGGTCAGCATGCGCACCTGGAACGCGCGGCTGTTGGCCATCGCGAGCACCTCGAGCGGCACGCCCTGGACGATCTCCATCGGGTTGGAGATGTCGCCCGCGCCCGGGATGCCGCTGGCGGCGGAGATCCACAGGCGGGTGTTGTTGGCGACCAGGCGCGGCGCGAACACGAACGGGTCCATGCGCAGCCACTGCGGGCCCCACGGCGGCGCCATCGCGTCGATGTTGAAGCCGCCCGCGGAGATCATCGCCACGCGCATGGCCTCACGCATGCCGGGCGCGGAGATGTTCAGGTAGCCGGAGAACGAGCCGGCGAACGAGAACTGGTCCGGGTTGTAGGCGGCCAGGGTCAGCGCGGCCGACCCGCCCATGGACAGGCCGAACACGCCGTTGCGGTTCGGGCTGAAGCCGAGCCGGCTGCTCAGCGCGTTGCGCAGGTCCCGGGTGATGAAGGTTTCCCACTTGTAGGTGTTCTTCTTGCCCGCCACCTGCGCGGGGGCGATCGAGGAACCCGTCATCGCGGAGCCGGTGGCCGCCGAGCCGGTCGAGCTGCCGCCCGAGCCCGCGTCGAGGCCGAAGAAGTTCGAGGGTGCGTTCCAGTCGGCGTAGAAGCTGGACTGGCCGCCGACCGGCATGACCACGTTGATGTTGGCCGCGGTCAGCGAGCGGGCGACCTCGGTGTCGATCTCCCAGCCGTTGAGGTCGTCGCGGGCGCGCATACCGTCGAGCGCGTAGACCACGCGGGCGGTGTTGCCGTCGGCCGCGCGGAAGATCCGGTTCTTGATCGGGCCCATCTCGGAGTCGACCCAGAAGTCGAAGCCGTCGGGGTTGAAGGCAGCCGAGGCGGGGGCCGCGATCGGACCCGCCACGGAGGCACCCAGCGGCAGTGCCACTGCCAGTGAGACCATCACCGACCGTTTGAGCCACGATCCGACGGTTTTGGTTCTCAGACGTCCGCCACGCATTCTCTTCTCGGGCCTTTCCTCATGCGGCCCGCGCGGGACCGCTGTTCGTAAATGACCGCCGACGAGCTCCCGGCACCGGTGCGCCGACGGGACGTTGCTGTGGACCATATCGCGACATCGATACCGGGACGTTACCAAAAAGTGATTAGGCGACCTACACCACTCCGCGCCCCCGACCACCCCGGCGTGACACCTGAGCCCACGGTGAAACCGTGGGGACGATGTGACGAGATGAGATTAGCCTCAGCGCGGCGGTTCGGGGAAGGGATCGACCAGACCACACCGCTGGATCTCGTACTTCGGCACCCGGTCGATGCGGTATTTCGCGAAGCTGAGCGCGTTGCGGAGGTTGTGCCGGAAGCGGTCGAAGGTCAGCGGATCACGAGTCGATATCAGCAGGGCCTGGGTTTCCGGGCAGGACATCGCGGTCCGGGCCTGGGTGACCCATTTCTCGTCCATGAACGGCGGCATCCAGGGGTGTTGATCGACCATCCCGGAATCCACGACCACCCAGTCCGGGTACAGGCTCTTGTCGTGCCCGATGCGGCCGTCGCTGAGCCGGTCGGTGTGCGCGGCCAGCGGGTAGGCCAGGCCCATCGGGTCGACCACGCGCACGTCCAGCGGGACGTTCATGCTCGTCATGCCCAGGTTCAGGAAGTACACCGTGTGCCCGGCGCCGTCCTCGGGGATCGGCTGCGGCGGCGGGTCCAGGTACCAGAACATGAACGACGGCGAGTTGATCAGCAGCGCGCCGTCGGGGGTTGCCTGGATGTCGCGCACCATGGCCCGCATGCGCGGGTAGTCGAGGTAGTCCTCGGCGCGGATCGGGTGATCGTGGCCGGTGTTGAGCACGTAGTACACGCGCTCGTCGACGATGCCGGAGGAACTGATCTTGGTGCCGGTCTTGATCGCGGTCGTGCTCGCCGCGAACAGCGACCAGCCTGCGATCCCGAGCAGCGCGGCGACGACCACCGCGAACGGCCAGTCCGAGCCGCGGAAGCCGCCTTGCGGCCAGCGCACCGGCAGCACCGCGACCGGGAGCAGGAGCAGGAACACCTGGGTCAGCAGCATGCGGCCGTGCATGAAGTCGCCGCCGACGCGCAGGGCGTAGACGGTGAGCAGCACGCCGCTGCCGAGCATGAGGGTCACCACCGCCGACGGCGAACGCAGCCAGCCGCGCACACCCGTGAGCGTCAACCCGCGCAGGTTCACCGTCACGTGCGCGTTGTGCGCGGCGACCAGCCCGGCCACCAGCAGCACGAGCATCGGGATCCACAGGTAGTAGGGGCCGACGAGGTCCCAGAAGTATTTGAAGCCCTGACCCCACTTGGCGCCGCCCGCGTCCTTGGCGACCGCGGTGTTCGGATAGGGCAGACCGTAGTAGCCCATCCGCCAGACCTGGTAGGCCACCGGAACCACGCCGGCGACCGCCACGATCAGCGCGCGCAACGCGACCGGGCCGTAGCGGAATTCGGGCATCGGCGCGAGGAAGATCATGCCGAGGGCGAGCACGCCGATCAGCGTGGCCTCGGGCCGGATCAGCGGGGCGAGGCCGGCCAGGAACACGAGGCCGAACAGCATCGACACCCGCACCACCCGGGCCTGGCTCCAGCGGATCAGCACCCACCACAGCAGGCCGACCCAGCAGATGACCAGCCCGCTCTCCAGACCGGAGGTGGCGTAGTCGCGGGCGGGCGGCAGGGCGATGTAGACGAGGACACCCGCGGGCAGCAGCACCTGGGTCGCGGTGCCGCCCCACAGGCGCGAGGCGCCGAGCATGGCGAACACGATCGCCAGCACGGAGACCGTCAGCGCGACGCCGAGCACGACGTACTCGAGCCGCGCCTGGGTCAGCCAGCTGAAGAACCAGACCAGGTAGGTCCACGCGGTCGAGGTGTTGGCCTCGACGCGTTCGTCGTAGTTGAAGACCGGGCCGTTGCCCGCCAGCAGATTGCGGACGGTGCGCAGCACGATGAGGCCGTCGTCGGCGATCCAGCGCCGGTTCCAGGCGCCGACCGCGAACAGCACCGCGGTGAGGACCACCCCACCGACGAAGGTGGCGCGGGACCGCAGGGCGAAACGCGCGCCACTACGCGCGGATTCGGCGTCCGCGCGTAGTGGTTCGGCTCCGCTCTGCTCGTGTTCCGCTACCAACATCTCGTCAGGTGAGATAGACAGCGACACCTACCGCTCCGATCCAGGCGATGGCGAGGAACTGCAGGATGCGGTCCCCCAGCGCGATCTCTTCGGGTTCACCGGCCTCGCCACCGTCGACGTCGACCGCGTAACGCAGGATTGCGATGGTAAACGGCACCATCGAGATCGAGAACCACTGGGTGTCCTTCAGCTGGTCCTGTTCGAAGGCGTAGAGGCCGTAGAACACGACGACCGCGGTCGCGGCCAGCGTCCAGATGAACCGGAGGTAGGTCGGGGTGTAGTACTGCAGCGACTTGCGGATCTTCGCGCCGGTCTCCAGCGCGATCTGCAGCTCCGCGTAGCGCTTTCCGGCCGCCATGAACAGCGAGCCGAAGGCCATGATCAGCAGGAACCACTTCGACAGGGCGATGTCGGCGGCCGCGCCACCGGCCACCGCGCGCAGCAGGAAGCCCGAGGACACGATGCAGATGTCGAGCACGGCCTGGTGCTTGAGCCCGAAGCAGTAGGCGAGCTGGATGGCGATGTAGACGACCATCACCACGGCCAGGTGCCAGGACGCCACGAACGAGAACGCGATCGAGGCGAGCAGCAGCACGGCCGACAGCGCGTAGGCCAGGTTGACCGGGACGACGCCCGCCGCGATGGGCCGGAACCGCTTGGTCGGGTGCGCCCGGTCGGCTTCCACGTCCAGCGCGTCGTTGACCAGGTAGATGCCCGAGGCCGCCATGCAGAACACCACGAAGGCGATGGCGACGTTCGTCAGCACGCCCAGGTCGGAGACGACCTCGGGACCCGCGGCGAGGGGCGCGGCGAGAACGAGGACGTTCTTGACCCACTGCCGCGGGCGCACCGCCTTGATCAGGCCACTGGCCAGGTTCTTCGGCGGGCCCTTGACGACACCTTCGTCGAGGACCGCGGCGGACGGCTCTTCACTCATGTCAGCCAAGGCTCTTTCTCGTGCGGTTTTCGACGGCTAGCACGGCGGCGGCCGAGGCGGCACCGAGAGCGGAACCGGCGAGCACGTCGGAGGGGTAGTGCACCCCGAGCACGACCCGGGAGAGCAGCATCGGGGGAACGAGCACCGCAGGCAAGGGTAGCCCGGTCAGTTTTCCGAGCAACACCGCCGCCGCCGTGGTGGAGGTGGCGTGCGAGGACGGGAAGCTGAGCTTGCTCGGCGTCGACACGTTGACCTGCACCGCGGGGCTGTCCGGGCGCGGGCGGCGGACGATCCGCTTGATCACGATCGAGGCCGCGTGGGCGCCGACGGCGCCGACCGCGACCCCGGCCCACTGCCGCCTGCGCGGCTTGTCGACCAGCCAGCCCGCGGCGGCGATGCCGACCCAGCCGAGCGCGTGCTCGCCGAAGTGCGACATGCCGCGCGCGGCCGAGACGACCGCCGGGCTGGTGCCGATGGTGGTCTGTACCTTGTTGATGATGCCGACCTCGAGGGGCACCTCGATGTACTCGGCCTCGCCGCAGGCGCAGTCGCCGCAGCAGCCGCCGTCGGCGTCGGCGTCCACGAGCTCGAGCCCAGGCAGTTCGGGATTGATGGCGTTCACTTGTCGGTTCCGTTCAGGCTGGTGTCTTCGCGGCTTCCGCGCCCGTCGTGGAGGCCGAAGATCTTCTCCCACGCCGCCGTGCTGGTCAGCTCGGCGTGCGCGGCCCGGTAGCGGCGCTGCATCTCGGGATAGCGGGCGGTCAGCTCCTTGCGCAGCCGCAGGGCTTCCTTGAGCAGCTCGGCGGCCTTGCGCGGGTCGCGCTTACGGTAGACGACGCCGCGGCCGTCGGCGGTGGTGACCGTGACGCCGTCGACCTGGGACAGCAGGAACCAGCGCGCGTCCAGGGTCGGCACGTTGAGCTGCGGGGTCTCGTGGGCGGCCGGGTCGGCCTTGCGGAAGTTGTGGACGACGCCCTTGGCCAGGCGGGCCACCTTGGCCAGGGGGTTGCCGGGCTCGCCGACCGCGCCGACGCCGTGCCGGTTGGCCAGCGGCAGCTCGGTCGAGGACGGCAGGACGACGGCGTCCGGGTACTCCTTGCGCATGGCGTGCACCTTGCCCAGCGCGCTGGGCAGCAGGTCGAACAGCCCTTCCGGGCCGGCCAGGAAGTCGCGGATCGCCTCGTTCTGGATGGCGACGGTCGAGTACTCCAGGCACAGCAGGTGCTTGAGCGTGGCCTTGACCGTGTTGACGATCATCGGCTTGCCGTCACCGGGCAGGTGCAGGGTCGAGACGACCAGGCGGTTGCGCAGGTGGAAGTAGGCCTGCCAGTCGATGGCGTCGTCCTTGTCGGACCAGGCCATGTGCCACACGGCCGCGCCGGGCAGGGTGACGGTCGGGTAGCCGGCCTCGCGGGCGCGCAGGCCGTACTCGACGTCGTCCCACTTGAGGAACAGCGGCAGCGGCTGACCGATCTGCTCGGCGACCGCGCGCGGGATGACGCAGGTCCACCAGCCGTTGAAGTCGACGTCGATGCGCCGGTGCAGCAGCTTGGAGTTGTCGCGGTCGCGCAGCGGGTACTTCGCGAAGTCGTGGTCGTATTCGACGTTGGGCGCCGAGGACCACATGAAGATGCCGCGGTCGACGACCTCGCCCATGCTGTGCAGGTGCGAGCGCTCCTGCAGGTTGAGCATCTGTCCGCCGACGAGCAGCGGCGACTTGGCGAACCGGGAGAAGGCCAGCGCGCGCAGGATCGAGTCGGGCTCGATCTCGATGTCGTCGTCCATGTACACGATGTACTCGGCGTCGGAGTGCTTCAGCGCCTCGTACATGACGCGGCTGTAGCCGCCGGAGCCGCCGAGGTTCGGCTGGTCGCGGATGACGAGGCGGTCGCCGAGTCCCGCGGCGGCCTCGGCGAAGCCGGGCTCGTCGACGACCTTGCGGTTGCCCTGGTCGGCCACGATGACCGCGGCGACGTTGTCGAGCACCAGAGGGTCCGAGCCGAGCGCGGCCAGGGTCTTGACCAGGTCGGTCGGCCGATTGAACGTCGGCATGCCGACCGCGATGCTGCCCGCGCCGGGCGCCTCCTGCGGGGCGTACCAGCCGCCCGCCAGCAGCGTGACCGCGGTGTCGGTGGTGATGTCGAACCAGATCCAGCCGCCGTCCTCGAACGGGCCGAGGTCGGTCTCGAACTCGACGTGGACCGATTCCGCGCCCGCGGCCACGGCGAATTCCTTGCCCTGCACGTGGATCCGCGAGCCGTCCGCCTTGGAACGGTAGACGTCGACGCGGCCGTGCCCGGCCAGCTCCAGGCGCAGCACGACCGACTTCAGCACGCTCCAGCGCCGCCAGTAGCTGGCGGGCAGCGCGTTGAAGTAGGTGCAGAACGACACCTCGGACTCCGCGCCGATCGAGAGCGCGGTGCGGCTGGTCGCGTGCGCGCGCCGGGCGTTGGTCGGCGACTCCTCCAGGTAGAGGGTGCGCACGTCGAGTGGCTCGCCCGGCCGGGGCAGGATGATCCGCTGCAGCAGCGCGATCGCGCGGGTCTCGGTGGTCGTGTCTTCCAGCACGGGTCGGGTGGCCTTGCGCTGACCGGTCACGCCTGGCCCTCGTCGACCAGCGCGGCGCCGGACTCCAGGTGCGGGCGAAGCACGTTCTCGAACATGCTCAGCGCCGCGCCGATCGCCATGTGCATGTCCAGGTACTGGTAGGTGCCGAGACGGCCGCCGAAGAGCACCTTGGCCCGCGCGGTCTCGGCCTTGGCGCGCTCGCGGTAGGCGAGCAGCTTGGCGCGGTCCTCGGGGGTGTTGATCGGGTAGTACGGCTCGTCGCCGGTCTGCGCGAAGCGGGAGAACTCGCGCATGATGACCGTCTTGTCGGTCGGGTAGTCGCGTTCGGGGTGGAAGTGGCGCGGCTCGATGATGCGGGTGTACGGCGCGTCGGCGTCGTTGTAGTTCATCACCGAGGTGCCCTGGAAGTCGCCGGTCTCGAGCACTTCGGTCTCGAAATCGATGGTGCGCCAGCCCAGTTCGCCCTCGGCGTAGTCGAAGTAGCGGTCCAGCGGGCCGGTGTAGACGACCGGCGCGTCCGGGCTGGCCGCGCGCAGCTCCTCGCGCACGTCGAACCAGTCGGTGTTCAGCCGCACATCGATGAGCTCGGAGGCCGCCATGTTCTCCAGCCACTTCGTGTAGCCCTCCTTGGGAAGGCCCTCGTAGGTGTCGTTGAAGTAGCGGTTGTCGAAGGTGTAGCGCACCGGAAGGCGGGTGATGTTGCCCGCGGGCAGTTCCTTCGGGTCGGTCTGCCACTGCTTGGCGGTGTAGTCGCGGATGAACGCCTCGTAGAGCGGGCGGCCGATCAGCGAGATCGCCTTCTCCTCGAGGTTGGTCGCGTCGCCGGTCTCGATCTCGGCGGACTGCTCGGCGATCAGCGCCTTGGCCTCGTCCGGGGTGAAGTAGCGGCCGAAGAACTGGGAGATCAGGCCGAGCCCCATCGGGAACTGGTATGCCTGCCCCTTGTGCAGCGCGAACACCCGGTGCTGGTAGTTGGTGAACTCGGTGAACTGGGTGACGTAGTCCCACACCTTCTTGTTCGAGGTGTGGAACAGGTGCGCGCCGTACTTGTGGATCTCGATCCCGGTCTCCGGTTCGGGCTCGGAGTAGGCGTTGCCGCCGATGTGGTGGCGGCGATCGAGCACGAGCACGCGCTTGCCCAGCAGGTTGGCGGCGCGCTCGGCGATGGTCAGCCCGAAGAAGCCGGAGCCGACGACGATCAGGTCGTACGGGGTGGCGGAATCAGTGTTGACGGAGTTACCCGGAGACGATGCGGCGGTCACGGGAGCCCAGAGTATCGGAAGACCGCCGATTGTCCCGGCGGAGTCACCCCCCAGCCGCTGAGCTGGGGCGATCGACCGGCAATCGGGCCGGGGGCGTCACTCCTGCCCGGGCGCGACCCGCAGCAGCGGAATCAGCAGCAACCCGCCGAGGACCAGCGCCGTGAGCGCGCCGGCGAGGTTGTCGTGCACGATCGCGGTCACCGCGCCGGGCAGGCCGGTCAGGGCGTCGAGTACCGCGTGCGGCGCCGAGCCCTCGGCGAACCAGCGGATGCCGTAGCCGGAGTCGTAGCTGGTCACGGCCGCGAGGACGCCGAGCGCGCCCAGCCCGAGCTGGACGACGGCGGCCAGGAACAGTACGTGGCGGCCCGTCTCGTCGCGGCGCAGTTCGTGGTACGCGCCGTAGACGAGGGCGAAGGTCATCACCGCGCCGCCGAGGGCCGTGAACAGCGCCAGGGAGTTGTCGAGTTCGTCGGGCCCCTTGACGGCGGTCCAGCCGACGCGGACCGTGCCGATGAGGTTGCCCGCCACGAGCAGCAACGCCAGGACCGCGGCCGTCGTCGCCAGCCACTCGTCGATACCCGACCGCACAGTCTGCTGCCGCACCACCATGTCGCGAACCGTAATACCTCTCACCCGAAATCGAGCCCTAACGCGCGCCGACCCAGCGGCGGGTCGGTTCGGCCAGTGCCAGCGCCAGCAGCACGGCGTTCAGCGCGGCCCAGCCGCCGAACGGGCCGAACGTCCACCCGTGCCCGATGCCGTTCACCAACACGACCAACAACGCGGCGCCCCCCATCAATCCCGAGACGACGAGCAGGACCCGCCGCCCCGCGTTGCGCCGACGCAGCAGCTGCACGCCGCCGAAGAGATAGCCGAGTCCCGACAGCCCGACGATCACGGCCGCGATGGTCTGGTCCCCCGCCGTCGTGCGCATCCACCACACCAGCCCGACCGCGAACACCAGCAGCGCGACGCCGATCATCGTCCCGAGCCCGCCCGCGGCCAGCGCCGTCGCTCCCCGGGTCCAGAAGCCCGGTTCCTGTTGCTCCACCACGTCCCCTAAAACTCCCTCGGCACTGGGTTCATTTATACGGCCCTGCGCCGGGCCGGGTGGTGCCGATGGGGCGGTTGGGACTCGGGCCGCCGAGGTCAGTAGTAGCGCGGCGCGTCGCGGGCCGCGATCCAGCGGCCGGTCGCCGGGACCGCGGCCAGGATCAGCGTCAGCAGCGGGAACAGGGCCATGACGCCGGAGATCCCGGCGGTGACCGCGAGGCCGGAGGCGTAGCCGTCGGTGTCCTTGAAGTCCGCGCCGACGCTCGCCATGAAGACGACGCTGACGGCGGCGCTCGCGATCGCGCCGAGGCAGCCGAGGATGACCAGCACCCGGCCCGCGGTGCGGCGCAGGAAGAGCAGGAGGGAACCGAGCAGGAGCAACAGCGCCACGACCGCGCCGATACCGAGGCTGACGACCAGCATGGTCTTCACCTCGTCGAGCGCCCCGCTGGACACCGAGCTCAGCCCGATGGCCAGCGATCCCGCCGAGACCGCGCCCCACAGCCCGCCGAGCAGCGCAAGCACCCCGGCCGTGATGGCGGTCCCGCCGCCGGGCCGCGGGGGCGGCGGGTACTGCGGATAGGGCGCGTACGGTTGCGGCGGGTAGCCGTAGCCGTAGCCGCCGTACGGGTAGTTCATCCGCCCCCCTCCAGCCGGCGCCGGACTCTCCGGGCCGTCCTCGGTCGTGATGATAGGCGACCTCAGCCGGGGAAACCGATGTCGAGTTCGGTGGCCGCGCGCTCGGAGTACAGCCGCCAATACGCCTCGCCGAGTTCGTCGTTGCCGATGCGCGGCAGCTCGAGGCCGGCGGGGATCAGGTCGGGACGCGCGTCGATGATGCGCTGGGCCCTGCTGTGCCGGATGAGGGCGCCGATGTTGAGCAGGCCGATGTAGACGCCGGTGCCGTCGAGTTCGACGGCGAGCTGACGCAGGTAGGCGCGCTGGGCGCCGAGCGCCACGCCGACGTTGGCGAGGTAGGGCTGGACGAGGTGTTCGGAGGCGCCGGAGGAGAACAGCAGCGCGCCGTCACCGCGGGCGATCATCGCGGGCGCCAGCGCCCGGACCAGCGCGATGGGCGAGTGCACCTTCAGGGCGAACGGCGCCGCCAGCGCGTCCACCTCGGTGTCGAGCGTGGAGGGACTGCGGATGGACATGTCGGCCGCGGCGCTGTGCAGGGCCACGTCGATGACGCCGAGTTCGGCCTCGATCCGGTCGATCGCGGAGCGGAGTTGCGCGGCGTCGGTGACGTCGGCGCGGAAGGCTTTCGCGTCGATCCCCTCGGCGGCGAGGGCGGCGACGTGCCCGTCGGCGGCGGTGGCGTCCCGGCCGACGACGGCGACGCGGAAGCCTGCCCGGCCGAAGCGGCGCGCGGTGCCCGCGCCGAGGCCGGGTCCGTAGCCGAAGACCGCGAGTGTCTTGGTCATGCGTGGTACCCCATAAGTTGAGAGTAGGTTCAATTTCGCCGACCGTAGCATCAAGTTGAACCCATGCTCAAGATATTTCGCGCCGCGGATTTGTAGGATCTGCCGCATGGACAAGCCCTTGCGCAGCGACGCACAGCGCAATCGCGAGTCCCTGGTGACGGCCGCGCGCGAGGTGTTCACCGAACGGGGCCTCGACGCGCCCCTCAAGGACATCGCCGCCCGCGCGGGCGTCGCCATCGGCACGCTCTACAACCGCTTCCCCACCCGCGACGACCTCATCGCCGCCGCCGTGGAGGACCGGCTGGAGGCGGGCGCCAGGATCGCCGAGGACGCCCTGCGGATCGAGGACCCGTGGGACTCGTTCGTCCACCTCGTCGAACAGGTCTGCGCGCTCCAGGCGGGCGACCGCATCCTGGGCGACCTGGCCCTGCGCCAGGCGCCGGGCGCGGCGGTGGAGCGCGCCCGCGAACACGGGCACGCGCTCATGCGCCGGATCGTCACGCGCGCGCAGGAAGCCGGTGTGCTGCGCGCGGATTGGACGCTCGAGGACATCGGCTTCATCACGTGGTCGCACACCACGGTGGTCACCGCGACCGCCGAGGTCGCACCGGACGCGTGGCGGCGCAATCTGGCGCTGATCCTCGACGGCCTGCGCGCCTCGGCCGCGCACCCGTTGCCGGTGCCCGCGCTGACCGAGGACGAACTGATGCGCGCGCTGCGCCGCTGACTACTCCCCGTCGTACGGGCCGGGCAGCGGGTTCGCCGGGCCGTGCACCGGACCGGGCTCCCCCAGCGCGGCCGACACGTCGGCCCGCGACCGCGGCGCGGTCACCCGCGGCTTGCCGGACGCCGAGGGCGGCAGCTGGTCGGCCGCGTCGGGGACCAGCTCGAGCAGCGTGGTGAAGTCGACGACCTGCGCGCCGAGCGTCGGCGTGGCGACGATGACGCCGTTGGCGTACATGCGATACGTACCCGCCCGCTGCGGCAGCAGCATCTCCGGGCCGATGGGGGCGCCGACCGCGCTCTGGGCGCCGCCGATCCGCCGGTAGACCGCGTCGATGGCGGATTCGCCGGGCAGCGGCGCCTCCTCGACGCCCTCCTCGGGCGCGGTGGGCGGTCGCGGCGCCGTGCGCACGGGCGCGGGCGCGGCGCCGAGGTCGGCGGGCGCGGGGCCGACCTCGAAGGTCTGGATGTCGGCGGGCCTGCCGCCGTCGGGGGCCGAGGAGTACTCCGAGCGCAGGATCAGCCCGTCGCGCAGCAGCACGGTGCCCGCGGTGGAGGCGACGGCGGCGGTGGTGCGCGGATCCTCCTTCACCGTGCCGGGATACACCTGGCAGTCGGTGGTGTCGCAGGTCTGCGCGTAGTCGTAGCGGGTCTCCGACAGCGCGTAGGAGCGCGCGGCGATGGCCTGGGCGCGCAGGGCCTCGTTGGCGCCCTTGTCGGCCCAGTTCGCCTGCATCTCGGCGGGGAGCAGCCCGGCGAGATAGTCCTCGACATCCACCTGGTTGACGGTGCGGTACCGGTCGCCCTCGAGCGCGACGCCGAGCGCGCCGCGATAGCCGGTCCCGTTGCACAGCACGAGTTGTTCGTCGATCGGCCTGCCCGGGCCGTCGGCCACCGGGTACACGTGGGGATCGTCGGTCTGCGCCTGCCACAGCACTTCTCCGTCGCAGCCCGCGGTGACGACGACGCTCGCGCCGCCGCCGGGTAACGGGGTCAGGTGCGCGGCCTCGCCGGGGCCGATGTCGCGGCCCGCGACGAAAGCGCCCGCGTGCGAATAGGTGTCGAGGGTGGCGTCGTCCTGCGCCATGAGCCGGACCCGGACGGGCACGGCGCCGACGGTGCCCAGCTCGGCCCCCGGGTAGTAGTGGGCGAGGATGTCCTCGGCCGTCGAGCCCTCCTGCGCGCTGTCGAACGCGCCGACCTGACTCATGCCGCGGCCGTGGCCGGCGCCGACGGCCGGCGTGACCGCGTCGCGCGGGGTCAGCGCCCACAGCCCGGCCGCGCCGGTGACCGCGACGACGGTGCCGCCGACCAGCACGGGCAGGGGCACGGTGCGGAGCACCGGCACGCCGCGGCGCCGGGTCCCTCGACGTGATGTGCGATTCATACCGTGCCCTCCAGTCGATTTCCCGGACGGACCGGCGGGATTCGTCTCGGCATGTCGCCGGAGTCCACGGCCGTTCGGGGGCTACATTCGAGCAATCACATAACCCTCGAGCTGAGGTTTAGATATGTGACGTATGTCAACTAGTGTGGTGTGTGAGGCTATAGGAAGCAAGCATCACTTCCACTGGTGTGTTTCGACCGTTCCACCCTGATTGGAGAGGCTCGTGCGATACCGAAAGCCGAGACGTTCCTTCGTGCTCCCGGTGGTCACCACCCTCGCCGTCGCAGCACCGGTCGGCGCGTTCGCGCTGAGCGACTCCGCCGACGTCCGGACCGCCAACACCGAGATCGGGCCGGTCACGACGCAACTGGCCCAGGTCGCGTTCACCTCGATCCCCGACATCACCATCCCGCTGAAGGACCTCACGGGCCTCAACCTGCCCGACCTGCACCTGTCGGACCTGCGGATGCTGCCGCTGCCCGCGGCCATCCCGGTCCCGTCCGGCCTGCCGGTACCGCCCGGTGTGACCCTGCCCACCGAGATCCCGCTGCCGCCGCTGCCCCAGAAGGCGACCAGCACCCCGTCGACTCCCGCCCCGACCACCACCGGCAAACCGGCCAACCCGGCGGCCGCGCCGCCGCGCGCCGCGGGCGGCACCCGGTTCATCGCCGACCCGGCCAATCTCGAGCCGGGAACCGGCCCCGACACCCCGGCGCTCGCGCCCGGCGCGGTCTCGCCCGACCTGGTCGACCAGGTCGGCGCGCAGGTCAAGGAGATCACCCAGGAGACACCGTTCAGCATGGTCGCCCTCAAGGCGCGCGACCTGCTCAACACCTCGACGCAGATCCGGGCCAGGCAGTCCGACGGGAACTGGGGGCCCTGGTACAGCGCCGACCCCGTGGACACCCGCGCCGACGACAAGACCCCGGTCGGCGACACCACCGGCACCGAGCCCATCTACGTCGGCGAGACCACCGCGGTGCAGATGCTGGTGACCCGCAAGCCCACCGCGGTGAACGCGGGCAGCGACGACCCGGCGCACCTGGCGCAGTCGCTGGAGGCGGTCCTCATCACCCCCGGCCGCGCCGCCATCGACAGCGCCCTCGACCAGGTCGCCGCCGCCCTGCCCGGCGGCGGACCCAAGGTGATCACCCGCGCCCAGTGGGGTGCCGACGAGTCCATCCGCTGCGAGGAACCGACCTACGACGACGGCCTCGGCGGGATCACGGTGCACCACACCGCGGGCCGCAACGACTACACCCGCGCGGAGTCGGCGGGCATCGTGCGGGCGATCTACGCGTATCACGCGGAGACGCTCGGCTGGTGCGACATCGGCTACAACGCGCTCGTCGACAAGTACGGCCAGATCTTCGAGGGCCGCTACGGCGGCCTCGACCGGCCGGTGCAGGGCGCGCACGCGGGCGGGTTCAACGAGAACACCGCGGGCGTGGCGATCATGGGCAACTACGAGGAGGAGGAGCCGACCGACGCGTCGCTGAACGCGGTCGGCAAGTTCATCGGCTGGCGCGCCAAGCTGGCCGGGCTCGACCCCGAGGGCCACACGACGATGATCTCCGAGGGCACCGAGTTCACGCCGTACGCCCAGGGCGAGCAGGTCGACCTGCCGGTGGTCTTCGCGCACCGCGACGTCGGCAACACCAGCTGCCCCGGCGACGCCGCGTACGCGAAGCTCGACCGCATCCGCGCGATCGCGGCGGGTTCGGGCACCGAGTACAGCTCGCCCGCCACCCCGAGCAACGCGCCCAACCGGCAGGCCCGCGCGCAGAACAACCTGGCCGGGCTCGGCGCCCTCGTCGACAAGCTGGTCGGCCTGTCCAGCACCAGTTCGGTGGCCAAGCACTGGGTCGACGCGGGCGGCGTCGACGGCGCGCTGGGCGCCCCGCAGTCGGATCTGCTGGCGGGTGCGCAGGGCCGTCAGTACGCCAAGTTCGCGCACGGCTACGTCTACGACGGGGCCGACGGGCAGGCGTTCGAGGTGGTGGGCGCGATCCTGGACCGCTACGTGTCCCTCGGCGCGGACTCCGGCGTGCTCGGCCTGCCGACGGGTCGGGCCTACCCGGTCCCGGACGGCACCCGCGCCGACTTCGAGCACGGTTCGCTGATCCTGAACCAGGTCACCGGCATCGTCACGACGGTGTGGAAGACGTACGACGAGACCTACCGC
>NZ_BAGK01000012.1 GCF_000308795.1 Nocardia thailandica NBRC 100428 | reverse complement strand
CCCCAATCACCCGGTTGACCAACCTGCCTGGGCAGTACACCTAGGCCAGGTCCCGGGACCAGCGGCGCTCGACCCCGCCGAACCGCCAGACGCCGAGCGCGACGATCCAGGTCAGCACGAACAGCCCGACGACGACGAAGCCGAGGTCGCCCAGGTCGAGACGGCCGATCCAGGCGATCGGTCCGGTCTCGATGGCCAGCTTCTCCGTGCAGATAGACAGGATCTCCTGGACGCCGATGAGCAGGGCGACCGCCACCGAGAGACCGGTGATGACCAGGTTGTAGTAGATCTTGCGCACCGGGCGGGCGAAGGCCCACAGGTAGGCGTGGCTCATGAACGAGCCGTCGAGCGAGTCGAACAGCGTCATGCCCGCCGCGAACAGGACGGGCAGCACCAGGATCGCGTACCAGGGCAACCCGGTGGCGGCGGCGCCGCCTGCGATGACGAGCAGGCCGACCTCGGTGACGGTGTCGAAGCCGAGCCCGAACAGCACGCCGACCGGGTACATGTGCCACGGTTCGCGCACCGCGCGCACGACCGGGCCGAGGAGGCGGTTGAGCAGGCCGCGGTTGTCGAGTTCGCGTTCGAGCGCGGCCTCGTCGAAGTCGCCGCGGCGCATCCGCCGGAACACCCGCCAGATGGCCAGCAACGAGACCAGGTTCAGCAGGCCGATGACGATGAGGAAGGTGCCGGAGATGCCGGTACCCCACAGCCCGGTCCAGGTCCGCAGGGGCGAATCCTGGTCGCTGAGGCCGGACGCGAGCGCCCGCACGCCCACGGCGAGCAGCGCGACCAGGGCGAAGACCACGCTGGAGTGACCGAGCGCGAACCAGAAGCCGACGGTCTGCGCGGGCCTGCCGCCCTCGTCGCGGCGCTCGGCAACGAGCTTGCGCGTGGTGTTGTCGATGGCGGCGATGTGGTCGGCGTCGAAGGCGTGCCGCATGCCGAGCAGATAGGCCGTGAGCCCGAGCCCGACCCCGAAGACCGAGCCCTCGACGACGTGCCTGCCGGGCACCACCAACAGCAGCAGGACTCCCCAGCCGAGCACATGCAGCGCAAGCACCGCGGCGGCCATGGCGAGGACGCCGCGATCGATCCGGCGCGCGGAAAGACGTCCCACGATCCACCTCGTTTCTCCGCGAATCGGACAGACCAGGGTATCGCGGGGCCCGCGTCGAGGCAGCTTGACGGCGACCGGGTGCCAATTCTGTCCGATTCGAGCACACCGTCAGCACACCGGCCGTAGTCTTTCCACAAGCCGGCAACGGCATCGCAAGCTGCTACACCGGAGAATTCCTGTGAATCACCGCTTTCGCCTGTTCGCCCGTGAAACCTCCTCCGCCACAGTTCTTTTCAACGAAGGCGCCGATGCGCCCGTGGACGCCCCCGGCGATCTCGCCCGGCGGATGCGCGAGTGCGACACCTTCTTCCGCCAGGAGGAACTCGCCCACCTACCCCCGCAGCGACGGCTCAGCGCGCTCATGCAGCTGCGCGAGACCGGCTACTACGAACAGACCGCCGAGGAGATCCTGATCGGCGCGAAACTGGCCTGGCGCAACCACGCCCGCTGCGTGGGCCGCAAGCACTGGCGCTCGCTCAAACTCGTCGACGCCCGCGGCGCGACCACCGCCCGCGCGCTGGCCGACTTCTGCGTCCGGCACCTGGCGAAGGCGACCAACGGCGGCGCGGTGCAGTCGGTGATCACCGTCGGCCCGCCGCGGATACCGGGCCGGAGCGACTTCCGGATCCTCAGCGCCCAGCTCATCCGCTACGCCGGATACCGCAACGGCGACGGCACCGTCACCGGCGACCCCGCCAACATCGCCGCCACCGAGCAGGCGAGGGAGCTCGGCTGGCACGGCGCGGGCACCCCGTTCGACATCCTCCCGATCGTCATCGCCGCGGGCGACGAGCCGCCCCGGTACTTCGAGCTGCCGCCCGACCTGGTGCGGGAGGTGCCCCTGAGCCACCCCGACTTCGACTGGTTCGCCGGGCTCGGCTTGAAATGGCATGCGGTACCGGCGGTCTCGAACATGGATCTCGAGATCGGCGGGGTCACCTACCCGTTCGCGCCCTTCAACGGCTGGTACGTCGGCACCGAGATCGGCGCACGCAACCTGTCGGACACCGATCGCTACAACATGCTCCCGCTGATCGCGGACATGATGGGCCTGGACACGAGCTCGGTGCGCACCCTCTGGCGCGACCAGGCCCTGATCGAACTCAACCGGGCCGTGCTGCACAGTTTCCGCGCCGAGGGCGTGCACATCGTCGACCACCACACCGTGGCCAAGCAGTTCTGCGACCACGTCGAGAAGGAGGCCGCGGCGGGCCGCGCCTGCCCGACGGACTGGAGCTGGGTGAACCCGCCGATCTCGTCGGGCCTCACCCCGACCTTCCACCGCTACTACGACCCGCCCGACCCCGACATCCGCCCGAACTTCGTCCACCGCGGCTGCCCGGTGACCGGCTGAAAATCGCCGGCGTCACCGGTCGCCAACCGGCGTAGGGTCTGCTTACGGGCCGAAACAGCCTGGTCGGCTCGTGTACCCCACGAGCGAAGGAGGCTCCAGCAATGAGCACCGACTCCACCCCGGGCTTCGATGTCGAAGCACTGCGCCACGGGATCGAGGACCGCGACCCCGCCACCCTGCTCGCGCTCTACAGCGACGACGCCGAGGTCCGCATGGTCGACCACAACGACCAGCCGAGCCACCCCCGCGTCCTGCACGGCCGCACCGAGATCGGCGCCATGTTCGACGACGTGTGCGCCCGCGAGATGACCCACCGGCTGGAGAGCGTGCTGATCGACGGCGACCACGTCGCCTTCGTCGAATCGTGCCGGTACCCCGACGGCACCCGCGTGCTGGCCCACTCCATGGCGAACCTGCGCGACGGGCGCATCGTCGACCAGACCTCGATCCAGGCCTGGGACGAGTAGCGATCAGGGCCGGGCGGCGGTCGCACATCGTCCCCCCGATGGCGGAGACGGAGGGATTTGAACCCCCGGTGGTTTTCACACCACGCTCGCTTTCAAGGCGAGTGCATTCGGCCGCTCTGCCACGTCTCCCGACGCCTCGATACTAACCGACCCCCGCCACCGGATTTCCCGGCGGCGGTGCCGCGACACGGCGGGGGCGGTGGTCGCGCGCGGCCGGGCCGGGGAGCAGGATGGTCGGGTGCGCGCTGTCGAGCTGAACGGTTTCGGTGGACCCGAGGTCATGGTGTGGACCGAGACGGTCGACCCCGAGGCGGGTCCCGGCGAAGTCCTCGTCGACGTGGTCGCCGCGGGGGTCAACCGGGCCGACGTGCTGCAGCGGCGCGGGCTCTATCCGCCGCCCGCCGACGCGAGTTCGGTACCCGGACTGGAATGCTCGGGCATCGTCGCGGCGCTCGGGCCTGGGGTGCGGGACTGGGCGGTCGGCGACCGGGTGTGCGCGCTGCTGTCCGGCGGCGGCTACGCCGAGCGGGTCGCCGTGCCCGCCACCCAGCTGCTGCCGGTGCCCGAGGACCTCGACCTGATCGCCGCGGCGGGCCTGCCCGAGGTGGCGGCCACGGTCTGGTCGAACCTGGTCATGGTCGCGGGACTGCGCGCGGGCCAGCTGGTGTTGATCCACGGCGGCGGCGGTGGCATCGGCACCCACGCCATCCAGGTCGCCAAGCGGCTCGGCGCGCGGGTGGCCGTCACCGCGGGCAGCGACGCCAAGCTCGCCCGCTGCGCGGAACTGGGCGCCGACATCCTGATCAACTACCGCACCCAGGATTTCGTGACCGTCGTCGCCGCCGAACCGGCGGGCGCGGGCGGCACCGGCGCCGACGTCATCCTCGACAACATGGGCGCCGCCTACCTCGAACGCAACGTGCAGGCACTGGCCGCGCACGGCAGGCTCGTCGTCATCGGCATGCAGGGCGGGGTCACCGGCGAGCTGAATCTGGGCGCCCTGCTCGGCAAATGGGGCACCGTGCACGCGACGAACGTGCGCAACCGGCCGCGGGCGGGCGCGGGCAGCAAGGCCGAGATCGTCGCGGCCGTGCGCGAGCACCTGTGGCCGCTGGTCACCGCGGGCGAGGTGGTGCCGGTGATCAGCGCCGAGCTGCCGGTGACGGCGGCCGGGCGCGCGCACGAACTCCTCGACGACGCCGACACCGTCGGCAAGGTCCTGCTGCGGATCCGGGACTAGTTCTCCAGGCTCGACAGCGCGCGGCCGAGCTGATCGATCTCGTAGCGGGTGGTGTAGGGCGCGAGGCCGATGGTGACCGCGCCGCCCTCGTCGTTGACGCCGAGCGCGTCGAGCAGCCTGCTGCCGCCGTGCACCCCGCTGACCGTGCCGATCCGCAGATCGGCCAGCTTCGCGGCCACCTTCTCCGCCTGCATCCCGGCCACCGTGAAGCTCACCGTCGGGATGCGGGTCGACGCCCGGCCGATGACGGTCAGGTTGTCGATCTTCTCCAGCACCAGCATGAGGTGGTCGAAGAGCTGGTCGTGATAGTCCTGCAGCGAGGTGATCGACATCTCCAGCCGCTCCCGGCGCGTGCCCCTGGCCCGCTCGTCCAGGCCGGCCAGGAACTCGATCGACTCGGTCAGCCCGGCCAGCAGCGCGTACTGGTGCCCGCCGACCTCGAGCCGCTCGGCGCCCTTGGCGTACGGGTTGAGCGACATGGACGGGATGCGGTCGAGGAACGCCGGATCGCGGAACACGAGCGCGCCCACCTGCGGGCCGCCCCACGACGGCGCGCTCAGGGCGACCACGTCGGCGTTGAGCTCGTCGATGTCGATCAGCGCGTAGGGCGCGGCACCGAACGCGTCGGCGACCAGCAGGCCGCCGACCTCGTGCACCCGGTCCGCCGCGACGCGCACCGCGGGCGCCGAGCCGACGATCGGGGAGGCCGCCGTCAGCGCGACCAGCCGCGCGGTCGGGCCGATGAGCTCCTCGAACTGCCACGACGGCATCTCGCAGGTCTCGATCTCGACCTCGGCCCAGCGCACGTGCGCGCCGTAGCGGTTGGCGATGCGCAGCCAGGGCGCGACGTTGGCCTCGTCGTCGAGCCGGGACAGCACGATGCCGGTCCCCAGGCCGAGCCGCGAACTCAGCGACTCCGCCAGCCAGGCCAGCAGCACGGCCCGGTCCGGACCGAGGACGACGCCCGCCGGATCGCCGCCGACCAGGTCGGCCACCGCCTCGCGCGCGGCGTCGAGCAGGGCGCCGCTGCGCGCGGCCGCCGGATGCCTGCCGCCGTGCGAGAACGAGGAGGTACGGAAACCCGTTGAGACGGCGCGCGATACCGAATCGGGAACCAGCATCCCCGCCTGCGGGTCCAGATGGATCCAGCCGTCGCCCAGGGACGGTATAAGGCCCCGAACCCTCGCGACGTCATAAGTCATGCTGGCCACTTTAAGGGCAGCCGGTATCGACGTGTAACCGTGTAGCCGGTTTTAGCGCGATCGCCATGGACGCGACATGATGGGGAGCATGACCCACTCCGAGGACGCACCCGAATCCGTCGTCGTGATCGGACCCGACGGCCGTCCGCTGGCCCTGCCGATCGACGCGAACGCCCGGTCGCCGCTGTCCGGTCAGGTGGTCGACGACGAGAACGCGACGGGCGACGACGACGCCGAACCCCGCGAATCGCTGGCCGACATGGTCGAGCAGCCCGCCAAGGTCATGCGCATCGGCACCATGATCAAACAGCTGCTCGAGGAGGTCCGCGCAGCCCCCCTGGACGAGGCGAGCCGCACCCGGCTCAAGGAGATCCACACGTCCTCGGTGCGGGAGCTCGAGCAAGGCCTCGCGCCGGAGCTGCGCGAGGAGCTGGAACGGCTGACCCTGCCGTTCACCGACGACAGCGTGCCGTCCGACGCCGAGCTGCGGATCGCCCAGGCCCAGCTGGTCGGCTGGCTGGAGGGCCTGTTCCACGGCATCCAGACCGCGCTGTTCGCCCAGCAGATGGCCGCCCGCGCGCAGCTGGAGCAGATGCGACAGGGCGCCCTGCCGCCCGGCCTGCACGCCGCCGATCCGCGTGGCGGTCACAGCGCGGGCGGAGGCCAGTACCTGTAGAGATCGGGCACGGTAGGCTCGGCGCTTGTGCCCAGTGCTGCCGCTCGCCCCGATTCGGTCCCCGGACCGAGTGACGTGCGTCCCGAAGAGAGCCCCGTGGATCCCGACGACCAGCCGATCGAGCCGACCGGAGATCACCCGGCCGCCGAGGCGTCCGACGACACCGCGGGGTCTCCTCTGCTGAGCAGCACCCCGATGGTGTCGGACTCCCAGACCTTCAAGCGCGCCTTCCAGGACATGCGCGACGGCTTCGCCCAGCGGGAGCTGTGGCTGTCGCTCGGTTGGCAGGACATCAAGCAGCGGTACCGCCGCTCGGTGCTCGGCCCGTTCTGGATCACCATCGCGACGGGTCTGCAGGCGCTGGCGATGGGTCTGCTGTACGCGACGCTGTTCGATCAGCCGATCAGCGAGTACCTGCCGTACGTCACGGTCGGCCTGATCGTCTGGAACGTCATCTCCGCCTCGATCCTCGAGGGCTCGGACGTGTTCATCGCCAACGAGGGCCTGATCAAACAGCTGCCCTCCGCGCTGAGCGTGCACGTGTACCGGCTGGTGTGGCGGCAGTTCCTGTTCTTCGCGCACAACGCGGTGATCTACCTGGTGCTGCTGCTGGCGTTCTCCATCTGGAAACACCTGGACGCCTCGGTGCTGCTGGCGATCCCCGCGGTCGTCCTGCTGTTCCTCAACGCCATGTGGGTCTCGATCGTGTTCGGCATCTTCGCCACCCGCTACCGCGACATCGCGCCCATCCTGGGCAGCACCACCCTGATGCTGTTCGTGCTGACCCCGGTCATGTGGTCGACCAAGACCCTGCAGAACGCCTCCGGCGAGCTCAGCGAGCGGGCCCGGCTGATCGAGATCGTGCCCACCTACCACTACCTCGAGATCGTGCGCGCGCCCCTGCTCGGCGAGCCCTCGGCCCTGCGCCACTGGGTGATCGTGCTGGCCATCACCGCCGTCGGCTGGATCGCCGCGGTGCTGGCGATGAAGCAGTACCGTGCCCGCGTGCCGTACTGGGTTTAGGAGAGAACTTCGCGATGAGCCGTGTGAGTATCGAAACCCATCAGGCGTGGGTGGAGTTCCCGATCTTCGACGCCAAGTCGCGGTCGCTGAAGAAGGCCTTCCTCGGCAAGGCGGGCGGCGCGATCGGCCGCAACAGCTCCGACGTCGTGGTCGTCGAGGCGCTGCGCGACATCAACCTCTCGCTCAAGGAGGGTGACCGGGTCGGCCTGGTCGGCCACAACGGCGCGGGCAAGTCGACGCTGCTGCGGCTGCTGTCGGGCATCTACGAGCCCTCCCGGGGGAGCGCGCGGATCCGCGGCCGGGTGGCGCCGGTGTTCGACCTCGGCGTCGGCATGGACCCGGAGATCTCCGGCTACGAGAACATCATCATCCGCGGCCTGTTCCTCGGCCAGACCCGCAAGCAGATGATGGCCAAGATCGACGAGATCGCCGACTTCACCGAACTCGGCGAGTACCTGTCGATGCCGCTGCGCACCTACTCCACCGGCATGCGGGTGCGCCTGGCCATGGGCGTGGTCACCTCCATCGACCCCGAGATCCTGCTGCTCGACGAGGGCATCGGCGCGGTCGACGCGGAATTCATGAAGAAAGCCCGGGTGCGCCTGCAGAATCTGGTGGCCCGCTCCGGCATCCTGGTCTTCGCCAGCCACTCGAACGAGTTCCTCGCGCAGCTCTGCGACACCGCGCTGTGGATCGATCACGGACAGGTGCGCGAACACGGCGGGATCGAGGACGTGGTCCGCGCGTACGAGGGTCCGGAGGCGGGTAATCACGTCGCGCAGGTGCTGCGTGACATGGAGGCCGAGGCGAAAGCAGTGACCACTAAATGAGTTCACCGAACGTGCTGCCCGACGACGCGGAGCTGCCCGAGGGCGCGACGCTCGCGGATCTGTCCACCGAGACCGGTCCGTCGGCGCGCATCGTCGCCGTCGTGGTGACCCACAAGCGGCGCGAGCTGCTCGCCGAGTCGCTGAAGGTGCTCGCCTCGCAGACCCGGCCGATCGACCACCTGATCGTGGTGGACAACGCCAACGAGGACGAGGTGGCCGAGCTGGTCGCCCAGCAGCCGATCGAGGCGACCTACCTGGGTTCGCGCCACAACCTCGGCGGCGCGGGCGGTTTCGCGCTCGGCATGCTGCACGCGCTGACCCTCGGCGCGGACTGGGTGTGGCTGGCCGACGACGACGGCCGCCCCGACGGTCCCGACGTGCTGGCCACGCTGATCGCGTGCGCGCGCAAGTACGACCTCGTCGAGGTGTCCCCGGTGGTCTGCGACATCGACGAGCCGGACCGGCTCGCCTTCCCGCTGCGCCGGGGCGTGGTGTGGCGCAGGCTGCGCTCGGAACTCGGCGACGAGGACTTCCTCCCCGGTATCGCCTCGCTGTTCAACGGCGCGCTGATCTCGGCCAAGGCCGTCGACCTCATCGGCGTCCCCGACCTGCGCCTGTTCGTGCGCGGCGACGAGGTCGAGGTGCACCGCAGGCTGGTCCGCTCGGGCCTGCCCTTCGGCACCTGCCTGCAGACCGCCTACCTGCACCCCAACGGGTCGGCCGAGTTCAAGCCGATCCTCGGCGGCCGCATGCACACCCAGTACCCGGACGACCCGGTCAAGCGCTACTTCACCTACCGCAACCGCGGCTATCTCATGTCCCAGCCGGGCATGCGGAAGCTGCTGCCGCAGGAGTGGATCCGCTTCTCCTGGTTCTTCCTGGTGACCCGCCGCGACCCGGCGGGGCTGAAGGAGTGGTTCCGGCTGCGCTCGCTCGGCCGCAACGAGCAGTTCGGCAAGCCGGAGCAGAAGAAGGGCTGAGGCCCGGAGGATTAATTCGGTTGCCGTGTCCTCCCGGATGCGGCAGAGTCGGAGACGACTTTCGAAGAGGAGGTGGATGTCCATGACCGTCGTGCGGATTGCCGTGCCCGGGCAGCGCGCGTACGCGCCTGCCGAGTTCGTCCTGGACATCATCTCCTCGCGCTGAACCCCTCGCCGGGTTCGCGCCCGTCGAAGGATCCTCTCTCATGGTCGATTACGACCTCCTCGTCCCTTACGGCTGGACCGAAGCCGTAGCTCTGCACTACCTCCCGCTCGTTCCCGAGGGCTGCGTGCCCGCCCGGGTGATCCGCATGGATCGCAGCGAATGCGATGTCGCCGGCCCCGGCGGCCTCGGCCGCGCGAGCTGTCCGCGTCCCGATTCCGCGACCAGTGGCCTGTGCACCGGTGACTGGGTCGCGCTCGACGCCACCGGCGCGGTGCGGCAGCTGCTGCCCCGCCGCACCGCCATCGTCCGGTCCACCGTGTCCGGCCGCTCCGAGGGACAGGTCCTCGCCGCCAACGTCGACACCGTGCTGCTGTGCTCGGCCGCCGACGGCGACGTCGACCTGGGCCGCATCGAGCGGCTGCTCGCGCTGACCTGGGAGAGCGGCGCCCAACCGGTCGTCGTCCTCACCAAGGCCGATGCCGCGACCTGGCTTCCGCTCGACGAGGTGCGCGCGGCGGCGCCCGGCGCGGCGGTGGTCGCGGTCAGCGCCACCGACGGCGCCGGGATGGACGTGCTCGCCGCCCTGTTGCAGGGGACGGTCGCCTTGCTCGGGCCGTCCGGCGCGGGCAAGTCGACGCTGGCCAACGCGCTGCTCGGCGCGGAGGTCTTCGCGACCGGTGCGGTGCGCTCGGCCGACGGCAAGGGTCGGCACACGACCGTGCACCGGGAACTGCGCCCGCTGCCGGGTGGCGGCACGCTCATCGACACCCCCGGGCTGCGCGGTATCGGCCTGTGGGACGCGGCCGAAGGCATCGGCCGCGCCTTCGCCGACATCGAATCCCTCTCCGAGGACTGCCGATTCGCCGACTGCGCGCACGACACCGAGCCCGGCTGCGCGGTGCAGGCCGCCATCGCCGACGGCGCCCTGACACCGCGCAGGCTGACCAGCTACCGGAAGCTGGCGCGCGAGAACGAGTGGATGGCCGCCCGCACCGACAAGCGGCTGGCCGCCGAACGTCAACGGGTCTGGAAGGAGATCAGCCGCACCCAGCGCCGCAACTACCGCGAACGAGGACATCGCTGAGCGAGGTTCTTTGCGACCGTGTGACGGCCGGTGCTCACCGCGCCGGTCGTCACATCCCGCGATAGTGTTCGCAACGCACTGTTGGCTATCTGGGAGCGAGAATGACCGAATCCGGCGGATTTCCGCCACCGCAGCAGTCCGGTGAGGGCGGGGCCTGGCGCCCCGACGCTCCCGGTGGGCGCCCGCAGGACGGGAACGTCCCGGGCAGGCCGGGCCAGGGCGCGCAGCCGGGATCGTGGTTCGACACACCGGGCCGGCCCCAGCCGGGTGGCGCTTCCGGTGGGCCCGACGCCAGCAGCCCGCAGCCGGGCGCGGGCTTCGGACAGCCCGGCGGACCGGGCCGGCAGGACGGCAGCGGGTTCGGGCAGGCGCGGCCGGGTGGCGGGTTCGGTCAGCCGCAACCGGGTAGTGGGTTCGGCCAGGCGCAACAGGGTGGCGGGTTCGGGCAGGCGCGGCCGGGTGACGGGTTCGGGCAGCCGCAACCGGGTAGTGGGTTCGGCCAGGCGCAACCGGGTAGCGGGTCGGGCCAGCCGCAGCCGGGTGGTGGGTTCGGTGAGGCGCCGGCAGGCGCGGGGTTCGGTCAGCCGCACGCGGGTGGCGGATTCGGGCAGCCGGGTGCGGCGTTCGGTCAGGCGCACGCCGGCCGGCCCGACGCGGGGAACGGCTCTTTCGGGCAGCCCGCCGACGTGGGGTTCGGCGGTCAGCCGGGTCAGCCGGGTCAGCCGGGTCAGCCGGGTCAGCCGGGTCAGCCGGGTCAGCCGGGTCAGCCGGGTCAGCCGGGTCAGCCGGGTCAGCCGGGAGCAGGATACGGTGCGACCGGGCAGCCCGGCGCGGGATACGCGCCGGCTCCGGGTGGCGCGGGGCTGGGGCAGCCGTTCGGCGGCGGGCTTTCGTCGCCGGGTCATCCCCAGGCCGGGGCGGCCCAGGGGCAGTTCGGTGGCGGCCAGGCGGGTCATCCACAGGGCGGGCCGGGGTTCGGTGGTCACGCCGGCGGGCAGCCGGGTTATGCACAGGCGTCCCCCGCGCCCGGTCAGGGCGGTGTGATCCAGGCGCCCCCGAGTTCGCCGGGTCTGCCGACGCAGAGCCCGTACAGCTCGCCGGGCATCCCCCAGCCCAGCTACGCCCAGCCGGGCGCGGCGGCGGGAAACCCGTTCAGCTCGCCGGGGATTCCGCAGCCCGGATCGCCGAACGCTCACAGCTACCCGGGTAATGCGCAGCCGGGGTCGGCGAGCCCCTACAGTTCGCCGGGGATTCCGCAGCCTGGATCGTCGAGCCCGTTCAGCACACCGAACCTGCCGCAGCCTGGGTCATCGAGCCCCTACAGCGCACCGAACTTCCCGCAGCCCGGATCGTCGAGTCCCTACAGCTCGCCGAACATCCCGCAGCCGGGTTATGCACAGGCGTCCCCCGGCGCGGCCCAGGGGTTCGGGGGGCAGCCGGGTTCGCCCGGCCATCCCCAGCCGGGTCATCCGCAGGGGTCGCAGGTGAGCGGGCCGCGGGGCGCGGCGGGCGAGCCCGCGCCGCCCGGGCTGACGGTGGACGCGTCCTATTTCCCGCTGGCGTTCATGCTCGCGCTGGTGAAGCCGAAGATCTTCCTCAACGGCCAACCGGTGCCGCACGCGCAGTGGGGGCCGACCCATATTCCGGTGGGGCCGGGCCAGTATCACGTGCGCGTGGTGACGCCGTGGCTGATCGATATGGGTCCCGCGCAGACGCAGGTGGTCGTGACCGACGGGCCCGGCGCCCGGGTCTACTACCGCTCGCCCGCCGCGATGTTCTTCAACGGCGCCATCGGGCCGGTGCCGCAGAAGACGCCGGGCATGCCGCTGATGATCGCGCTCATGGCACTGCCGCTGGTGATCGTGCTGCTGAGCATCGTGCTGGCGGTGGCAGGCTCGATGTGAGCGGGACCCGGTGCGGGGGTCGCGGTTTCGCCCCCGCGCCGGGTCAGTCGCGCTCGAAGGTCAGGTCCTCCCGGCACGCCACCGTGCCTGCGAGGGGATCGATCCGGTAGGTCACCGTGCCCGACGACGACCCGAAGTGGCTGCCCTCGTAGAAGGGGTAGGTCACCGATTCGATGCCGTCGTCGCCGCGCACGGCGACGGCGGGCCGCTTCGTCGCGAGGGACCAGCCGAACTCGATGCTCAGCGCGCCGAGGGAGCGCAGCGCCGAATCGGCCAGTGCCAATGACCATCCGGTCACGGCGTCGGGGCCGAGGTAACGGTCGTCCTTCCAGATCGTACGGAAGCGGGCCGTGACGAGGCGTCCGTCGGACAGCTCCACGAACGGCACCTCGCCCTCGGCGAGCAGGTCGCCATGCCGGTGGTCGACGTAGGTCTTCCACAGGTTGGTGTATCGGGGTGGGGGCCAGCCCTTGTCGGCGCACAGCGCGCGCAGGTCCGCCCACCGGGCCGCGTCCGCCCGCTCCCGCTCGAGATCGATCAGGCTCGGGTGGACATACCGCTCCACGGTCACGAAGACGTCGGGGTCGGCCTGAGCCGGCGCCTCGAGTCGGCTCCCCAGCTCGGCCGCGATCCGCTCGAGCCGGGAGTACAGCGCCGCGCCGACGCCGGTGCCCAGCGCCGACCCGGCGACGCCGAACTCCGTGATCCGGATCGGGCCGACCGATCCCCCGTAGGTACTCGGCGGCCCGTATACCGCGAACCCGACCGGCACGTCGTCGTCGAGCACGAGCAGCGGCGCGGGCCGCGCCACCTCGCCGCCGGGGAACCAGGCCCTGTGCAGCCGTACCTGGACCACGGCCGGCCACGACTTCCCGTAGTGCGCGTGCAGTTCGGAGAGCAGCCCGCCCAGCGCCTCCGCGTCGGCGGCGGTGGCGGGCCGCAGTGCGCGGGTCACGCCGGCGTCAGTCGGCGTCGATCCCGTACAGCCGGGCCCAGTTGGCGCGGCTGGTCAGCTCGGGCACGGCGGCCCGGTACTGCGCCTGCAACGCGGGCAGCTCGCGGCGCAGCTTGCGCAGCGTGCGGTAGGTGCGGATCAGCAGGGCGCGGGCGCGGGCCTTGTCGCGACGGCGCACGCGCACGCCCGACTGGGAGGCGTCGGTGACCACCACGTGGTCGAACAGGCCGACGTGCCACCAGTGCGCGTCCTCGCGAGTGACCCCGATCAGGCCGTGCTGGGTGCGGCCGGTCCACTGGGTGATCGCCCGCTTGATGAGCACGAGGGTGATCCGGCTCGGCTCGCCGCCCGCGCGCCGGATCTGGATGTCGGCCGAGTTCACCGGCGGCGTCGCGGCCGGGTGCTTGATGGTCTCGGCGTAGTCGGCGCGGCTGGTGCGGGCCGAGGCGAGCGCGGCGATGCCGCCGTCGCGCAGCACCTGCGGGCCCTTCATGAAGTCCTCGATGCCCTGCAGCGTGGTGTGCACCAGCCCGTACTGCATGCCGACCAGGTGCTCGGCGATGTAGCGGAAGAACTCCCTGGTGATCGACTTCGCGTCGAGATCGGCGTGCAGGGCGCCGACGATGAGCGAGTTACGGGTGCTGAAGTAGCGCGCCCAGTCGTCGTAGTCCTTCCAGTAGAAGTCCGCGTGCCACACCGCCGCGTTGGGCAGGGTGACGGTGACGAAACCGTGCTCGCGGGCGCGGATGCCGTACTCGACGTCGTCCCACTGGAAGAAGATCGGGACGGGCAGCCCGATCTCGCGGACCACCTCGGCCGGGATCAGGCAGGTCCACCAGGCGTTGTAGCCCGCGTCGACGCGCCGCTCCTGGTTCTTCTTGAGCATGGAGGTGTTGCGCAGCGCCTTGGGCACCTTCTGGCCGTGCTTGAGCTCGTGCAGGTGCACCTCCTCCGCGCCGACGTTGAGGTAGTCGGGGTTGAGGAGGAACAGCATCTGCGCGCCGACGAGGGTGGGCTCGACGGTCAGGTTGGCGAACGCCTGCAACCGGAGCACGGTCTCGGGCTCGCAGAGGATGTCGTCGTCCATGAGGATGACGTCGGCGTGCTCGTTCGTGGCCGACACCTCGTACAGGCCGCGGGTGAAACCGCCCGCGCCGCCGAGGTTGGGCTGGCGGATGTAGCGCAGCTTGTCGCCGAACGCGGGGCGGACCTGCTGGAACGTCGGGCGGTCCTCGACCAGGTCGGTGCCCTGGTCGACCACGTACACCGCGTCGATCAGGCCGAGCACGGTCGGATCCGAGGCCAGCGCGGCGACGGTCTCGGCGCAGTCGGCGGCCCTGTTGAAGGTGCAGATGGCGATCGCGACCGGGCGCAGGGTCTCCGGGGCGGGCGCGGTCCAGGTCAGCGCCGTGACGCCGAGGTCGCCGCCGACGGCGTCGAACTCCAGCCACAGCGCGCCGCCGTCGACGTACTGGTCGAGCGGGGCGGTCAGGCTGACCACGCCGCTGGCGGTCACCGTGACGGTGTCGATGATGCGGCGGTGGCCCGCGATGTCGGAGGCGACCAGGCGCACCCGCGCCTTGCCGCCGACCTCGAGCGCGGCCGAGGCCCTGACCTCGGTGACGGTGGTCCAGCGCTGCCAGTAGCTCGCGGCGAACCGGCCGAAGTAGGTGTTGGTGTGGGCCGTCGCCCCCTTGGGCAGCCGCAGCGACAGCCGTTCGCGCACCGCGGCGCCGCCCTTGACGACCGCGTAGAGCTCGTCGCTCACCTTCGCCGACGGGCCGGTGAAGATGCCGCGCGCGAGCACGAGCCGGTCCGGAGCGGCGTGCCCATCGGTCAGCGTGGCCGGTGCGGACACCGTACCCTCGTTCGATCCGGTCACGGCCTGGGTAGCCGACTGCTCCATGAAGTCCTCGAAATCACTCGAATGCGTACGCGCCAGCGGGCGGGGGTGAGAATATCAATCGCGGACGGCCCGCGCGCCGTCAGTGAGCCCCCGGCTCCGTCCGCGCGTGTTGTGCCTGGTCCGCCCCGCTTCCGGTGAAGACGAATTTGTCGTAGGCCCAATAGCGGAACACCACCGCGACGATCTGCCCGATCAGCGTGCCGGAGATATTGTCCGAGAGCGGGCTCGACAGATCCAGCACATAGCGGGAAAAGCCGAGGCAGCCGAGCTGCAATGCGATCGCGATGACATTGAACAGCGCGTAGAGCACATATTCGCGCGCCGGGCTGCCGCCCTGCTTGTGCGAGAAGGTCCACCACTTGTTGCCGAAGTAGGTGACCACCGTGGCCACACCGATCGCGATGATCTTGGCCGCCAGCGGCGAGTGGTACAGCACACCCTCGCCCCAGGACAGTCCGCCGTCCCAGAAGACGAGCAGGTTGTAGGTGCCCGCGTCGACGAGGAATCCGACGGCGCCGACCACCAGGAACGCCGCGCCCTGCCGCAACCCCTCGAGCACCTTCCCCACCAGCGTGGACGGCGTGCCGACGGGCACGGGGGCGGCGAGCGGGGGATCGGACTGCGACACCCCGTCACGCTACAACCCCACCCGTCGCGCGGCGGCCCGAAGGGGTCGCGACGCGGGCGCGCCGACGCCGCACGGACCCTGTAGCCTGCCGGGTGATCCCTTCACGCCTACACCGAGGAATGACCCGGGTGGACTCCACCGAGCTTCGCATTGCCGCCGTCGTCCCGTGCCACAACGAAGAGGCGGCGGTCGCCAAGGTCGTCACCGACCTGAAGGCCGCCGTGCCGGGAATCGTGGTGTACGTCTACGACAATCTCAGCACCGACCGGACCGCCGAGCGGGCGCGCGAGGCGGGCGCGATCGTGCGATTCGAGAACACCAAGGGCAAGGGCAATGTCGTGCGCCGGGCCTTCGCCGATATCGAGGCCGACGTCTATCTGATGATCGACGGCGACGACACGTATGAGGCGTCCGCCGCGCCGCAGATGATCGAGACGCTGCTGTCGGGCCCCTACGACCACGTGCTCGGCGTGCGCAAGCAGGACGAGGACGCCAACGCCTACCGCAGCGGCCACGAGACCGGCAACAAGGTCCTCAACGGGGTCGTCGGGAAGGTGTTCGGCGAGAACGTCGAGGACATGCTGAGCGGTTTCCGTGTCTTCTCCCGGCGCTTCGTGAAGAGCTTCCCCGCGGTGTCGCGCGAGTTCGAGATCGAGACCGAGCTGACCGTCCACTCGCTGCACCTGCGGGTGCCGCAGACCGCGGTGGCGGTCGGCTTCCGCGATCGCCCCGCGGGCAGCGAGTCGAAACTGCGTACCTACCGTGACGGCAGCAAGATCCTCGCGCTGATCATCGGCCTCGCCCGGCACGAGCGCCCGGTGGCGTTCTACGGCCTGTTCGGCACGCTGGCCTGGCTGATCTCGATCGTGCTGACCATCCCGATCCTGGTCGAGTTCTACAACACCCACACCGTGCCGCGGTTCCCGACGCTGTTCCTGGCGTTCACGCTGCTGCTGCTCGGCAGCCTGGCCTGGACCGCGGGGCTGATCCTCGACGGCATCCGCCGGTCCCGGCACGAGGCGGCCCGCCTGATCTACCTGCGCTATTCGGCGGTCGGCGCCGAGGACCTGCGGCCGGCCGGGGACCCCCGGTGACGACGACCGCCACCGACGCTGCCACCGCCCAGCCCGAACCGGCGGCAGCGCAGGACGGTTCGTCCCGGTTCGACAAGCTCGTGGCGCCGGTGCGCCCGCTGACCTCGCGGCTCGGCACGGCCACCGTCGTCTTCGCCCTGGTCGCGACGATCTTCGGCGCACTGTGGGCGGTGCTCACGCCCGCCTTCTGGGGCCACGACGAGATCACCCAGTTCGGCCGCGCCTACCAGGTGGCGCACGGCGGGGTGTTCCCGCAGCAGATCCCCGACGACCGCGCGGTCGCCTACGGCGGCCAGATCCCGGTCAGCGTGGACACGCTCATGGACTACGCCTTCCGCGACTACCGCGAGAACCCCGACGAGCCCGACGCCATGGTGGCCGACCCCGGCGCCTACGACCGGCTCGGCGCGGCGGAGGTCACCGACGCGACCAAGACGATGTGGTTCACCAACACCGCCGCCTACTCGCCGGTCCCGTACGTGCCCGCCGCCGTCGGCATCCGGCTCGGCCAGGCCCTCGGCCTCGACGTCGGGTCGCTGTTCCTGCTGACCCGGCTGGCGGGGCTGCTGACCTACGTCCTCGTCGTCGGCTTCGCGCTGTTCGCGCTGCGCGGCACGCGGATCCAGTGGCTGGTGTTCACCGTCGCCGTCCTGCCCATCGCGCTGTTCCAGGCGGGCACGGTCACCGCGGACACGCTGACCAACGCGCTGGCCATCCTGGTCTCGGCGCTGCTGGTGAAGGCGCTGTTCCTCGGTCGGCGCCTGCCGGTCGCGGAGACCGCGGCGCTGCTGGCGGCGACGGTCGCGCTGCCGCTGAGCAAGCCGACCTACGTGTTGATCGCGATGCTGGTCGTGGTCATCCCCGCCGAGCGCCTCGGATTCGCCGGGCGGTGGCGGCTCGTGCCGTGGGCGGTGGCCGCGCTCGGTGGCCTGCTGTTCCTCGCGTGGACGAAGGTGGCCGCGCCGACGGGTGAGGGGATGGGCCTCATGCGCCCGCCGCACCAGTGGCATTCGGTGCGTCCCGGCGAGCAGCTGAAGGGCGTGCTCACCGATCCGCTGGAATTCCTGCACACCTTCGGCGAGAGCATCGCGCTGCGCGACCACCGCTGGTTCAACCAGTTCTTCGGCGAACTCGGTTTCGCGTACGTCGACGTGCCCGCGATTTCGATGCTGGCCTGCCTGATCGCGTTCGCGGTGAGTTTCGGTATCGCCGAACGGATGCCGGCGGCAGGCGCGACATTCCGCCGCACCCTGATCGTCGCGCTGACCGTGCTGGCCAGCGTGGCGATGATCTACGTGACTTTGTTCATGTCGTTCACGCCGGTGGGTTTCTACATCATCGACGGCGTGCAGGGCCGCTATTTCGTGCCGCTGGCCATCCTCGGGATGGCGGTGCTGGCGCGCTGGATTCCGTTGCGCCTGACCGACGCCGCGGGAAACACGCCGTCCCGCGGCACCGCGATCACCGTGGTGAGCGCGTCGGTGTTCGCGCTCGTCGCGGCGGCGGCCACCTATTACACGGTGGTCTGGGGCTGATCAGAGGATTTTCTCCCCGGCGGCCGCGTACGCCTTCTCGGTGACCGTTTTCGCCGGGCGCCACCAGGATTCGTTGGCGCGATACCAGGCGATCGTGTCGGCGAGGCCGGCCCGGAAATCCGAATAGCGCGGCGACCAGCCCAGTTCCGAACGCAGCAGGCTGGCGTCGATGGCGTACCGCTGGTCGTGGCCGGGCCGGTCGGTGACGTGGTCGAAGTCGTCGCGGTCGCGGCCGAACGCCTCGAGCAGCAGCTCGATGACGGTGCGGTTGTCGAGCTCCCCATCGGCGCCGATGAGGTAGGTCTGCCCGATCCGGCCGCGCTCGAGCACGTCCCAGACCGCGCGGTTGTGGTCGTCGACGTGGATCCAGTCGCGCACCTGGTGGCCGCGCCCGTAGAGCCGGGGGCGCACGCCGTCGATGAGATTGGTGATCTGGCGCGGAATGAATTTCTCGACGTGCTGGTACGGCCCGTAGTTGTTGGAGCAGTTGGACAGGGTCGCGCGCACACCGAAGGACCGGGTCCAGGCGCGCACGAGCAGATCGCTGCCCGCTTTCGTCGCCGAATAGGGGCTCGACGGGTTGTAGGCGGTGGATTCGGTGAAACGGGGGTCGGCCGGGGTGAGGTCGCCGTAGACCTCGTCGGTGGAGACGTGGTGATAGCGCACGTCGTGGCGGCGGACGGCCTGCAGCAGCGAGTAGGTGCCGACGATATTGGTCTGGACGAAGGGCCACGGGTCGGCCAGGGAGTTGTCGTTGTGCGATTCGGCGGCGAAATGGACGACGGCGTCCGCGTCGCCGACGAGGCGGTCGACGAGGTCGAGGTCGGCGATATCGCCGTGCACGAAATCGATGCGGTCGGCGACGGGGTCCAGCGACGCCCGGTTACCCGCGTAGGTGAGCGCGTCGAGCACGGTCACCGCGACGTCGGGACGTTCCGCGACCGTCTGCTGGACGAAATTGGCACCGATGAACCCGGCTCCGCCGGTGACGAGCACTCGCACATGGGCAACGATACGTGGCCGGAAGGGCCGCCCGGCGCCGGGGGAAGCGGCCGGAAGGCGGCGAAAATGCGCCGCGGATGCTGTGACCTCCGCCACATCACCGCCCGGTAGGTTAAGACCTGGGGTCGAGTTTTCCCTGTAAAAAGCGGGTCTTTGCCCAGGTTTCCGGCTCCGCACCGGAATGGAAGTACTCATGGTGAACAAAATTTGAATACGTGGTCACAGCTGGTTCACCGGGCGTTAGCGAGGACCGATTTGTATCTGCGGGTCCCCTCCGAACGCTCTACCTTCGAGGTTCTATCAAAATGCAGATGAGGAAATTCGCCGCCACCTCGGCGCTGCTGATCGCCGCCATGGGCGTCACCGCCGGTACCGTGCACGCCGAGCCCGTCGCCGAGGCCGCCGCCCCTATCAACTACGAGGCCAAGGTCGTCGACGACAGCAAGGCCATCATCACCATCGACTCCGGCTCGCTGGTCGTCGAGGACGGCGCGCTGAAGATCAAGGCCGCCAACGGCGAGACCGTCAAGGGCGCCGAGCTGAAGTACCGCATCGACGACTTCGAGCTGCCCATCGCCGCCGACATCGCCGGCAACACCGCCACCCTGACCCCCGTGCTGGACGCCTCGCAGGCCGTCTACAAGCCGGTCGCCCTGCCCTACGAGAACCAGGCTCCCTGGAAGAGCGAGTACGACCGTGAGGTCGCCGCGTTCAACCGCCTGAAGGACACCATCAGCGTGGGCGCCACCATCGGCACCCTGGTCGGTGGCCTCTCCGGTGCGGCCATCGGCTGCGTCGCGGGCGCCGCTGCCGGCCTCGTCGCGACCGGCGTCCTGCTCGCCCTGTTCGGTGCGGGCCCGATCGCGGGTTGCGTCGTCGGCGCCGCCGGTGTCGGCTTCCTCGGCACCCTGCTCGGCCAGATCTTCATCACCGCGCCGGTCGCCATCGCCGCGGCGATCCAGTACTTCGCCACCACCACCGCTCCCTTCACCGCGCCCGCCAAGTAATCGGCAGGTAGCCCAGAAAATGCCCCGTCCGGCTACGGACGGGGCATTTTTGTGCCGCCGGGCGCGCGACCCGACTCGTCAGGCCGACCGTGGTCAAGACCCCTCGAGCCGAACGCGGCGACGCGCCTCAGGCGGTGCGGGCCCGCTGGGCGGGCTCGAGCGCGGTGCGGACGAACCGGGCGACCCGGCCGAGCGCGGCGCGGCTCTCGGGCATGGTCGGCACGAAACTCATGAAGGCGTGTACCTGGCCCCGCCACAGCTCCACCTGGACCGGCACGCCGGCGGCGGTGAGGCGATGGGCCATGAGTTCGGTGTCGTAGCGCAGCAGTTCGTCCTCCGCGGCGATGAGCAGGACCGGCGGCAGACCGGCCAGGTCGCCGTTGACCGGGGACAGCTTCGGGTCGACGACGCCGTCCACCGCCGCGCCGAGGCGCACGACGGCCTCGACGCCGCGGACCGGGATGTAGGCGTCGCGGCCGGCGTTGACGTAGTCGGCCTTGGCCGCGTGGTCCAGGTCGAGCAGGGCGCTGAGGCCGACCAGGCCCGCGGGCAGCGGCAGCCCGATCTCCCGGGCGCGCAGCGCGGTGGCGAAGGTCAGGAACCCGCCCGCCGAATCGCCCGCGAAGACGATCCGGCCCGGTTCGGCGCCGTGCCGCAGCAGCCAGCGGTAGGCCAGGATGCAGTCCTCGATCGAGTTGTCGATGCCGCAGGTCGGCATCTGGCGGTACTCGACGTTGACGACCGGCAGCCCGGTCCGGCGGGCCAGGCTCGCCGCGACCCCGCGATGCGTGCGCAGGCCACAGACGGCGAACCCGCCGCCGTGGAAGTACAGGATCGCGCCGTGCCGCAGCGCGCGCGAGCCACCGGCGGGCCGCACGATCTCCATCCGGAAGGCGCCCATGTCGACGCTCTCGCGGTCGATGCCCTGCGGTTCGGGGATCAGGTGCGACAGCGCCTGGACGGCGGCCGCGGCGATCGGGATGGTGGTGTGGTTGATGGGCGCCGTGCGCAGCAGCGGGCCGACCACGCCGAGGCAGGCGGCCATCACCAGCCGCGAGGAGGTACTGGTCCGCAGCGACTTGACGACCATGCGTTCCTCGGGAACGACGGGCGTGCTCCGCACCACGGGAACGGGGGCAATGCCGATCTTCGGGACTCCCATCGCGCACCTACCTTTACAGCCGGGCGCGTCGAGCCTGTCCGGTGAACCGGCGAGACGTCGACGCTGACATCTAACACAGAGGCGTTTCACACAACCATGCCGAAGTGATCCACGCAACAGTTATCGCCACAGAGGCACTACTCCGAAACGTGCCGTGACCGGATCGTTGGCTGCCCGGCGCCGCCGGGTGATCGTCACGGCCCCCGCGGGCCCCACCGGCCCCACCCGTCCCACGGCCGCGACCTGCGCCCCGCCACCCAGCCGCCCCGGAAACGGCCGCCGCCCATAGACTCCCCCCATGCGCGGAATCATCTTGGCGGGCGGCACCGGTTCGCGGCTGCACCCGATCACGCGCGGGGTGAGCAAGCAGCTCGTCCCGGTCTACGACAAACCGATGGTCTACTACCCGCTGTCCACCCTCATGCTGGCCGGCATCGACGACATCCTCGTCATCACCACCCCCGAGGACGCCGACGCCTTCGGCCGCCTGCTCGGCGACGGCAGCCAGTTCGGCGTCACCATCAGCTACCGCGTCCAGCCCGAACCCGACGGCCTCGCCCGCGCGTTCGTGCTCGGCGCCGAGCACATCGGCGACGACTCGGTCGCCCTCGTGCTCGGCGACAACATCTTTCACGGCCCCGGCCTCGGCGCGAGCCTCGAGCGCTTCCACACGCTGGAGGGCGGGGCGGTCTTCGCCTACTGGGTCAGCGACCCGACCGCCTACGGCGTGGTCGAATTCGTCGACGGCAAGGCGGTTTCCATCGAGGAGAAGCCCAAGCGGCCGCGCTCGAACTACGCCATCCCCGGGCTGTACTTCTACGACAACTCCGTGGTCGAGATCGCGCACGGGCTGCGGCCGTCGGCGCGCGGGGAGTACGAGATCACCGACATCAACCGCGCGTACCTCGAGCGCGGACTGCTGCACGTCGACGTGCTCGCCCGCGGCACCGCCTGGCTCGACACCGGCACCTTCGACTCGCTGCTCGACGCCGCCAACTACGTGCGCACCATCGAGGAACGGCAGGGCCTGAAGATCGGCGTGCCCGAGGAGGTCGCGTGGCGGCGCGGCCTCATCGACGACGACCAGCTCGCCGCCCTGGCCGCCCCGATGGTCCGCTCCGGCTACGGCCGCTATCTGCTCGACCTGATCGAGCGCGGGAAAGACTGGTGACGGTGCTGATCCAGGAGATGGCCGTGCCCGGCGCCTGGGTGGTCACCCCGCGCCTGCTCGGCGACGACCGCGGCATGTTCTGCGAGTCGTTCAAGGCCTCGGAGTTCGAGAAGGCGACCGGCCGCCCGCTGGATCTGCGCCAGGTGAACACCTCGGTCTCGGCCGCGGGGGTGCTGCGCGGCATCCACTACACCGACGACCCGCCGGGCCAGGCGAAATACGTCACGTGCGTCCGCGGGGCCTTCCTCGACGTCGTGGTCGACCTGCGGCCCGCTTCCCCCACCTACGGCCGGTGGGACAGCGTCCTGCTCGACGACGTCGACCGCCGCTCGGTCTTCCTCTCCGAGGGGCTCGGGCACGCGATCCTCTCGCTGGAGGACCGCTCGACGGTCACCTACCTGTGCTCGCTGGAGTACTCCCCCGAACACGACCACGACATGGACGCCTTCGACGCCCGCCTCGGCATCGACTGGCCGACCGTCGGCCGCGACGGCAGCCCGCTGACCTACATCCGTTCCGCGAAGGACCAGGTGGCGCCGCCCTTCCCCGGCCGCTGACGAAACGCGCCGCCCCGCCCGCGTGGGTCGCGGGCGGGGCGGCTCGGCTCGGCTCCCGGTGACGTCAGCCGACCAGCTCGACCTCCCGGTCGGGCGCCGCAACGGCCGGCTTGTCCTCGCGGAAGCGGGGCACGAAGGCCAGCAGGGCGATCAGCGCGCCGACGATCGCGACGCCCGCCGCGAACTCGAGGCCGGGCCGGAAGGCGTCGAGCATGGCCTGCGGCGAACCGTCGCCGTGGGCGCCGGAGGTGACGATGGCGGTGGTCACCGCGAGCACGATGGCCGCGCCGACCTGCATGCCGGTCTGCAGCACACCGGCCGCCAGCCCCTGTTCCTCGTCATCGATGCCGTTGGTGGCCTGGATGTTGATGGCGGGGAAGCCGACCCAGCCGATGCCGATCAGCAGCAGCGCGGGCAGGAACATGGTCAGGTAGGACGGCGAGGTGTCGATCCGCAGGAACAGCAGGTAGCCGATCGCCATGACGGTCAGGGTGACGCCGATGACCGGGCCGGTGCCGAAGCGGTCGACCAGCTTGTCGGAGAAGAATGCCGAGCCGACCACCAGTACGCCGACCGGCAGCAGCGCCATCGCCAGTTCCAGCGGCGACCAGCCGAGCGAGTCCTGGGTGTAGAGGGTGACGATGAACTGCCAGCTGAAGTAGGAACCGGCCACCGCGACGATGGCGAGCGCCGCCCGAACCAGCGACAGCTTGCGCAGGATGCCGAGACGGATCAGCGGGTGCGCGACCCGCTGCTCGACCAGCACGAACGCGACGAACAGCGCGATCACCGCGGCGAAGGAGCCCAGGGTGCGCACCGAGGTCCAGCCGACCTCGGGGGCGGTGACGACGGTGTAGACCAGCAGCAGCATGCCCGCGGTGGAGGTCAGCGCGCCGAGCAGATCGTGGCCGCCCTCCTCGGCGCCCTTGTCCTTGGGCACCAGGAACCAGGCCGCGACCAGGGCGGCCAGGGCCACCGGGACCGGCAGCAGGAAGGTCCAGCGCCAGCCGACGCCGGTCATCAGGCCGCCGAACAGCAGGCCCATGGAGTAGCCGCCCGCGCCGAAGACGGTGTAGATCGAGAGCGCCTTGTTGCGGGCGGGACCTTCGGCGAAGTTGGTGGTGATGATCGACAGGCCGGTCGGCGCGGTGAAGGCGGCGGCGAGGCCCTTGACGAAGCGGGTCAGGATCAGCAGGGGCCCGGAGCTGACCAGGCCGCCCGCCAGCGAGGCGACGGCGAACACGGCCAGCGCGATCAGGAAGACCCGGCGGCGGCCGAGCAGGTCGGCGGTGCGCCCGCCCAGCAGCAGCAGGCCGCCGTAGCCGAGCACGTAGCCGCTGACGAGCCACTGGAGGGTCGAGGTGGACAGGTCGAGTTCGGCGCCGATGGACGGCAGGGCGACGCCGATCATCGAGACGTCGAGGCCGTCGAGGAACAACACGATGCACAGGGTGATCAACATGCCCCAGAGCCGGGCGGACCACCTGGTCGGATCGGTCGCGGCGGCGGCCGAGAGCGTTGCCGTTGATGTCATGGCGGGAACATTACATGCACACGCATTAAATGCCAACGCATTAGATGCACTTGCATAAGTAATTCCAGAGGACTAGGATGTGGCCATGTCGAACCCGGCCACCGAAACCGCTCGGCGCAACGAAGCGCCCACCGAGCTGGTCGGACGTTGGCGCGAACTGCTCGCACGCCATGCGAACGTGAGCTGCGCGCTGGAGAAGGCGCTTCAGGGCAGGCACCGCATCGGGCTCAGCGAGTTCGAGACGCTCGACCGGCTGGTCGACGCGGCCTGCGGCGACTACCGCATGGCCGATCTGGCCGTCGACAGCCATCTGAGCCAGAGCGCGCTGTCGCGCACCGTGGCGCGATTGGAGCGCGACGGGCTGGTCCGGCGCACCATGTGCGAGAACGACCGCCGCGCGGTCTTCGTCTGCCTCACCGAGAAGGGCAGGCGGGTCTACGACGAGGCGCTACCGACGCACCGCGCCGTCCTCGCCCAGTCCTGGCAGGACTGAACCCCGGGGGCACGACACACCGCCGCACCCCCGGGGCCGCCGGTCAGACGGCGGCCAGCCGCCGCGCGGGCAGGTCGGCGAACACCGCCCGGTAGCGCTCGTACTCGGCGGGCTTGTCCAGGTAGACCAGCCCGGCGAAGGTCTCCACGTACACCACCGGCGGCTCGGCCTGCTCCAGCGCGCCCTCGACGTCGAAGTCGAGGATCACGAACCGGCCCGACTCCAGCCCGGGGTGGTACCCGCTGTCGACCGGGATCAGCTCGATGCGCACGTTCGGCAACTCGGCCAGCTCACGCAGCCACGCCCGCTGCCCGGCCTCGACCTTCTCACCGCCGATCCCGCGCCGCAGCACCGACTCCGCCAGCACGACATGCGCGCGCAGCGGCGAATCCGCCCTGGTCAGCTGCGCCTGCCTGGCCTGATTCACCCGGATCCGGCGCTCGACGGCCGACTCGGACAGCCCCGGATCGGACTGCTCGAGCAGCGCCCGGGTGTACTCCTCGGTCTGCAGCAACGCCGGCACAAGGCCGTCCTCGTACACCGAGAGCCCGGCCGCCGCCTCCTCGAGACCGATGTAGACCTCGAACCCCTCCGGGATCACATCGGCGTACCCCGTCCACCAGCCCCTGGACTTGGTCTCCTTGGCCAGCGCGGCCAGCGGCGCCACCTGCTCGGCGGGCGCGCCGTAGACCTTGCACATCGCCTCCACATCCAGGCTGCGCAGCGAGGTCTGCCCCGTCTCGATCCGCCAGATCTTGGCCTCGGACCACTCCAACTGCTGCGCCGCGGTCCTGGTCGTCATCTTGGCCCGGTTGCGCAGATCGCGTAACCGCCTGCCGAGCTGCCTGCGCGGCATCGTCGAACCAGTGGTGCCCTGCGGTGAAGCCATACTTCCCCCCTGCTCTGTCACACTCGGTCTCCCCACACACTTTCGGAGACCGCCCTGCCGCACCTGAAATTTTCCAGGTACACGAACGGATTGTTTCACAGCGTGTTCCCCGCCGCCCAGTCCCGGCCCGGCCGGCGGGTACGCCTCCCGCGCACCGTAACTACTTGCGGGAGCTCTTCTTTCGGTATCGCCAGAACTGCACGGCCCGCACGTCCTCGGACAGCTGGTTGACCGGTTCGGCCACGTCCGAGAGCGCCTGGAACAGATCGTCGGCCAGGTCGCTGATGTGCTCGACGCGCCGCGCCAGCAGCGCCGCGTTGTCGGCGAACTCGAGCATCAGCCGGACCGCGGCAGCGAAGGTGACGCCGAGCGGGATCGCGACCAGCGCGGCCAGGATGCCGAGCAGCACCGACGCCTTCCAGGCCAGCACGACCAGCACGATCGGCAGGCCGATCCCGAAGCTCGCCACGCTCAGCACATAGGCGAGGGGCAGCAGCGTGCGGGTGGCCGGCCTGCGGAACTGCACGTCGAGCAGCGAGCGGGCCGACTCCACGCTCCACTCGCGGAACGCGCGCCTGCTCCGGAACGGGTCCTCGATCTCCTCGGCGTCCTGCGCCGCGTCCGCCTCCCCCGCGGACCGCCGGGCCGCGCGCGACCCCGCGGCCTCCCTCCAGGTGAGCCAACGGGTTTCGGTCTCGTACTCGTCGGCGTCCTCGTCGGCGGGCACCGCCCCGCCCGGCGCATCGGTCATAGCCGCAATCCTGCCCCGTTTCGGGGTCCCGGCCAACTGGTCACCGCCCACAGCACTGATAGCGGAATCTCGGCACGTGAGACGAGCACAACACCCGAGAAGTTTTTTCGGAGATGTGTAACAACTCGACCACCCCGCGTCGATACGTGCATGGATGCAGGAACTGATCTAACCGGGGAATGGAGAAGAACAGTGCGTACGACGTTTCCGACCACCGCATCGGCCGCCGAGACGGCAGCCGCCATGCAGGACTACGCCGAGCGTGGATGGACGGTCGCCGAAACGGCCAACGGCCTGTGCCTGATCACCGACGAGAACATCGCCGCCATCGAGGTCACCGGTGAGCTGGCCGCCTCGGTGCGCCGCTTCCTGCGCGCCAACGACCTGACCGGCCCGGTCATCGAGATCCCCGGCCAGGAGCGTCGCGAGATCCACCTGGTGACCGGCGTCGCCAAGGCCACCATGGCGATCGCCGCCATGCGCGAGGCCGGCGTCACCGTGCACACCGACGGTGACAGCATCCCGCTGCCCCCCACCCTGCTGCCGACCGGCAACGCCTCCTGGGGTGTCGCCCCGTCCGAGGCCCGCTGGGTCCCGCCCGTCGTGGCCATCGCCGCGGGCGTCCGCGCCGCCGCCGCCCGCGCCGCCCGCGGCAAGACCCGCCTGACCGTCGCCTGCTGAGTTTCTCGAGCGCTGACGCGCTCGGGTCCCGGCCTCCTGTGTCCCAGCGGAAAGCCACCCGATACTCGTGCCTTCGGCACCTTGTCTCGGGTGGCTTTTCTCTGGGACGGCCGGGACG
>NZ_BAGK01000013.1 GCF_000308795.1 Nocardia thailandica NBRC 100428 | reverse complement strand
CACCGGGCGGGGCCGCCGGCCCATCGGTGGCGCCCACACCCTGCGCGTCGGCCGACCCGGGTCGAGGCTCCGCCGGCTCGGCGGGGCGTGTCGTCGGGGCCTCGCCCGGTGCCGGCGCGGCGTCAGCCTGCGGCTGGTCGCCGCGGTCGGCGTTGCGTGCCGCCTCGCGGTCGGCGCGGGCGGCGGCGAGCAGTTCGGCGCCGCGGCGGCGGGAGGTGGGGGCGGCGGGCGCGGAAGGGGGTGCGGGGGTGGCGGTTTCGCGGTCGTCGGCGCGCGGGGCGCCGCCCGGCGCGGGGGCGGCCGGGATCGCGCCGCCGGCGAGACCGCGTTCGAGCCGTTCCAGCCGCTGGAGGGTCGCCGACTCGGCGTCGGAGACCGAGGGCAGGAGCATGCGCGCGCAGATGACCTCGAGCAGCAGGCGGGGGGCCGTGGCGCCGCGCATCTCGCCGAGGCCGGCGTGCAGGAGTTCGGCGTAGCGGGCGAGGGTGGCGGGGCCGAGGCGGTCGGCCTGGTCGCGCATGCGCTCGAGCACGTCGCCGGGGCCCGAGACCAGGCCGCGCTCGGCGGCATCGGGCACGGCGCGCAGCAGGATCAGGTCGCGGAGGCGTTCGAGCAGGTCGACGGCGAAGCGGCGCGGATCGTGACCCGCTTCCATCACCCGGTCGACGGTCCCGAACAGGGCCGCGCCGTCGGCGGCGGCCAGCGCGTCGATCGCGTCGTCGATGAGGGCGATGTCGGTGACGCCGAGCAGGGCGACCGCGCGGGGGTAGGTGACGCCCTCGGGACCGGCGCCCGCCAGCAGCTGATCGAGGACGCTGAGGCTGTCGCGCGGGGAACCGCCGCCCGCCCGGATGACCAGCGGATAGACCGACTCCTCGACCGGCACGTGCTCCTGTTCGCAGATCTTGCCGAGCAGGCCGCGCATGGTGGCGGGCGGCAGCAGGCGGAACGGGTAGTGGTGGGTGCGCGAGCGGATGGTCGGCAGCACCTTGTCCGGCTCGGTGGTGGCGAAGATGAAGATGAGGTGCGCGGGCGGCTCCTCGACGATCTTGAGCAGCGCGTTGAAGCCCGCGGTGGTGACCATGTGCGCCTCGTCGACGATGAACACCCGGTACCGCGACTCGGCGGGCGCGTAGAACGCGCGGTCGCGCAGCTCGCGGGTGTCGTCGACGCCGCCGTGGCTGGCGGCGTCGAGCTCGATGACGTCGAGGTTGCCCGCGCCGCCGGGGCCGAGCGCCACGCAGGAGGCGCAGGTGCCGCAGGGCGTGGAGGTGGGGCCCTGCGCACAGTTCAGCGAGCGGGCCAGGATGCGCGCGGACGACGTCTTGCCGCAGCCGCGCGGACCGGAGAAGAGATAGGCATGACTGATACGGCCGGTGTCCAGCGCTGTACTGAGGGGTTCGGTGACGTGCTCCTGCCCTACCACCTCAGCGAACGTTGCCGGTCGATACTTCCGGTACAGAGCCACGCCAAGAATCTACAGACAACCACCGACAGGCGGCACCGCGGCCGGAGCCCCAGGTTGTAACCGATTTGCACCCGGCCAAACAGTGATCTAAATCACACATACACGCAGGGTGGGCATCTCCGGGCGTTTTCCGAGTTACCCCATCCGGACGGGGCGATCCCACCGACTTCCGGTACGCCGAAGACGCCCGTAACGACCGCGCGGTGCACAACCGTCGCGATCAACGGACATTGCCTCGGCTGAACGCCGTTTTTCCGGAAGTCACGAAAGCATCACCCGCCATGACAAGTGCGCAATTCGCTGGCTACCGTTGATAACGGCAACTTCGGTGGCCAAACCTTCATCAGGTTGGTGACCCCGGCCGGTCCCTCATCCCGACCGGGGCACAACATTCACGCACTCCATATCGCCCCCTCGCATCCGGCGTTACACCCCCGCGCCATGCCCGTCGATCGCTCCCCCACCGCGCCTACGGAGGAACGTTTCACCGTGCTGTCGTGTGACGACATCGCAGCCGCCTGGCTCGCCAACACCGACTTCGCCGGCGACGTCGCCGCTGTCGGCCTGCTCAGCCGCGCCATCAGCCCGCAGGACTACGCCATCAAACGCGATTCGCTACCGGTCGCCGCCGCGGCCGACCCGGCGACCTCGGCGGCCATTCTGGAACTCCTCGAACGCGGCCAGGTCCCCACGATGGCGGCGATCCGCACGCTCACCGCGCAGAACGAGATGCGCCGCGAAGCCGAGCGCATCGAACGCCTCGGCCGGCGCGCGCAGCGGCACATCGACGAGTTCGGCCGCATCCTCGCCCGGGTGGCGGCCACGCACTGGAGCGAGCACGGCGTCGGCCCGACCCGCCGGGACGCGCTCGGCGACCCGCAGATCATGGCCCTGATCCAGGAGAAGGTCGGCGACATCGCGCCGTCGGCGGTCAAGCACCTGTGGCTGATCGAGCGCGCGCAGCGCGCCGGCTGGATCGCCTCCAGCGCCGCACCGGGTTCGCTGTGCGCGGCGCGGCGCTGGCACACCACCAAGTACGGCAACCGGGTGTCGCAGAAGCCGGTGAACATGATCGGCAAGATGGTCGCCGCGTTCGCCGCCGACTACGCCGCGACCCGGGAGCGGCCGCCGTCGTGGGCGACGCTGTCGCGGGATCTGCGCGACGATCGCGGGCGCCGGGTCTTCTTCGACGTCGCCGACGCGCACCGCCAGCGGCTGTGGCTCACCACCGCCGAATGGCTCACCGACGGCACCGAGCTGCCCGTTCCCGGCAGGCGCGGACTGCGTGCCCTGGCCAAGGGCCAACGCGCCTGAAACCCATCTGCCGCAGGTGGGGCCGGTGACTGTTCGGTAATTTCTTCGCGACGCATTCACGCGTGAAAGGAGTTACCGTGCCCGCAACGATCGATCCCGCGGCCACCGCCTGGCTTCTCGCGGCCACCGCCATGGTGCTGCTGATGACGCCGGCGCTGGCCGTGTTCTACGGCGGGATGGTGCGCTCGTCAGGCGTGCTGAACATGCTGATGATGAGCTTCATCGCGATCCCGCTGGTCACCGTGGTCTGGCTGATCGCCGGATACACCCTCGCGTTCGGCGACGACGCGGGCGCCGGGCTCATCGGGGGGCTCGAGCATCTCGGCCTGGCCGGGATCAATCCGGAGTCCGTCCGCGGATCGGTGCCGGAGCTGCTGTTCGTCACCTTCCAGCTGACCTTCGCGGTGCTGACCGCGGCCCTGGTCTCGGGCGCCATCGCCGACCGCGCCAAGTTCTCCGGCTGGATGCTGTTCGTGCCGCTGTGGACCCTGGCCGTGTACGCGCCGATCGCGCACTGGGTGTGGGGTCCGGACGGCTGGCTGAGCGCCTTCGGCGCCCTGGACTACGCGGGCGGCCTCGTCGTGGAGATCGCCTCGGGCGCCTCCGCCCTCGCGCTGGCGCTGGTGCTCGGCCCGCGCATCGGGTTCAACGTCGAGGCGATGCGCCCGCACAGCCTGCCGCTGGTGCTGCTCGGCGCGGGCCTGCTGTGGTTCGGCTGGTTCGGTTTCAACTCCGGCTCCGCCCTCGGCGCCAACGGCACGGCCGCGGCCGTCTTCCTCAACACCCTCGTGGCGGGCAGCCTCGGCATGCTGGGCTGGCTGCTGGTCGAGCAGGTCCGCGACGGCAGGCCGACGACCTTCGGCGCGGCGTCGGGCGCGGTGGCGGGCCTGGTCGCCATCACCCCGTCCTGCGGCGTGGTCAACACCGTCGGCGCGGTCGTGGTCGGCCTGGCCGCGGGCGTGGTGTGTTCCTTCGCGGTCGGCTGGAAGCACAAGGGGGGCTACGACGATTCGCTCGACGTGGTCGGCGTGCACTTCGTCGGCGGCGTGATCGGCACCCTGCTCATCGGCCTGCTGGCCACGCATGTGATGACCGGCGGCGTCGACGGGCTGTTCTACGGCGGCGGGCTCGCCCAGCTCGGCAAGCAGATCGTCGGCGTCCTCGTGGTCGCCGCCTGGGCGTTCGGGATGTCGTTCGGCCTCGGCAAGCTCATCGACAAGGTGATCGGATTCCGGATCAGCCCCGAGGACGAGACCTCCGGCATCGACTTCGCGCTGCACGCGGAGACCGCCTACCCGGAGGGTGTCCAGGCGCACGGCCAGCGCCGCTTCGGGCACTGACATACGAACGAGGGGCCCGTCGTCGGGAAGACGGCGGGCCCCTCGGGTGTTCCGGGTCAGCTGACGTCGCTCGCCGAGGCGGTGAAGGTGTTGCACTGGGCCGTGCGATTGCGGTCGAGACCGAGCTCGAACCACTCGCCGCCGTGCTGGGAACTGCCGTGGTCGCGCATGTCGCCGGGACCGTCGCCGCGGCCGTACGCGTCGCGCTTGGCGACGGTGACCTGCCCCGCGCTCAGCGAGCCCGCCTTGTTGGACACCCCGATGTACATGCCGTCGAAGCAGTTGGCCTGCAACTCGACCCGCCGCGAGAGCTCGAGGCCCTTGGCGGACCGCACGCCCGCGTCGACCCGATCGCTGTTGGCCTTCTTCAGGATTCCGGACTGCGCCTGCACGTGGTGCCCGAACTCGTGGGCGAACACCGACAGGTAGACCACCCAGTTGTCCTTGAAGATGTCGGTCTGCAACTGGCTGATCGGCATGTAGATGGTCTTGTTCGCCGCGCAGTAGAAGGCGGCGAAATTACTGGTCGACCCCGTGCAGGGGGTGGTGATGCCGTCGGTCGTCGCGGTGACGCTCAGCGCGGGCGACTGGTACGGCAGCTGGTTCTTCTCCAGCAGCGGTTTCCACGCCGACTCCAGGCAGCGTGCCGCGGATTCGAAGAACGCCCGCGCCTTGGCCTCGGCGGTGCCCCACGGGGCGTAGTCGCAGGAGGCGGGCACGAGGGCGCCGTTGCTGTCGGTGAGCAACGGGTTGGTGCCGGTCTCGGCGGGCGCGGCCGCGCCGCTGGTCGGGGTGAAGGTGAAACTCGGTGCGAGGCCGCCCGTTCCGGCCTCCAGGTCGAAGCCGTGCCGGACGCCGTAGCGGACCAGGCCGCCGACGACGAGGAACAGCACGACGAGCAGGAAGGCGGTGAAGCCGCCACCGCGCTTGCGCCGGGGCGGCGGCTGACGGCCGGGCGGCCCGTACGGCATGGGCGGCGGCCGGTATCCCTGCGGCTGCCCGTACCCCGCGGGCGGGTATCCGGGCTGCTGGTACCCGGGATGGCCGTACTGCGGCGGGTAACCGGGCGCGCCGTAGCCGGGCCGGTAGCCGGGCGGACCCTGCGGTGCGCCGTAGCCGGGCCGGGGCGGGATCGGACGTCCACCGGGCCCGGTGGGCCCATATCCGTACGGTGGTTGTGTCACCCCGCCGTACCCCCTCGTCTAGTAGGTAGCCGACAGCAGGATAGCAAGCTGTCTAGAGTAGTCAGCCATGCTCACATTTCGGGGGGGCACCGCCGCCGCACTGCTGCTCGCCACGGCGGGCCTGCTCGCGTCCGCGCCGGTAGCCCACGCGGAGCCCTCGCCAACCGCCGTCTCCATCACCGCCGACCTGACCCTGGACCGGGCCGGCGTGCTGAAGGTCGACGAGACCGTCTCGGTGCCGCCGGAGGGCTCGTTCACCATGTCGCTGCCGCTGCGGGTGAAGATCGGCGAGGACGTCGAACGGGTCTTCCGGGTCACCGACGTGCAGGCCGAGGGCACGGGCACGGCGACGACCGTCGGCGAACAGTTCGTCGTCAAGTCCTCGCCGGGCGAATCCCGGTTCCGCTATTCGGTGCACAACACCGTCGCCGACGCCCCGGGGACGCAGACCTTCCACTGGGTCGGCGCGGTCGGCGCCGACATCGCGAAACTGGACGTCTCGGTGATCAGCCCGAGCTTCCAGATGGGCATCGTCGACTGCAAACTCGGCTCGGCGGGCAACAGCCGCGGCTGTGCCGACGTCCGGGTCGAACCGGACGGCACGCTCTACCTCACCCAGACCGACGTGCGCAGAGGCGACGTCATCGACCTGACCCTGCAGCTGCCGCCGGGCACGGTGCCCGCCAACGCCGACATCCGGGACGGCAAGTCCGGCAACGCCTTCGCCTTCACCACGCCGGTGCTGGTCGCCTTCGGCGTGCTGCTCGCCGCCCTTGCCGCGATGGTGGCCTGGGTGCTGCTGGCCCGCAGGCGCGCGGCCGCGGCGGTCGCGGGCACCGAGGAGTTCGATCCGCTGGTGACCGGGCCGGGCGGCGACCTCGCCTTCGCCTCCCCCGACGGCGTCCTGCCCGGCGAGGCGGGCCTGGTGCTCGACGAGCACGTCGATCCGGTCGACATCACCGCCACCGTGGTCGATCTCGCGGTCCGCCGCTACCTGTGGATCGCGCCGGTGAACGCGCGCGGCGAGGACGACTGGCGGCTGACCCGGGTGAACCCGCCCGACGATCAGCTGCGCGACTACGAGCGGGCGGTCTACGAGGCGCTGCTGCCCGAGGGCACCGATTCGGTCGCCGTGCGGGAGCTGCGCGCGCCGGGCAGGCTCGCGCTGGAGCCGCTGCGCGCCGCCATGCGCGCCGACGCCGTGTCCGGCGGCCTGCTCGCCGATGCCAGGCAGCGCTCGCTGCCGCTGTGGGTCGGCGGCGCGCTGATCGTGCTCGGCGTGATCGCCACCGTCGCGCTGGCGCTGGCGTCCGGGCAGGCGCTGGTCGGCGTCGCCGTCGCGCTCGGCGGCGTGGCCGCGGCGCTGCTGCCCAAGTACCTGCCGGTGCGCACCCCGCACGGCGATGTGCTCGCCGGGCGGATCCGGGCCATGCAGCGAGGCCTGGACAACGTGCGGCGCGAACAGATCCCGCCGCAGGACCAGGAGACGGTGTTCTCCCGCGCCCTGCCCTACACGGTCATCAGCGGCCGCGCCGACAATTGGATCCGCGCGTTCCGCGACCTGGACCCGAGCGCCGACTCCCAGCCCGGCCTGTACTGGTTCGGCGGCTACGACAACGACCGCAACCTGTACCGCTTCGCCTCCCAGTTCCCGTTCTTCATCACGGCACTGGAGTCGGCGTTCAAGTAGCGTCCCCGAAACGTGCGGCGCCCCGGCGGTTTCCCGCCGGGCGCCGTCGTCGGTGCGGTCAGACCCGCCGCAGGGCGGCGAGCGGGTCGGCGTAGATCGCGCTCAGCGAGGTGACCACGGCCGCGAATTCCTGCACCTTGCCGCCGAATCCGCTGATCCGGATGTCGGTGGGCGGCAGCTGGGTGCTCGCGGTGAAGGCGCGCGCGGCGTGCGCGACGGCCGGGCGGTAGCCGGTGAACGCCTGGCCGCCGAGCACGACGCGGTCGGGGTTGAGCATGTCGCGGACCAGCGCCACGGTCTGGCCGAGCATGGTGGCGCGCTCGGCGAGCAGTTCCCGCGCGTCCTCGGAACCGGATTCGGCGGCCCGGTAGACATCGGTGATCGCGGTCGGGGTGGTGCCGTTGTAGGCGGGGACGATGCCGCGGCCCACCGCCCTGGCGTGCAGCGCCCGGTCACCGACGGTCACCTCGAGGCAGCCGCGTCGGCCGCAGTCGCACTGCACGTCCGAGCCGGTCGGCAGGTGGGCGATGGAGCCGGGCCCGTTGCTCGGGGTGTGCACGCGGCCGTCGAGGGTGACCGCGATGCCCGCGGTCTCGCGGACGTAGAAGTACAGGCTGGAGCCGCGCTGCGGATCGGTGCCGGCCGTGCGGTCGACGCGGCGCGCGTCGACGGTGGGCAGCAGCAGTTCGGAGGCGGCCATGGCCTCCACGTGCGGCGCCACCGAGACCGGCAGTTCGAGCACCTCGGACAGCACCGCGCCGATGGGGGCGCCCTGCCAGCCGAGCTTGGGGTGGTCGACCACACCGGTCAGCGCGTCGACCCGGCCGCCGATGGCGATACCGGCCCACAGCGGCTTGCGGCGATGCCAGCGCTGCAGGAACGCCTTGGCGCTGCGGGCGACGGTGGTCACCGCGAATTCCTGGCCGGTCTGCGGGGTCGCGATGGCCAGGCCACCGAGGATGCGGCCGCGCAGGTCGGCGGCGACGATCTTGGTGGCCGCGGCGCCGATGTGGATGCCGAGGGTGAGGTAGGCCTCGTGGTCGATCTCGAACGGCACGCGAGGACGGCCGACCGCGCCCGCGGCGGTGAGGTCGGGGCGTTCCCGCAGGAGACCGGCGGTGAGCAGCGCGGCGACCTGGCGGTTGACCGTGGCGATGCTCAGGCCCGTCGCCCGCGCGGCGTTGTCGCGCGAGACCGGGCCGGAGGCGGCGGTCCGCAGGACGGCGGCGGCGGGGTTGTCGCTGCGACGGAGCTCGGGGGCGACGACGGGGCGGACGGCGCGGGCGCGACCGCTACCGGCCCGGGAAACGCCAGGACGGTCGAGAATGGGGGCAGACATATGAAGTTCCTTGCTGAAATCCCGTTGTCCCAACGGAATTGCCTACACGGGCCACGTGGCAGCACACGAGCCGGAGAGGGCTCAGCTGCAGCAGCAGGAACGACACAGTTCACGAGTCAACGGCAGACGCAGACCCAGCGCGGTGGTCACGTAGGTGACCCGCGGGAGGAGAGCGTGGGTGCCGGACATAACGATCAGGCTAACCCGAATCCGGATGCCAGACAACCGAAACCGGCGCAATGTGGGGTTGGCAACAGAATAGTCGCTGGTCAGCGCCCCGCCACCGGGCTCGCGGAGCAGCGCGAAACCCCACCCGAAGTATTCGGGTGGGGTCGCGGGACCTGACCGGGCGGTATTACTTGGCCGGGGTCGGCGCAGGCTGGTTGATGGTGCTGAAGTACTGGATCGCGGCGGCGATGGCGACCGGCGCGGTGATGAAGATCTGGCCGATCAGGGTGCCGAGGAAGCCGACACCGGCGGCGCCGACGACGCAACCCGCGATCGGGCCCGCACCGAACAGGGCGAGCAGGACGCCGGTGGCGGCCAGACCGGCGATGGCGCCGGCGACGCAACCGATGGCCGCGCCGCTCAGGCCGCCGACCAGGGTGCCGATGGTGGCGCCCATGGAGATGGTGGAAGTCAGACGCGACCAGGCCGCGACCTCACGGTCGTACTCGTTCTTGAACGGGGCCTTGTCCTCGTAGGGCAGGGCGACCGGCTTGTACACGGCCTGGGAGGCGTCGACCACGGGGGTCAGGGTGGCGGTGTTGCCCGCGATCTCGGCGGCGATGGGCAGCTCGAAGTCGTCGATGCGGTACTTGAGCTCGGTGCCCGCGACCGTGGTGCCGTTGGCGGCCTTGATCTTGAAGACGCCGTCCTCGACGACCAGCGAGCCTGCGTCGGTGGTGATGACGGACTTCTGGCCGTCGACGACCTTGGCCTCGTAGTTGATCGGGGCAGCGGCCTCGGCAGCCGGTTCGGCGTAGGAGGTGCCGGAGACAACCGCGGTGGTCGCCGCAACCAGTGCCGCGACCACGGCGAACTTCCGCATCTTCATATCTGTGTCCTCATCTGGAGTGGAGCTTGCGGCAGCCAGCCTGAAGCACATCCACCGAGGGCGCGAGACATAAAAACAACGTGATTCGGACTATCAGAACTTTCTATTCACGACGCGGATCGCGCGGCCGCCTTGGCCCGCTTCTTGAAATCTCTTACCTCGCTCAACGTTTCGGCGTCGACGACATCGGCCACCGAACGCCGAGATCCTTCATCTCCGTAGGAACCGGCCGATTCGCGCCATCCGGTAGGACGAACGTCACATTGTTTTCCGAGAAGTGCCAGGAAGATTTTCGCTTTCTGTTCACCGAAACCGGGGAGTTCGCGCAATCTGCGCAACACCTCTTTTCCATCGGGTTCGCCCTCGGTCCAGATCCGCGACGGCTCCCCGTCGTAGTGCTCGATGATGTACTGCGCGAGCGCCTGGGCGCGCCGGGCCATCGAACGGCCGTAACGGTGAATGGCGGGTGGCGTCGCGGCCAATTCCTCGAACGCGGCCGGATCGGCCTCCGCGATCGCGCGCAGACCGAATCCACCCATCCGCTCCGCCAGTTTTTGCGGTCCGCGAAATGCGTGTTCCATCGGATACTGCTGATCGAGCAGCATCCCGAGCAGCAGCGCGAAGTCGTCCGTGCTCAGCAATCGGTCGGCTTCGGGATCCTGGGCCAGGCGGAGGCTGCGAGGTCTGCGGGGCATGCTCCCATCGTGGCACAACTCACATTAGGCTCGATACATGTCGTCGTCCCTCGTGTTCACCCCACGTCCCGACCGATTCGACCAGGCGGGCCGGGATCAACTCGTCGATGCCCACGATCTCGCCCTGACCGCGGCGGGCCTACAGCGGCTGCGGCAGTGGACCCACGGCGCGCTGGCGCTACAACCGGGTGAGCGGGCCCTCGACGTCGGCTCGGGCACCGGTTCGGAGGTCTTCGCCTTCGCCGAGGCCGTGGGGCCGACCGGCGCCGCGATCGGCGTCGAACCCGATCCGCGGCTGCTCGCCACCGCCGAGCGCAAGGCCGCGACCAGCGGTTCCAGCGCGACCTTCCACACCGGCGACGCCTACGGCCTGCCGTTCGGACCGGAGAGTTTCGACGCGGTGCTGTGCGAGCAGGTGTTCCAGCACCTCACCGCGCCCGCGCGGGCGGCCGCCGAGATCGCCCGCGTGCTGCGTCCCGGCGGCCGGACCGTCGTCGCCGACGCCGACTGGGCCACCGCCATCGTCCACCCGGGCGACCCGCGCGTGGTGCGCGCGGTGGTCGACACCCTGATCTCGGCGACCACCAATCCGCTCTCGGGCAGGCGGCTGCCCGGCCTGCTGACCGGGGCCGGACTCACCGTCACCGACATCGGCTCGGCGGCGCTCATCCAGGACGACGCCGCCGGGGCGGGCGCGCTGGTCGGGCGGATCTCCTCGATGGCGGTCCAGCGCGGCGCGATCACCGTCGCCGAGCGCGATCAGCTCCTGGCGGACCTGACCGCGGGCGCCGCCCGCGGGGACGTGCACATCTCGGTGACGCTGTTCGCCGTGCTGGCCGTCCGCTAGCCGAGCAGCTTCTCGGTCGCCGCGAGCAGCACGCAGGTGGCCAGTCCGTCCATCGCCTTCGCCAGCTCCTCCTCCTTGGGGAAGCTGGGGGCGATGCGGATGTTGCGGTCCTCGGGGTCCTTGCCGTACGGGAAGGTCGCGCCCGCCGCGGTGAGCGCGATACCCGCCGCCTTCGCCAGCTCGACCACCCGGGAGGCGGTGCCCTCGAGCACGTCGAGGCTGATGAAGTAGCCGCCCTTCGGCTCGGTCCAGGACGCCACCTTGGACGGGCCGAGGCGGTCCTCGAGGATCTTGCGGACCAGGGCGAACTTGGGCTCGAGCAGCGCGCGGTGCTTCTGCATGTGCTCGCGGACGCCGTCCGCGTCGGTGAAGAAGCGCAGGTGCCGGAGCTGGTTGACCTTGTCCGGGCCGATGGTCTTCTTGGCGGCGTGCCCGAGGTACCAGTCCAGGTTCGCCTTCGAGGCGCCGAAGAAGCTCACGCCCGCGCCGGCGAAGGTGATCTTGGAGGTGGACGCGAAGACCAGCGGGCGATTCGGGTTGCCCGCGGCCGCGGCCATGCCGAGCACGTCGAGCACCGGGGCCGCGGTCGCGGTCAGCGGATGCACCGCGTAGGCGTTGTCCCAGAACAGCCGGAAGTCCGGCGCGGCGGCGGGCAGCGAGACCAGCTCGCGCACAACCTCTTCGGAGAAGACGACGCCGGTCGGGTTGGCGTAGTTGGGCACCGCCCACAGGCCCTTGATCTGCGGATCGTTCGCGATCAGCTCGGCGATCGCGCGCACGTCCGGGCCGTCGTGGCGCATCGGCACGGTGATCATCTCGATGCCGAGGCTCTCGGTGATGGCGAAGTGGCGGTCGTAGCCCGGGGCGGGACACAGCCACTTGATCGTCTCCTCCGACGCCCAGCGCCGCGGCGAGTCCGGGGTGCCGTGGAGCATGGCGAAGACGATGTTGTCGTGCATCAGCTCGAGGCTGGCGTTGTTGCCCGCGATGAGGTTCTCGACCGGCAGGTTCAGCAGTTCGGCGAAGATCGCGCGCAGCTCGGGCAGGCCGTGCAGCCCGCCGTAGTTGCGGCAGTCCGTTCCCGCGGCGTCGCGGAAGTCACCGTCGCCGGGCAGCGAGAGCAGCGCCGCCGATAGGTCGAGTTGTTCCGGAGACGGCTTACCTCGGGTGAGATCCAGCGTGAGCTTCTCGGTGCGGAGCGTCGCGTAGTTGGCGTTCTGGGACTCGTGCTCGGACACGAGCTCCTCGTGGCTCATCAAACCGATCTGCAATTGCCGGGGCATCCTGGGCAGCCTTTCAAGCAGCAAGGTGACGGGGGGTTGTCGATGCCAACGTTACCCGGCGTTTGCCCGAAATCGGTGGGGTATCCGGGGCGGATCGGATCGCCGGACCCCGACAGAGGATTGAGGGGACCCCGCGCACCCGGCAGAGCCCGTTGACCCTTGCTGCCTTCCGGCCCTGGGGGAGTTCACAGGATGCGCGCCGCGCGGGATCCGTCGGCCAGTGTAGCGGGTCACCGGGCTGCGTCCAACGTGGCCGGTCATCGGGTACTCCGCGGGCCGTTCGCGGCGCCGGCGGCTACGATCCGACCGGCAGCCGGGGAACGCCCGCACTGACCGAGGGGAGCGTGCAGTGAGCGACGACAGGAACAAGGACGAGCAGGCCGACCGGCAGTGGTGGTCGACCCCCGCGCCGGGCGCCGTCCCCGACCCGACCGTGTTCAACGCGAATCCCGGTGTCCCGCAGGCCGACCCGACGCTGTTCAACGCGAATCCCGGTGTCCCGCCCGCGGACCCGACCCTGTTCAACCCCAACGCCGCCGTCCCGCAGACCGGTCCGGGCGTCTTCGACGGTGGCGGCGCCTCCCGGGCGGATCCGACCATCCTGGCGGGCGGGCAGCAGCCCTACACCGCGCCGCCGCAGGGCTACGGCGCGCCGCCGTCCACGCCCGCCTACCCGCAGGCGTCGGCGCCCGCGTATCCCCAGGCGTCCACACCGGCCCATCCCCAGGCCGGTGGGTACGTCCCACCGTCCGTGCCCGCCTATCCCCAGGCCGGCTACCAGCAGGCGGTGCCGCAGCCGCCGGTCGCCCAGCCGTACGGCTACGGCGCGGCGCCCGGCTATCCGCCGCGGCCCCCGCAGCGCTCGGGCGGCAGCACCACCTGGATCGTGCTCGGCGTGCTCGGCGCGGTCGTCCTGCTCGTCGGCGGCGTCATCGCCGCGTTCGCCCTCGGCGGCGGCGCGGGCGACGAGAAGAACGCCTGGGACGGCGACTACAGCATGAGCAAGGTCACCGACGCGTGCGCGCTGCTCGACCGTTCCGTACTCGACACGTGGGCCACCCGCCAGAACAAGGCTCCCGAGCACACCGAGCAGCAGCCGAACAGCCGCACCGGCGGCGGTTCGCTGCGCTGCTCGATGGAGAACGAGACCGCCCCGACCAAGTACGGCAGCACCGACGACGCGAGCCTCGCGGTCGACGTCGACTTCGCCAGCAAGTACGGCAGCGACCGGATGGAGACCTGGAAGTCCTCGCACCTGTCGACCACCGGCTCGGGCCGCACCTCGGGCGCCGTGCCGGGCCTCGGCAGCGAGGCGCACTTCAGCGCCTGGAGCGTGTCCGACACGACCTACCACTACACCCTCGCGGTCAAGGACAGCAACGTCTTCTTCGAGGTCGAGCTGGACGTCTCGATGATCTTCAGCGACCGCACGGTCGACCAGCTCCAGGTCGCCACGGCGGCCGAGGGCCAGGCCCGCAAGGTCCTCGCCGCGCTGCGCAAGTAGCCGCCCGCGAGGGGGCGATTTGCCTTGCCAGGGGGTGCTCCCGCTATGCTGCTCAGCGGAGGATTCGCCTAGTGGCCTATGGCGCTCGCCTGGAACGCGGGTTGGGTTAACGCCCTCAGGGGTTCAAATCCCCTATCCTCCGCCATCGGGAACGCCCGTGACCGTCCGGTCACGGGCGTTTCTCGTGGAAACCCGTTGAACCTGTCGGTGGTCACCCGTATGGTTCTTCTCGGCCGGGCCAGGGGGCCTGCCGGCCGACCCCTACTCCTTCTCACCACGCCGCACCACGCGGCGCCCCTCGCGAAACTGTCGCCGTTCGGATGCGTGCCGACGTGCCGCAGGGGGTACTCATCCGCATGCCGCGCGATAACGCCGCGGTATGCGCGCGTCGATGTCGCTGTGCCGCCCGATGCGCACGAACCAGAAAGCCGACATACCCGTGTTGAAGACTTCCGACACCGACATCGGTCGCCGAACGGCCGAGTCACCCGTCCGCCTGCTGCTGCGCGACCGGGACACCGCTCCCGGGCCGATCGACGGCGCGTGGTGGCCGCGTACCCTGCGTCCCGTCGACGAGATGCACGAGGTCGTCAGTGCCGTCGCGCCGCGCATCGGCCGCCTCGTGCGCCTGGTGTTCGACTGGCGCGGCGCCGAGACCGGTTCCACGGCGCCCAACGCCCGCATCATGCACCTCGAGGGCAGCAACGGCGCCCGGCTCGCACTGCTCGTCGTGCCCGCGGGCACCGCGCCCGAGTCGGCGCGCAGCCAGATGCGCTGGGCGATCGGCCTGCCGCTGATCCTGGACACCCCGGCCGAGCCGGGTCAGTTCTCCCCCGTGTAGGCGGGGTCGAACGCGCGCGGCGCACCACGGCGGGCCAGCAGCCGGTCGAACCATTCGCCCAGGATGACGCCCGCGGCGAGCGCGCACCCCACGCCGAAGGCGCCGAGCACCTGCCCGAGCCCGAGCACGAGCTCGTCGTGCAGCAGGGCGTACAGCCCGCGGTAGACCTTCAGGCCGGGCAGCAGCGGCGTGATGCCCGCGACCGCGACGACCAGCGGCGGCGTCAGCGCCCGCCGGGCGAGCAGACCACCGGCCAGGCCGATCAGGATCGCCGCCATGCCCGAGGACGTGACCGGCCCGAAGCCGAAGTCCTGCGCGACCAGGTAGACCAGCGTGCCGCCCGCGCCGCTGAGGCCGGCGCTGAACACCGCCCGCCGCTCGGCGTAGCAGGCGAGCACGAAGGCCATCGCCGCGGCCGCACCGGCCAGCAGCTTGACCGGCAGGTTCTCGATGTCGCGCCCGACGGCGGTGCCGATGCCGGGGACGGCGAGCCCGAGCACGGTGGCGAACCGCAGCGCCAGACCGATGCCCGCGACGATCCCGCCGGTCATCATCACCACCTCGAGCATGCGCGCGGCCGCGGTGATCGGCGCGCCGGTGATGGCGTCCTGCACCGAACCGACCAGCTGCTGCCCGGACAGCAGCACCGTGATGCCCGCGGCCACGATGAGCGCCGCGTCGGCGCGCTGGGTACCGACCGCCGCCAGTGCGATGGCGGGCGCCGCGGCCAGCACGCCGCCGACCATGTGCTGGAAGAACATCGGCAGGCCCAGGTGGTTGAGCCCCCGGTTGACCACGTCGATCACCGCCGTCGCCGCGAAACTCACCGCGACGACGAGCAGGCCGCCGCCGAGCAGCACCGCGATGGAGGCCGCCAGCAGCGACCAGCCCAGCGTGGACACCCAGCGCGGATACGGGTGGCGCACCGCGATGATCTCGTCCAGCGCCGCGTGCGCCTGGTCGACCGGCACGGCCAGGGTGCGGATGCGCCGGGTGAGGCGGTCGACGGCGGCCAGCCGGGTGAAGTCGAGCGAGCGGTAGGTCACCACGCGCATGTCGCTGGCGGGCGGCAGCCGCGGGCCCCGGTCGGCCCAGATGCGGATGGCGTCGAAGGTGACGTCGATGTCGCAGCTGTCCAGGCCGTAGGTCGAGGCGATGAACCGGACCTGCGCGGAGGTGTCGGTGACACCGGTGCCCGCCGCGAGCACCACCTCCCCGACCCGGACCGCCAGGTCGAGGACCTGCGCGACCTCGGCGTCGTCGGTGAGGTCGATCGGCTTGAGCGGGGTGGGGGCGGTGATGATGTTGTCGGCGGTGGCGCGCTGACTGGGCAGGCGGAACGGCCTGCGCAGCCGCAGGCGGTCGCGCCAGCCCTGCCGCAGCGGCAGGGCCAGGATGTCGTCCTCGGGGAGCGCGTCGGACATACTCGCGACGGTAGCGGCGGATCGCGCCCGGGTCAGGTTGCGGGACGCGATCGTCCGCGTGTCGAAATATTCGCCACCGGGATGCCGAGTAGCCTGCGTCACCCCGCGAACTGCCCCGCCGTCGGCGGGAATTCGGGCGTGGAGGGGTCAACAGTCGTCGATCAGCCCGGTGCTGTAGGCGGTTGCCGCCAGGTGCTGCAGGCAGGTGGGGCCGCAGCGGCCGTGCTGGTTCAGCACGAAACGAGCCTGCTGCAGCGAAGAAATGGAAGAATCGGCGGCGCAGTCGGCATGGTCGGCGCGCCACCGGTCGTGGAGGCGGGCGCGCGCACCGCCCTGCGCTGCGCGGGTTTCGGGGTGCACGGGTTCGGGCAGGGGTTGACGGTAGGGGCCGGCAGGAGAGGCGATGACTGAATGAACACCGGAACGGGGAAGGTGATCCAGGAGCGGCGGCGGCTGCTCGGGCTGTCGCAGCCCGCGCTGGCCGCCGCGATCGGGGTGAGCTCGCGGCAGATCACCCGGTACGAATCGGAGGAACAGTCGCCCACGCTGCCGGTCGCCATCCGGCTGGCCGACGCGCTGGAGATCTCGCTGGCCGAGCTGGCGGGCATCGTGGACACCCGCGTCGACCTGGGCGGCGACTGGTGGGCCGCATGGCAGCGCCCCGAGCACGGCGACGACGTCGAGGTGGCGCCGGTGACCATCCGGCACGAGGGCGACCACCTGCTCATCGACTCCGCCGCCGAAGCGCTTGCCGCCGAGGTGGATTCGGCCCGGGTGCGCGGCGAGATGCGGATGTGGGACGGCGAGGCGCTGACCGGCTGGGTCCGCGGCATGGATATCGCACGCCCCGTCGGCACCATCTACTACGCGCTCGATCCTCAGGGCGCGCACGCGGTCGGCTCCTGGGTGACGAAATCCGTTGACGGCCGGGTCCTCCGGGGGTGGAGCGCCCTGGCGCGCGACCGGTCGGACGTGGAGAAGCTCCTCACCGAGCTGGTGCGCGGCGAGGGGGCCGCGCCGGGCCTGCCCGGCGCGCGCCGGTGACGGCCCGGCTCCGCCGGGACGCCCAACGACGCGTGGGTGATGCTGCCGAAAACCAGTAAACCCACGACGATCCACACGAATACGTCCATCGGATCCCTTTCGGAACAGTCCTGCGTGAACGGGGCGGGGGGTAGGGTGACTCTCGAAGGCGCCGGATCCGAGTATGGTCGCCGCCAAGACCTTTAGGACAGCAAAAACCGTCTACAGATCGTCTACACCTTCTACGATGTGCGCCATGTCCAGTCGGGGCGAGCATCGGAACGAGGCCGGGATCGTCGGAACGCGGTTGCGGCGGCTACGGGAGCAGGCGGGGCTGTCCCTCACCGCCATGGCCGCCCGCGTGCCCTACAGCAGGGCGGCGCTCGGCCACTACGAAACCGGCACGCGCGCCGCGCCTTCCGCCGTGGTCGCCTGGTACGAGCGGCTGTGCGCCGACCCCGGCGGCGGCCGGGTCCTCATCGAGATCGGGATCCCACGGCGCACCGGCGCCGCCGCGGACTACTCCTGCCCGTTCCGCATCGACGGGCTGGTCTCGGGCGCGGCAGCGGGCACCGACGCGGTCGCCGCGGTCTACTCCGCGCTGCACGTCGTGGGGACCGAGCTGGAGCGGGCGGGCGGGCCCTGCGGCGCGCCCGTCGCGCTGGCCGACCTGCTCGATCAGGTGCTGCCGCCCGACCCGTCCCGCAGGGCCGCGCCGACCTCGGCGACCGCCGAATCCAGCAGCGCCAGATAGCGTTCCGGATCCGGCAGCACGGCGGCGTCGGCGTGGACCGACAGCGTCACCGTGTCGCCGAGCCCGTGCACACCGTGGGTCAGGTGCATGACCGTGCCCAGCGCCGGGAAGCCGCCCGTCCAGCGCACGTCGCCGCCCGCCAGCGCCAGGTCGGCGGGCCCGCGGTGCACGCTCGACACGACGGTGTTGCCGTCCAGTGCGCCGGGCACCGAGGACAGGTCGGCGCGCGCGATGTCGCGCGCCGCGAAAACCGCTGGGACGACGGCGTCGACGGCGTCCTGCGCGTCCTGTAGGGGGTGCGTGGCGCGGGCGCGGCGGGTCCGCAGGGACTCGGCGAGGGCGGCGGCGCGCACACGGAGATCCGGTTCGTCCACCCGCAGATCGATCGACAGCCCCCGGTAGTGGTTGCCCGCGGCGCCCGCGCCGGGCAGCGCCATCGGCACCTGGGCGCCGAGCCGGTCCGCGGGCGAGAACCGCTCGAGCGCACGGGATATGGCGGTGAGCGCGGACACGGTGACCGTGTACCCGGGCACCCGCAGCTCGGCCGCGTCGTAAACCCGGACGCCGGCCCGATGCGCGCACGCGTCGACGGGATGCGGCGGGTTGAGCGCGGTAGGCGCGAAAGGCACGGTGGGCGCGGGGATCTCGCCCGCCGCGGTGCGCCCGGCCAGTTCCCGGCGGGCGCGACCCGCGGCCGTGCCGCGGATCACCGTCCGGCGCAGCTGATTCGGGAATCGGGCGATTCCGGCGATGGCCGAGTTGTCCACAACCGCCGACCCGAGTTGTCCACAGGCTGTGGGCTTTTCCGGGGAGTGATCCACAGGGTTATCCACAGGCTTGGGGAAATCCATGCCCGGCGCGAACAGCGCGCGGGCGATCGCCGCCGCGCGGGTGCCGTCGGCCAGCGCGTGGGACAGCTGCAGGACGACCACGACCGAGGGACCGTCCGTCGCGGGCGCGCCGTCGACGCCCCGGAAGACGTGGGCCCGCCACGGGCAGCGGGTGGCGTCCAGCCCGGTGCCCAGAAGTTCGCCGAGGCGAGCAGACACCGATGGCCACGGGAGGTTTACCTCCTCGTGACCGAACAATTGCCGGGACCCGAATTCGACGAATTCCCACCGTGGATATTCCAGGTTTCCGGCGACGGTGCGCAGCCGTAACCGCAGATCATCGATCCGCGCGCTGCGGTCGACGAGAATTGTCCGCAGATCTTCGGCGGAAGCGCCGGAATCGGCGAAACAATAGACGAGGAACAGATCATTGGGTGCGCGCCGCGACAGCCAGTACATGGTCGCGTCCCGCGGGGCCAGCCGGGTCACCCGTCACACCATAGGCGTGGACACCGCGACGGCCCCGAGCCTCCCCCGTGCCCGGGGCCAGAAGAGCCGTCTACGTACTGCTACGTGTCAGGCGCGGGTGAACTCGCCGGCGGACACTCCCGACAGGAAGGTCTGCCAGTCACCGGGCGCGAAGGCGAGAATCGGCCCACGGCCGTGATCCTTGGTGTCGCGGACGGCGACATTGCCGTCGGCGAGAAAGGCGACCTCGACGCAGTTCCCGTCGGGACCGCTGTAGGTGCTCTTCCGCCACGCAGCATCAGTCACGTCAACCTCCACCGCACTTGCTCCTTTTCGTTCGTAGAGAACCGGATAACTTCTGATTTCGCTTGCACCACGTGGTCATACCTGGGGCGGCCCCTGCGCTGGAAACCCTAGCAGGTCTTCCGCAAGTTTGCGGATGAGAATTTGCGTTCTCATCCGCCTTTGCCAAGCTTGCGAAGATCCGTGTTTGCGGAGACATTGCCGGAAGATCCGGCGGATTAGGTGACGCGCGATCGGAACCTTTGTCGTGTCACAGGAAAGTGCGTGATGCGTCAAATTCACTTGCGCCACTTCCGTCACATGGGCATCCACATTCCGCGGGGAGGATGATGGGGTAATGATCTTTCGCGACCGCGACGACGCTGGTAGGGCACGTAATTCCCGTCCGCGCGACCGGCTCGGCCGTCCGCTACCCCCGGGTAGCGTCGGCGTCCCCCGGATACCCGACGACCTCGACCTGCCGCCCCAGCAAACTCTGGACTTCGCTCAGCAACTGCTGGACGACGGTTTGGCATTCAACGCCCACGAAGTATTGGAAGCCGCCTGGAAGGGCGCCCCGGTTGCGGAACGGATGCTGTGGCAGGGGCTGGCCCAGTACGCCGTCGGCATCACCCACATCCAACGTGGAAACGCCAAGGGCGCGGGTACCCTATTGCGCCGCGCGGCGGGCAGGCTGGCGAGCTGTCCCCAGGACGAGCCCGCCCACGACGTGGACCTGGCGGGGCTCATCGCCCACGCGCGGACCCTGTGCGACCTGCTCGACGCCGACGAGGAGATCCCCGGCGACCTGCTCCGCCCCCGGCTGCGCGGCGGCTCCTAAGATGACCGGCATGGCCGCCACCCCGGCGCCCGGCGCCGGGCGCTACGCCCCCAGCCCCTCGGGCGACCTGCACCTGGGCAACCTGCGCACCGCCGTCCTCGCCTGGCTGTTCGCCCGGACCACCGGCCGCCGCTTCGTCCTTCGCGTGGAGGACCTCGACCGCGTCCGGCCCGGCGCCGCCCAGCGCCAGCTCGACGACCTGGCCGCGATCGGCCTCGACTGGGACGGACCGGTGCTCTTCCAGTCCGAACGGCTCGCCGGCTACACCGCGGCGATCGACCGGCTCACCGCCGCCGGACGCACCTACGAGTGCTATTGCACGCGCGCCGAGATCCAGCAGGCCGCGACCGCGCCGCACGCGCCGATGGGCGCCTACCCCGGCACCTGCCGCGAGCTCTCCGATCGGCAGCGCCGGGAACGCCGGGCCGCGGGCCGCCCGGCCGCCCTCCGCCTGCGCGCCGAGGTCACCGACTACGAGATCACCGACCTGCTGCACGGCGCCTACCGCGGCGGGGTCGACGACCTGGTGCTGCGCCGCGGCGACGGTACGCCGGCCTACAACCTCGCCGTCGTGGTCGACGACGCCGACAGCGGCATCGACCAGGTGGTGCGCGGCGACGATCTGCTGTCCTCCACCCCGCGCCAGGCCTACCTCGCCGAACTGCTCGGCCTGCCCGTGCCGACCTACGCCCACGTGCCGCTCGTGCTCAACGGCGAGGGCAGGCGCCTGGCCAAACGCGATGGCGCGGTGACCCTCTCCGACCAGCGCGCCCTGGGCAACACGCCGTCGGACGTGCTGGCCCTCCTCGCGCGCTCCCTCGGTTACGAGGCCCGCACGATGACGGAGCTACGTGGGCTTTTCGACCCGGTGACGATTCCCGCGGAGCCCTGGATTCTCGAAGACATCGGGTTGTTGGAACGTCACTGATATCCGTAACGTACCTATTCGACCGATCTTTGATCTCGAGTAGGACGAATTTATGACCAGCGGTGGTTACGACCCCAATCAGTACCCGCAGGGCGGCCAGCCCTACGGGCAGAATCCGTACGGCCAGCCGCAGCAGCAGCCCGGCTACGGCCAGGACCCTTACGGCCAGCAGCAGGGCGGCTACGGTCAGCAGCCGCCGGCCTACGGTCAGCAGCCGGGTGGTGGCTACGGTCAGCAGCAGTACGGTCAGCCCCAGCAGTACGGCCAGCAGCAGGGCGGCTACGCCCAGCAGCCGCCCGCCTACGGGCAGGACCCCTACGCCCAGCAGCAGCCCGCGGGCTACGGCCAGGACCCCTACGGCCAGCAGCAGTTCCAGCAGCCGAGCCCCGGCGGCACCCAGCCGGGTGACCTGGGCATCCGGCTCGCGGCCCGCGTCATCGACTACCTGATCGTCGGCGTCCCGATCACGATCGTCCTGTCGCTGATCCTCGGCGGCGGGATCGGCAGCACGGGGATCGGCGTCAACATCCTGTCCGCGGTGATCACCACCGCCGCCATCCTCGGCTACTTCGTCGGCATGGAGGTCACCCAGGGCGCGACGCTGGGCAAGAAGATCCTCGGCCTGCGGGTCGTCGCCCCCGGCGGCGGTCAGCTCGACCCGGTCACCTCGCTCAAGCGCAACCTCTACATCCTGCCCGCCGTGATCTACTGCCTGGGCAACCTGGTCAGCGCGGGCCTCGCGATCTACATCGCGATCACCATCGAGCAGGACCCGAACAAGCAGGGTTGGCACGACAAGTTCGCCGGCGGCACCCAGGTCGTCAAGGGCTGACACCCGCACCCCACGCAGCACGAAGGGCGCTTCCGATCATCTCGGAAGCGCCCTTCGCGCATCGGTATTCGAATCAGTAACTGGTGCTGCTGCTGCTCGCGCCGAGAATCAGCATCAGCACGATGTACAGAATCCAGCCGACGATCGTGATGCCGCCGATCACGATGCCCGCGATGGCCAGGCCCTTGCCCTCACCGCCGCGTTCCTTGATCTGGTTCATCGCCATGAAACCGAGCACGATGCCGACGATCGAGCCGACGCAGGTGCAGCCGCCGATGAGCGAGGCGACCAGCGAGCCGATGGCCAGGCCGTTGGTGCCCTGCGGCTGCTGCGGGTACGCGCCGTAGGGCTGGTACGCGGGTGCCGCCGGGTAGGGCGTCGCGCCGTAGGGCTGCGGCTGCGGCTGGGCCGGGTACGACGGCGCGGGCTGCTGCGGGTAGGCCGGATAGGACGGGGCCGAGGGCGGCGGCGTCGGCTGCTGCGGCGCCGACGGGTAGCTGGACGGCTGGCCGGTCGGGTACTGCGGCGCCGAGCCGGACTCCGGGGACACGCCGGAGCCGCCGTACTGCTTCCACCATTGGTCGGAATCGCCGGGATTCGTCATTGCTACAGCCTAATCGGTTGTTCCCGGAGCGCACATCGATAGGCCGGACTACGGAATCGCCGGGCACGAACGCCGCCGGTGACCCACCCTTGGTTGGATGAGCGATGTGACTGCTTCAGAGAAACCCGACCGCGCGAGCGAGTCTGGACACCCCGCGCCACCGCATCCGGCATTCGCCCAGGTCGCGCGGGGGTACTACCCGGTTATCGTGGCGTTCTTCACCGCCACCCTCATCATCTCCAACATCTGCGCGACCAAGGGCGTCGAGTTCTTCGGCGATCGTTCGCTGTCGCTCGGCCCGCTGCAGATCCTGCCGATCGTCACCGACGGCGCCTTCTTCCTGTTCCCCCTGGCCTACGTGCTCGGCGACGTGCTGAGCGAGGTCTACGGATTCCGCGCCACCCGGCACGCCATCTACACCGGTTTCGCCGCGCTGCTGCTCACCGTCGCGTGCTTCGCGATCGCGATCCGGCTGCCCGCGGCCGGGTTCTACGAGAACCAGGAAGCCTTCCGCACCGTCCTCGGCACCACCCCGCAGCTGGTGCTGGCGGGCCTGGCCGGGTACGTCGTCGGCCAGCTGCTGAATTCGGCGACGCTGGTGCTCATCAAGGAGCGCACCAAGGAGAAGCACCTGTGGGCGCGGCTCATCGGGTCCACCGTCGTCGGCGAGTTCGCCGACACCCTGATCTTCTGCTCCATCGCGGCCACCGCGATCGGGATCGACTCGTGGAAGTCCTTCGTCAACTACGTGATCATCGGCTTCGTGTGGAAGACCCTGGTCGAGGTCGTCGTGCTGCCGATCACCTACGCGGTGATCGCCTGGCTCAAGCGCAACGAACCCACCTACGCGCCGGCGCCCGCCGACGCCCTGCACGACTGAACCGGCGCGAGGCCCCCGCCGGAATCAGCTGGTGGGGGCCTTGATCCGGCCCTGCCAGCGGCCGAGGGCCTCGGCCTTGAACTCGTCGAAGTAGCCGCCCTCGATGCTCTCGCGGATCCGGTCGACCAGCCGGATGGTGTAGCGCTCGTTGTGGATCGTGCACAGCGTCGCCGACAGCATCTCCTTCGCCTTGAACAGGTGGTGCAGGTAGGCGCGGGTGTAATTGGCGCAGGTGTAGCAGTCGCAGTTCTCGTCGATGGGGGTGAAGTCGCGGCGGAAGCGGCTGGTGTTGATGTTGAACCGGCCCTCGTCGACGTAGATGGCCGCGTTGCGCGCGACCCGGGACGGGTTCACGCAGTCGAAGGTGTCCGCGCCGTTCTCCACGGCGACGAAGATGTCCTCCGGCTCGCTGATGCCGAGCATGTGGCGCGGCTTGTGTTCGGGCAGTTCGTCGCAGCACCAGCCGACGATGGTGCCCAGGTTGTGCTTCTCCAGCGCGCCGCCGATGCCGTAGCCGTCGAAACCCGTTCCCGCCGCGCCCCGCAGCTGTTCCAGGTCGCGGCAGGCCTTGCGCCGCAGGTCCTCGTACTGCGCGCCCTGGATGACGCCGAACAGCGCCTGGTAGGGCCGGTGCGTGCGGGCGGCGGTGAGCCGCTCGTGCTCGTCGAGGCAGCGCTGCGCCCACCGGCGCGTGCGTTCGAGCGATTCCTCCTGGTAGCCACGGGTGTTCATGAGTGTGGTCAGCTCGTCGAAGGCGAACATGATGTCCGCGCCGAGCTGATGCTGGATGCTCATCGACACCTCCGGCGTGAACCGGTGCCTCGACCCGTCCAGGTGCGAGCGGAACGTGACCCCGTCGTCGTCGACCGTGGCGAGGCGCTCCTTGCCCGCGGCGATGACCTGGTCGGACCGCACGTCGACCGCCTCCATCGCCAGCACCTTCTTGAACCCGACCCCCAGCGACATCACCTGGAAGCCGCCGCTGTCGGTGAAGGTGGGCCCCGCCCAGTTCATGAACGCGCCGAGCCCACCCGCCTCGTCCACGATGTCGGCGCCCGGCTGCAGGTACAGGTGATAGGCGTTGGCCAGCAGCGCTTGGGCCCCCATCTCCCGCATCGTCTCCGGCAGCACCGACTTCACCGTCGCCTTGGTCCCCACCGGCACGAACGCCGGCGTAGCGATCTCCCCGTGCGGGGTGGCGATCACACCGGCACGACCGTGGCGCCCCCCGGAGAGACGGGCACCGACGCGGAAGGAGAACGAGCTGGGTTCGGACACCCCGCCATCCTGCCAAACCCCCCGACCCCCGCCCCCGCCGCAACCCGGCCCCGCCTCCGACGGCCCCCGCCCCCGCACCAACCCAGCCCCGCCTCCGACGGCCCCCACCAACCCAGCCAGCACGGGCCGACCCCGAGGAGGCCCCGCCGCGCAGCGGCGGTCGCGGCCGCCCCGACGAAAAGAGACCCGAGACAATGCGCCGAAGGCGCGAGTATCGGGTCTCTTTTCGTCGGGGCCCGAAGGGCCGCGACTCGAGCGCGCCAGCGCTCCTAAGACACAGCCCCCGCGAATTGGGCGTTGTAGAGGCGGTAGTAGGCGCCGCGTTCCCCGAGGAGCCGGTCGTGCGATCCGTGTTCGACGATGCGGCCCTTCTCCATGACCACGATCATGTCCGCGTCGCGGATCGTCGAGAGCCGGTGGGCGATGACGAAACTCGTGCGGTCGCGGCGGAGCGCGGCGGTGGCGTGCTGGACGAGCAGTTCGGTGCGGGTGTCGACCGAGCTGGTCGCCTCGTCGAGGACCAGGATCGAGGGCTTGGCGAGGAAGGCGCGGGCGATGGTGATGAGCTGTTTCTCGCCCGCGCTGACGCCGCCGCCCTCTTCGTCGATGACGGTGTCGTAGCCGTCGGGGAGGGCGTGCACGAACCGGTCGACGTAGGCGGCGCGGGCGGCGGCCAGGATGTCGGTCTCGGAGGCGTTGGGGTTGCCGTAGGCGATGTTCTCGCGGATGGTGCCCCGGAACAGCCAGGTGTCCTGCAGGACCATGCCGATGCGTTCGCGCAGGTGGTCGCGGCTGATCGTGGTGATGTCGACGTCGTCGATGGTGATGGTGCCCGCGTCGAGTTCGTAGAAGCGCATGAGCAGGTTGACCAGGGTGGTCTTGCCCGCGCCGGTCGGCCCGACGATGGCGACGACGTGCCCGGGTTCGGCGACGAGCGAGAGCCGTTCGATGATCGGCTTGCCGGGTTCGTAGCCGAAGGACACGGCCTCGAATTCGACGCGCCCTCGGTCGACGGGGCGCACGATCTCCTTCGCCGGGTCGGGGCTCTGCTCCTCGGCGTCGAGGATCTCGAAGATGCGTTCGGCCGAGGCGACGCCGGACTGCAGCAGGTTGGCCATGGCGCCGATCTGGGTGAGCGGCTGGGAGAACTGGCGCGAGTACTGGATGAACGCCTGCACCTCGCCGAGCGACAGGTTGCCGGTGGCGACCCGCAGGCCGCCGACGAGCGCGATGAACACGAAGTTCACGTTCCCGAGGAACATGATCGAGGGCATGATCAGGCCGGAGATGAACTGCGCCTTGAAGCTCGACCGGTAGAGGTTCTCGTTGCGTTTGTCGAACTCTTCGCCGACCTCGCGGCTGCGGCCGAACGCGGTGACGATCTCGTGGCCGGTGTAGGCCTCCTCCACCGAGGCGTTGACCTCGCCGGTGTAGCGCCACTGGTCGACGAAGTGCGGCTTGGACCGCTTGGCGATCTGCGCGGTCACCACGATGGCGGCGGGCACGGTGAGCAGGGCGATCAGCGCCAGCAGCGGCGAGATCCAGAACATCATGATCAGGATGCCGATGACGCTGAAGACCGAGGTGAGCAGCTGGCTCATGGTCTGCTGCAGGCTCTGGGAGACGTTGTCGACGTCGTTGGTGACGCGGCTGAGGACGTCACCGCGCGGGGCGGTGTCGAAGTAGCTCAGCGGCAGGCGGTGCAGCTTGTCCTCGACGTCGTCGCGCAGGCGCTTGACCGTGCGGTTGATGACGAGGTTGAGCAGGTAGCCCTGCAGCCAGCCGAACACCGCGGCGGCGAGGTAGAGCGAGAGCACCAGCAGCAGCAGTCTGCCGACGGCGTCGAAGTCGATGCCCATGCCCGGGGTGACGTCCATTGCCGAGAGCATCTCGGCGAAGGTGTCGTCGCCGCCGGCGCGGGCGGCCTCGATCGCCTGGTCCTTGGTGATGCCCGCGGGCATCTGTTTGCCGATGAACCCGTCGAACACCAGGTTGGTCGCCTGGCCGAGCAGGTAGGGCCCGAGGGTGTTGAGCACCACCGCCGCGATGACGAGCCCGACGATGGCGATGACGTAGACCCGCTCCGGCAGCAACCTTCTGAGCAGCCGTTTCAGCGAGGGTCCGAACGACTTCGCCTTGGTGCCGGGTGCTCCCGGCACGGCCCCACCCGGCCTCATCGAGCCTCCTCCACACTCAGCTGGGACTCGACGATCTCGCGGTATTCCGAGCAGGTCCGCAACAACTGGTCATGGGTGCCGATGCCGGCCATCCGGCCGTCCTCGAGCACCACGATCTGATCGGCATCGCGGATGGTCGCGATGCGCTGGGCGACGATGATGACCGACGCGTCGGACGTCTCGGGTGCCAGGGCCGCCCGCAGCCGGGCATCGGTGGCGACGTCGAGCGCGGAGAACGAATCGTCGAACAGGTAGACGCGCGGCTTCCGGACCAGTGCGCGGGCGATGCACAAGCGCTGGCGCTGGCCGCCGGAGACCGTCGTGCCGCCCTGGGCGACGGGGGTTTCCAGGCCCTGCGGCATCTCGCGGACGAACTCGGCGGCCTGGGCGATCTCGAGCGCGTGCCAGAGTTCGTCGTCGGTGGCGTCGGGTTTGCCGTAGCGCAGGTTGGAGGCGATGGTTCCGGAGAACAGGTACGCCTTCTGCGGGACGAGGCCGATCTCGCCGCGCAGCGTGGCCAGGTCGAGGTGGCGGACGTCGGTGCCGCCGACGTGGACCGCGCCGTCGGTGACGTCGATCAGGCGCGGGATCAGGTTGAGCAGCGTGGTCTTGCCCGCGCCGGTCGAGCCGACCATCGCGGTGGTGGTGCCGGGCGCGACCTGGAAGCGGATGCCCTGCAGCACCGGCTTCTCGGCGCCGGGAAAGGCGAATTCGGCGAATTGGATGTCCACGGCCGCGGGGTCGGCGGCGAACGGTCGCGGCTGCCGGGGCTCGCGCACGGAGGACTCGGTGTCGAGGACGCCGCCGATGCGGTCGGCCGACACCGCCGCGCGCGGCGCCATCATGGCCAGGAACGAGGCCATCATGACCGCCATGAGGATCTGCATGATGTAGGACAGCATCGCGGTGAGCGAGCCGATCTGCATGGTGCCGTCGTCGATGTGGTGGCCGCCGAACCAGATGACACCGACCGCGGTGACGTTGCTGATCAGCATGACCGTCGGGAACATCAGCGCCATCAGCCTGCCGACGCGCAGCGCGGCTTCGGTGAGTTCGAGGTTGGCCACGCCGAAGCGCCAGATCTCCTGGCGTTCCCGGACGAACGCGCGGACCACCCGGATGCCGGTGATCTGTTCGCGCAGGACGCGGTTGACGTTGTCGATGCGTTCCTGCATCTGCCGGAAGCCGGGCACCATGCGGGCCACGATGATGCCCATGGCCAGCGCCAGCGCGGGGACCGCGATCAGCAGCAGCCAGGACAGGCTGAGGTCCTCGCGCAGCGCCATGATGATGCCGCCGACGCACATGATCGGGGCCATCACCAGGATGGTGACCGACATGACGATGAGCAGCTGGACCTGCTGGATGTCGTTGGTGGAGCGGGTGATCAGCGAGGGGGCGCCGAACATGCCGACCTCGCGCGCGGAGAAGGTGCCGACCCGGTGCAGCACGCCGCCGCGCATGTCGCGGCCCGCGCCCATGGCCGCCTGGGCGCCGAGGTAGACCGAGAACGACGAGGCGACGATCTGGACGCCGGTGACGAGCAGCATCCACAGGCCGGTGCGCCAGATGAATCCGATATCGCCCTTCGTCACGCCGTCGTCGATCAGGTCGGCGTTGAGGCTGGGCAGGTAGAGCATGGCGATCACCGAGATCAGCTGGAGCACGACCACCCCTGCCAGCTGCGCCCGGTAGGGAGAGAGATACGTCCTGAGCAGCGAGATCAACATGATCCTCGCAGGCTACCGCCTGCGGGTGACCGGTGGCCCGTCGTTTTCGATCAGTATCCGGTTGTGTCCGATTCCGCCGGACTCGCGGTCGGTTCCCGCCGGGCCCAGGCCCCCGGGTCCGCGGTCAGCTCCCCCACGAATCCGGGCAGCTCGCCCGCGGCCAGCTCGGCGATGGAGACGTTCTCCAGCACCGCGCGGATGTTGACCCGCAGCGCTATCCACACCCGTTGCAGCGACGCGGCCGCGCCCGGGTAGCGCACGTCCTCGGGCCGCTGCCCGCGCACCGAGGCCAGCGGCGACTCCACCGCGCGGATGACGTCGGCCACCGAGATGGCGGCGGCGGGCCGGGCCAGCCGGTAACCGCCGTCGGGGCCGCGCCTGCTGCGCACCAGCTCGGCCCGGCGCAGCTCGGCGAGCACCGTCTCGAGCACCTTGGGCGGGATCTCCTGGGCCGCGGAGATCGCCTCCGCCTTGACGACGCCGTCGGTGTGCGCGATCTCGAGCAGCGTGCGCACGGCATAGTCCACCCTCGCGGTGATATGCACGTCCGCGCTCTCCTGTCTGCGATCGAAATCCGGCGTCGGGTGCGAATCTACGCGGTCCCGCAGGCCGTCAGCACGCAGGTCGCCGCGTCGAGCAGGGTGGCTTCGATGACGGCGTCGGAGGCGCCGGGGGCGCTCTCGTCCGACACGAGGGCGACGCCGAGGACGTTGAGCGCGGCCGCGGCGCGCAGCCGCTGTTCGCTGCTCGGGTCGGGCCCGGCCAGCCAGGTGCGCAGGGTGCGGGAGGACTCGACCAGGTCGGGGTACCGGTCGGCCATGGCGTTGAGGATGGCGACGGTGTCGCGCACGCACAGCGCGCCCGCGGCCCGGTGCCGGATCATGCCGCGCAGGTAGGTGCGCAGGACCGCGCGGATGCCCTCGGCGTCGTAGGGGACGGCGTCGATGTCGGTGACCACATCGCGCAGGTGATCCATGATCGGATCGAGGATCGCCAGGAGCAGATCCAGCTTCGAGGCATAGTGGTAGTAGAGGGAGGCTTTGGTGATCCCTACCACATCCGCGACCTCGCGCAGGCTGGTTTGCTCGAATCCCTTGGCGGTGAACAACTCCACAGCGGCGTCCCGAATCGCCTGCTTGGTGCCTCCACCTGCGGTAACGGAGTCGACGGTGTCTCGCGCTGCCATGGCGCAATCCTCCCATCATTCGATGTGACTGACCGGGCAGCCCCGAAATTGAGGTTGCCTCTCCACTTATGCGCTCGGTAATCTACCTACCGCACGGTAGGCAGACTAGAGGAGCACCGAAGTGTCCGTATACCTGTACCGATGGGGGAAGTTCGCCTTCCGCCGCAAATGGATAGTGCTGCCGGTCTGGCTGCTGCTGTTCGTGCTACTCGGCGGCCTGGGCGCCACGCTCAGCAAGCCGATGAGCAACGACTTCAGCATGCCGGAGCTCCCGTCGGCACGCGCCAACGAAATTCTCGACAAGCACTTCCCCGGCATGTCCGAACAGTTCGCCATGGATGCCGTCTCCGGCACCTACGTCATCGGCGCGCCGGAAGGCACCGCGCTCACCGACCCGGCCAACCGCGCCGCGATCGAGGCCCTGATCGGCAAGCTCGGCGAACTCGACATCGTCGACCACGACAAGAAGATCGCCGACCCCATCACCGCCACCGAGCAGATGGGCTGCCTGACCGACCCGGACCCGTCCAAGTGCTCCGCCGCCCCGCTCAACGTGCTCAGCGCGGGCGCCCCGGGCACCGTCGCGGTGATGAGCGTGCCGTTCGGCATCGCCAAGATCACCGACGTCACCGACGCCCAGCGCGACATCGCCTACCAGGTCGCCGACGACGCCCGCCACGCCGGCCTGACCGTCGAGCTCAGCGGCTCGATCGCGATGAAGCAGGAGCAGCCGAGCGGCAAGTCCGAGATGATCGGCATGGGCGTCGCGCTCGTCGTCATGGTGGTCGCCTTCGGCGCCATCGTCGCCGCGGTCGTCCCGATCATCACCGCCATCGTCGGCCTCGGCGCCGCGACCTCGCTGATCATGCTCGGCACCTCGGTCATCGAGGTCCCCGGCTTCACCACGTTCCTCGCGTCCATGATCGGCATCGCGCTCTCGATCGACTACGCGCTGTTCATCGTCTCGCGCTACAAGCACGAGCTGGCCGTGCAGGATTCGCCCGAGGAGGCCGCGGGCACCGCGCTGGGCACCGCGGGCTCGGCGGTGGTGTTCGCCGGCCTGACCGTCATCATCGCCCTCGGCGCGCTCGGCATCGTCGGCGTGGAGTTCCTGACCTTCATGGGCCTCGGCGGCGCGATCGCCGCAGGCTTCGCGGTGCTCACCGCGATCACCCTGATGCCCGCGCTGATGGGCGCCTTCGGCAAGTACCTGTTCAAGCCGAAGCTGCCGATCGTGGCCCAGCACGACCCCGAGGACGAGAACTCCGTCACCAACGGTCAGCGCTTCGCCCGCCTGATCGGCAAGGCACCGTGGGTCGCGCTGATCCTGTCGGTGGTCGCGCTCGGCGCGCTGGCCGCGCCCGCCGCCAACCTGAACCTCGGCCTGCCGGGCGACGACAGCATGCCCAAGCACTCCACCATCCGCAAGGCCTACGAGCTGCGGACCGCGGGCTTCGGCGAGGGCAGCAACGGCGTGCTCATGGTCGCGGTCGACCTGGCCGGGGTCGCCCCGGATCAGCGCGACGCCGCCGTCGACGCGCTGCGGGCCAAGCTCGCCGCCTACGAGGGCATGGACTACGTCACCGCCCCGCAGTTCAGCGAGAACGGCGAGGGCGCGATGCTCAACGGCGTGCCGAAGTCGGGCCCGAACAACCAGGCCACCAAGGATCTGGTCGCGGACGCCCGCGAGGCCGAGGGCGAGCTGAAGTCGCAGTTCGGCATGGAGTACGGCATCACCGGCACGACCGCCATCTACGCCGATGTCGACCACGTCCTGCTCAGCAAGATCGTGCCCTACCTGGCGATCGTGGCGGGCGCGGCGTTCATCCTGCTGATCCTGGTGTTCCGCTCGATCCTGGTCCCGCTCACCGCCGCACTCGGCTTCCTGCTCTCCATGGCGGCCACCTTCGGCGCGACCGTCCTGATCTTCCAGGAAGGCAAGCTCGGCCTGATCAGCGACCCGCACCCCCTGGTCAGCTTCCTGCCCATCATGCTCATCGGCCTCGTCTTCGGCCTCGCCATGGACTACCAGGTGTTCCTGGTCACCCGCATGCGCGAGGAGTTCGTGCACGGCAAGTCGCCCAAGGGCGCGATGGTCTCGGGCTACCACCACGGCGCCCGCGTGGTGACCTCGGCGGCCATCATCATGATCTCGGTGTTCGGCTCGTTCCTGCTCGAATCCGACGTCACCGCCAAGTCCTTCGGCTTCGCGCTGGCCGCCGGTGTCGCCATCGACGCCTTCGTGGTCCGCATGGTCGTGGTCCCGGCCCTGCTGGTGATCATGGGCAAGTGGTCGTGGTGGATCCCGAAGTGGCTCGACCGCATCCTGCCCGATATCGACGTCGAGGGCGCCAAGCTCGAGGAGCTGCGCCGCCGCAACGCCGACACGCTGGTCAAGGAGCCGGTGAGCGTCAGCTGACCGATCCCGCCGAGGCACCCACCCCCGCAACCCGTCCCGGGTTGCGGGGGTGTTGCTTTCCCGCGAAACAGCCACGTACATGCTTGCCAGCGCGGTAGCCGGACAGCAGACTCGACGGGGTTAGACCGTCCGTGCCGTGGCCCACCGCGAGGAGCACCGTGTCCGTCTATCTGTATCGCTGGGGAAAGTTCGCCTTCCGGCGCAAGTGGATCGTCCTGCCGGTCTGGTTGCTGTGCTTCATCGTCCTCGGCGCGCTCGGCGCCCAGCTGAAGAAGCCGATGACCGACGACTTCTCCATGCCGAACCTGCCCTCCGAGCGGGCGACCGAGATCCTCGACAAACACTTCCCCGGCATGTCGGAGGCGTTCGCCTTCGACGCGGTCACCGGCACGTACGTGGTCGCCGCGCCGCCCGGGGAGAAGCTGACCGATCCGGAGAACCGCGCGGCGATCACCTCGCTGATCGACTCGCTCGGGCAGCTGGACATCGTCGACCACAGCAAGCCCATCGTCGATCCGGTCACCGCCACCGAGGAGATGGGCTGCCTCGGCGCCCAGCGCGATCCCTCCACCTGCAGCGGCGCCCCGCTCAACGTGCTCAACCGGGAGAACCCCGACACGGTCGCCTACTTCAGCGTGCCGTTCACCATCACCGAGTTCGCCGACATCACCGCCGAGGACCGCGACGCGGCCTACGCCGCGGCCGACAGCGCCCGCGCGGCGGGCCTGACGGTCGAGGTCAGCGGCACCATCGCCATGGAACAGCAGGCGCCGAGCGGCAAGTCCGAGATGATCGGTATGGCCGTGGCGCTGGTGGTCATGGTGGTCGCCTTCGGCGCGATCGTGGCGGCGTTCGTCCCGATCATCACCGCCATCGTCGGCCTCGGCGCGGCGACCTCGCTGATCTTCCTGTCCACCTCGGTGCTGTCGGTGCCGAGCTTCACCACGTTCCTCGCGTCCATGATCGGCATCGCGCTCTCGATCGACTACGCGCTGTTCATCGTCTCGCGCTACAAGCACGAGCTGGCCGTGCAGGATTCGCCCGAGGAGGCCGCGGGCACCGCGCTCGGCACCGCGGGCTCGGCCGTCGTGTTCGCCGGCCTGACGGTCATCATCGCGCTGGTCGGCCTCGGCATCGTCGGGGTGCGGTTCCTGACCTTCATGGGTCTGGGCGGCGCGATCGCGGCGGCCTTCGCGGTCCTCACCGCGATCACGCTGATGCCCGCGCTGCTCGGCGCGTTCGGCCGGTTCCTGTTCAAGCCGAAGCTGCCGCTGGTGGCCCAGCACGACCCCGAGGACGACACGGTCGTCACCAACGGACAGCGGGTGGCCCAGGCCATCGCGCGCTGGCCGTGGGTGGCGATGATCGCGGCCATCGCGGTGCTCGGCGTCCTCGCCGCGCCCGCGGTCAACCTGAACCTCGGCCTGCCGGGCGAGGACAGCCTGCCCAAGACCACCACCGTCCGCAAGGCCTACGACCTGCGCACCGAGGGGTTCGGTGAGGGCAGCAACGGCGTCCTCCAGGTGGCGGTCGACCTCAGCGAGACCCCGCCCGATCAGCGGACCGCGGCGCTGACCGCGCTGCGCGACACCCTGGCCGCCTACCCGGACATGGAGCTGGTCACCGAGCCGCAGCTCAGCCGGGACGGTGCGGGCGCCCTACTCAACGGCATCCCCCGGACCGGCCCGAACAACCAGGCGACCAAGGACCTGGTGAAACAGGCGCGCGACGCCGAGGCCGGGCTCCAGGACCGGTACGCGATGACCTACGGCATCACCGGAACGACGGCGATCTACGCCGACATCGACAACGTGCTGCTCAGCAAGATCGTCCCGTACATGGCGATCGTGGCGGGCGCGGCGTTCATCCTGCTGATCCTGGTGTTCCGCTCGATCCTGGTCCCGCTCACCGCCGCACTCGGCTTCCTGCTCTCCATGGCGGCCACCTTCGGCGCGACCGTCCTGATCTTCCAGGAAGGCAAGCTCGGCCTGATCAGCGACCCGCACCCCCTGGTCAGCTTCCTGCCCATCATGCTCATCGGCCTCGTCTTCGGCCTCGCCATGGACTACCAGGTGTTCCTGGTCACCCGCATGCGCGAGGAGTACGTGCACGGGGAGGGACCGACCGAGGCCGTCGTCAAGGGCTATCACCACGGCGCCCGCGTGGTGACCTCGGCGGCCATCATCATGATCTCGGTGTTCGGCTCGTTCCTGCTCGAATCCGACGTCACCGCCAAGTCCATGGGCTTCGCGCTGGCCGCCGGTGTCGCGCTGGACGCGTTCGTGGTCCGGATGTGGCTGATCCCGGCGCTGCTGGTGCTGCTCGGCCGGTGGGCGTGGTGGATCCCGGGCTGGCTCGACAAGATCGTGCCCGACATCGACGTGGAGGGCGCGCGCCTGCGCGAACTCCGGCAGCGGGAGACCGAGAAGGTGCGCGCGCCGGTCTGACCGGGGCCGCGGCGGCCGGGAGTCCCTCGGGCTCCCGGCCGTTCCGTGTCACGGGGTCATTGACTCGGCTGCGGCACCTGGCACTTGCCGACCTTCGGGTTGAGCCCGATGTAGTTCACCGGCCCCGCGGCCGCCGTCACCCCGATGGTCGCCCATTCCGAGCACTCCCGGGGAAGGGAGGTGAAGTAGTGACGCTGCCCTGCGGCGAGCAATCCGATTGCCACCCAGCCGAGTACGAGCAGGATGAGCAGTTTCCCCCCGATACCCATCCCGGCCTTCGCGGGTGGCGGCTGTCGCCCGCGCATAAACATCGGTTCCTTCCGAGTACGAATGCCCCAGTAACACAGTCTATTACGCGGGGGCCCGACGGCGGCCCGCTTAATGGGTGAACAGCGGACGAAAAAGCCCCCCACCTGGGTCAACCAGGTGAGGGGCTTCATGGCGGTGGCGGAGGGATTTGAACCCTCGGAGGGGGGTTACCCCTCACACGCTTTCGAGGCGTGCTCCTTAGGCCGCTCGGACACGCCACCGCCGAGAACAATACCGGAACGCCACCCGAATCGATAAATCGGCAGGTCAGCGCTGCCGATGGAAGAAGTCCTCCAGCAGGGCGACGCACTCCGCCTCCAGCACCCCGCCGCGCACCTGCGGCCGATGATTGAGCCTGCGGTCGCGGACCACGTCCCACAGCGAACCGACGGCGCCCGTCTTCGGCTCCCACGCGCCGAACACCACCTTCCCCACCCGCGCGAGCACGAGGGCGCCCGCGCACATGGTGCACGGCTCCAGCGTGACCGCCAGGGTCGCGCCCTCCAGCCGCCAGCCGTCACCGAACGCGCGCGCGGCCGCCCGCAGGGCGAGCACCTCGGCGTGTGCGGTCGGATCACCCAGTGCCTCACGGGCATTCGCGGCCCTGGCCAGTTCGCGGCCGTCCGGGCCGAACACCACGGCGCCGACCGGGACGTCGCGCGGGTCGGCCGATCCGGCCGCCGCGACGGCGGCGCGGATCATGTCCGCCTCGGTGGGCAGCGAGGTCACTTGTGCAGGGTGTCCAGCACCGCGGCCAGCTCGTTCGCGAAGCCCAGTTCCTGGGCGATCCGGGACAGCTGCTCGTCGGGGTAGAGGTCGTGCTCGGCCAGGATGACGCCGAGGACCGGCTCCGGCAGGCCGAGGTCGGCCAGGACGCTCAGGTCGCCCTCCTCCCAGGGCTCGATGTCGTCCAGCTCGTCGGGGTCGATGTCGGGGATCTCGACGTTGAGCGCGTCGAGCACGTCGGCCGCGATGTCGTAGTCGATCGCCGCGGTCGCGTCCGAGACCAGCAGGCGGGTGCCGCTGGGCGCCGGGCGCACCACGACGAAGAATTCCTCGTCGACGTCGAGCAGTCCGAACACCGCGCCGGAACTGCGCAGCGCCTTCAGTTCGGTCTCGGCGACGGCCAGGTCGTGCAGGGCGTCGCCGGACAGTGCGCTGCACTTCCAGGTGCCTTCTTCCCGGACCACCGCCACGGCGAATCCTTCCAGGTCGTCGTAATCGTCCGACGTCGCCCTGTTGGTGCCCGAGCGCTGTGCTGCCATGGGTCAAACGGTAGTCTGTCGCGCGCCCGATGATGAACTCGTGTGCCAATCTGTAGCGATGACCTCTGACCCGTCAGCCCCTGTCTGCGTCCTCGGCACCGGTCTCATCGGCGGCTCGCTGCTGCGCGCGGCGGTCTCGGCGGGGTACACGGGATTCGGGTACAACCGGTCGGAGCCGGGCGCGGCGGCCGCGCGCGCGGACGGCTTCGACGTCTCCGGCGACCTGCCCGGGGTGCTGCGCCGGGCGGCGAGCACCGACGCGCTGCTGGTCCTCGGGGTGCCGATGCCCGCGATCGACCACCTGCTCGCCGAGATCGCCACCTTCGCGCCCGGATGCGCGCTGACCGACGTGGTCAGCGTCAAGGGCCCCGTCCTCGACGCGGTCCGCGAGCACGGCCTCGACCGCCGCTACGTCGGCGGGCATCCGATGGCGGGCACCGCGCGATCCGGCTGGGACGCGACCGACGCCGACCTGTTCCGGGACGCGGTCTGGGCCATCGGGGTGGACGAGGGCACCCACGCCGAGACCTGGCTGCGGGTGGCGCGGCTCGCCCTGGACTGCGGCTCGGTGCTGGTGCCCGTCCGGGCCGAGGAGCACGACGGCGCCGTCGCGCGGATCTCCCACCTGCCGCACGTCTTCGCCGAGGCACTGGCCGCGGCGGGCACGGCAGGCGGTCCCCTCGCGCTCGGCCTGGCCGCCGGCTCGTTCCGCGACGGCACCCGGGTCGCCGGGTCCGCGCCCGACCTGGTGCGCGCCATCTGCGAGCCCAACGCCGCCGCCCTGCTGCGCGTCCTCGACGAATCCCTGGCCGCGCTGACCGCCGCCCGCGACAGCCTGCGCGCCGACGGCACCCTCGGCCCGCTGGTCGACGCCGGCTACAGCGGACGCGTCGACTTCGAGGACCGGCAGCGCGCCGAGATCACCGGCATCGCGCCGGGCGAGCACGACTGGCTGGACAGGTACGCCGAGGCCGGGCGAGCCGGCGGCGTGATCACGACCCTGCCCTGACCCGGACGCCGGCCGAACCGGCTATCGACGTCTCAGATCCGCTCGGCCAGGCCGGGATAGTCCAGCAGGAAGCCGTCGCCGTCCACGGTCAGCGTGGCGCTCGACACCGGGGACAGCACGCTGATCCCGTCCGAGGCGCTGGAGTAGGTCAGCTCGGCCTCCTGGACGAGCAGGTCGGGCAGCCGCACGTAGACGACCGGCACCTGCACGTCGCCGGGGCTGGTGTGCAGCCCGAAGCGGCGGATCGGCAGGGTGTTGAAGAACGGGCTCAGCACCACGTCCACGTCGAGGGCGCCGCCGAAGGTCGAGCGCACGTGGCTGCCGCCCGCGTCGACGAGCCAGTAGTTCTCCTCGTCCCGGGAGATCGAGGCGTGCCGCTCCCCCGCGGCGGTGGTGGCCCGCAGCGACAGCCGCCGGGTCGCGCCCGCCTCGTCGGTGACCAGGTCGTAGGAAGCGCTGAACGCCGGGTGCTCGTCGGAGGCCCCGCCGATGAGCCTGCCCGCCGCGCGGATGCGATTGCCGTTGAGGGTGACCCGGACCGACTCCATGCGGGTGTTGTCGTGCGCGCGCCAGGTCAATACCGCGGGCCACCGCGAGGCGGGGCGGTTCGCGGTGGGATCGGTTTGCGGGCCCGGAGCTGGCGTCGTCACACTCTCTACGGTAAGCGACACCGGCCCCGGTTCCCCACAACACGGTCGCATCAGACGAGCGAATCTCGCCACGCCGCGTGCAGGCCCGCGTAGCGGCCCGTACCGGCGGCGAGCACATCGGGGGCGCCGTCCTCGACGATCCGGCCCGCCTCGAGCACCAGCACCCGGTCCGCGATGGACACCGTCGACAGCCGGTGCGCGATGATCACCGCGGTGCGGCCGTGCAGCAGCGTCTCCAGTGCCCGCTGGACCAGCCGCTCGCTGGGGATGTCCAGGCTGGAGGTGGCCTCGTCGAGCACGATCACCGCCGGGTCGGCGAGGAAGACCCGCGCGAAGGACACCAGCTGCCGCTGCCCCGCGGACAACCGGCCGCCGCGCTTGTGCACATCCGTGGCGAACCCCTCGGGCAGGCTCGTGACGAAGTCGTGCAGCCCGACCGCGCGGGCCGCGGCGCGCACCTCGGCGTCGGTCGCGTCCGGTTTGCCCAGCCGGATGTTGTCGGCGATGGAACCGGAGAACAGGTACGCCTCCTGGGTCACCATCACCACCCGCCTGCGCAGATCGGCGTCGGCGATCCTGGCCAGGTCGACGCCGTCGAGGGTGACGACGCCGCCGCTCGGGTCGTAGAACCGGGTGATCAGCTTGACCAGCGTCGACTTGCCCGCGCCGGTCGCGCCGACCAGCGCGACCACCTGGCCGGCCGGGATGTCGAGGTCGAGCTCGTGCAGCACCGGCTCGGCCGGGTCGTAGCCGAACCACACCCGGCGCAGGCGCACCTCGCCCGCGGCGGGCGCGAGCTCGGCGGGCGCGTCCGGCTCGGCCACCTCCGGGTCCTCCTCCAGCACGCCGGAGATCTTCTCCAGGGCGGCCGCGGCGGACTGGTAGCTGTTGAACACCTGCGCCAATTCGTCCAGCGGACTGTAGAACTGGTTGAGGTAGAGCAGGAACGCCGCCAGCACGCCGATCGCCATCCGGCCCTCGATGACCTGCCACGCCCCGGCGAGCAGCACGAGCACCAGCGAGACCGAGCCGATGGCCGAGCTGAGCCCGATGTACTCGCCGATGCCGCGGATCGCGGTCGCGTTGGCGGTCCGGTACTCGCCGTCCTCGCCCGCCAGCACGGCGTCGTTGCGGTGCTCGCGGCGGAAGGTCTGCACGGCGCGCATGCCGCTCATCGCCTCGACGAAGTGCACGACCACCCGGGCGACCGCGCCGCGGGTACGCCGGTAGCCGGCCCGCTGGCGCCGCTGCGCCCACCGGGTCACCAGGAACAGCGGGACGAAGCCGGCCAGCACGATGGCCGCCATCGCCGGGTCGAGCCACACCAGCACGACCGAGATGGCGACGACCGAGATGATCGAGCCGAAGGCCAGGTTCAGCGCGCCGTCGAGGAATTCCTGCAGGGCCTCGATATCGCTGGTGAGCCGGGTGACCACCTTGCCGGAGGTGTAGCGCTCGTGGAAGGACACGCTCAGCCGCTGGCTGTGTGTGAACACCCGCGCCCGCAGGTCGTAGAGCACCCGCTGGCTCAGCCGCCCCGCCAGCCGCATGAACAGGAACGTGGTGACGCCGGAGAACAGGGTCACCGCGAGGAATCCCGCGATGATCCGCGCCAGCGGACCCCAGTCGCCGCGCGCGCCCGCGGTCACACCGTGGTCGAGGGCCGCCGCGACGAACAGGGGCAGCGTCATCTTGGCGAGGCTGTCGATCACGATGAGGGCGGCGGTCAGCGCGGCGAGGCCGCGGTAGGGCCGCAGCAGCTCCTTCAGCAGCTTCCGCGACCGCGCGGCCAGCACGACGTTGCCGGTGTCGGTGACCGCGTCGTCCTCCTTGGCGATGCCGCGCCAGCCCGCCGCCGTCTCGGGTCGCGAGGCGGCGGTGTCCTTCTCGGGGAGTTCGTCGATCGTGTCGACGCTCATCGGTCGCCTCCCATCAGGGTGCGGTAGCGGTGGTCGGTGCGCAGCAGGGTGTCGTGCGGGCCCTCGGCGACGACACGGCCGCCGTCGAGCAGGGCGACCCGGTCGGCCAGCGCGGCGGTGGACGGGCGGTGCGCCACCAGCAGCGTGGTGACCCCGGACAGCACCGAGCGCAGCCGTTCCTGCACGCGCGCCTCGGTTTCCACGTCGAGGGCCGACAGCGGGTCGTCGAGCACCATGATCCGACCCCGGTGACCGTCGGTGCCGTTGCTGAGCACCGCCCGGGCCAGCGCGAGCCGCTGCCGCTGCCCGCCGGACAGGCTCAGGCCCTGCTCGCCGATGCGCGTGTCGAGGCCCCACGGCAGCGCGGCGACGAAGTCGCTCGCCTGGGCGATGTCGAGGGCCCGGTGCACGTCGGCGTCGGAGGCCCCCGGATCGCCGAGGGCGACGTTCTCCCGCACGCTCGCCGAGAACAGCACCGGCTCCTCGAACGCCACCGTCACCAGCTGCCGCAACCGGCTCAGCCGCAGGGTGGCGATGTCGACGCCGTCGATGGTGATCCGGCCGCCGGTGACGTCGTACAGCCGCGGCACCAGTTCCAGCAGCGCGGTCTTGCCGCTGCCGGTGGCGCCGACCAGGGCGACCGTCTCCCCCGGCCGCACCCGCAGCGACACCTCGGTCAGCACGTCCGTGCGCGGACCGCCGTCGACGGGCGGGTAGGAGAAGCGCACCCGGTCCAGCACCAGTTCGCCGCGCACCGGGTCGGGCAGCTCGACGGGGTCGGCCGGGTCGACGATGTCGAGCGGGGTGTCCATGATCTCCCAGAACCGGTCCGCCGCGGTGCGCGCGTTGAACAGGTCCGAGAGATTGAAACCCGCCCAGATGATCGGGAACTGGAGGAAGGTCGCCACCGAGACGCTCGCGACCAGGGTGCCGAGGGTCATGGTGCCGTGCACCACCGAGTAGGCGCCGACACCGAGCACCAGCGCGATGGCGATGCTGGGCAGGCTGACCAGGGTGGCCCACAGGGTGGCGTCGAGGCGGACCTTCTCCAGTTCCGTCCGGCGCAGTTCCCGCGACAGCGCGGTGAAGCGCAGGCCGAAGAACGGGCCGCGACCCAGCGCCTTGAGCACCCGCACGCCCTGCGCCGATTCCTGGGCGATGGTGGCCAGGTCGCCCGCCTGGTCCTGTGCCCGCCGCGAGGCGATCTGGAACCGCTGCACGAACCGCAGGCAGAACCAGGTCAGCGGGACGACGGTGACGGTGAAGATCAGGCCGACCTGCCAGTTCATCACGAACAGCACGGCGAGGCCGATCGGGATGATGGCGAAGTTCACGCTGAGGAAGACCACGGTGAAGGCGAAGCACCGCCGGATGGTGGGCAGGTCCTCCACCGCGCGCGACAGCAGCTGGCCGGACTGCCAGCCGTCGTGGCGCCCGATGGCCAGCGCCTGCAACCGGCTGAACAACGCGGCCCGCAGCGAGACCTCGAGCGTGGTGGTCGAACCGGCGATCAGCAGCCTGCGGAACCAGGCCGTCACCGCGTCGAACAGGCCGAGGGCGAGCACGACCAGCGCGGCGGGCAGCACGCCGGCGAAGTCGCCGCGGGCGATCGGGCCGTCGATGACGCGGGCGATGATCACCGGGATGATCAGTTCGGTGGTGGCCGCCGCCAGCAGCAGGACGGTGGCCAGGATCAGCTTCGCCGCGTGCGGGCGCACGAACGGCCACAGCCGGAACAGCGAGCGCAGGTGCGCGCTGGGTTGTGGTCGTGCCGATGTCGCGGGATCGGCCTCCGTCTCAGCGGCCGTATCCAGGGTGACGGACAAAGCTCCCCCTCCAGGTGTGGCGGATCGCGGTGTCGAACGGACGCCAGGCGATGTTCGCACCGGGATCCGACAGAAATTGCCTGTCTCCAGGGTGACACCGGCGGGCACGCGGGCCAACCGAATTTCGGGCCACCGTGATGCCACCGTTCGCGTCACCACCTGGGCCTCGAGTACCGTGAGCACGCACGGGTAGCGGTCGGTTCGCGGCGGAAGGGACTGGAGTGGGCGCGCGGATGGTGGGTCTGTTCGCCGGGATCGGCGGACTGGAACTCGGCCTCGCGCGCGGCGGCTGGTCCACCGAATTGCTGTGTGAGATCGAACCGGGCGCCCAGGGCGTCCTCGCCGCGCGCTTCCCCGACACCGACCTGCACCCCGACATCACCCGGCTGCGCGCCCTGCCCGCCGGCACCGAACTGGTCGCGGCGGGTTTCCCGTGCCAGGACCTGTCGCAGGCCGGGCGGACCGCGGGCATCACCGGCCGCCGCTCCGGCCTGGTCGACGAGGTGTTCCGGCTGGTGCGCCGCCGCCGCGGCCCGCGCTGGCTGCTGATCGAGAACGTGCCGTTCATGCTCCAGCTGGGCCGCGGCGCGGCGATGCGCCACATCACCGCCGCGCTGGAGGACCTCGGCTACACCTGGGCTTACCGCGTCGTGGACGCGCGCGCCTTCGGCCTGCCGCAGCGCAGGCAGCGGGTGCTGATGCTGGCCTCCCGCACCGACGACCCGAGGGCGGTGCTGTTCGGCGACGACGCGGGCGAGCGCGAATACGGCGACCCGGATCGCGATCCGTGCGGGTTCTACTGGACCGAGGGCGTGCGGGGGCTCGGCTGGGCGGTCAACGCGGTGCCGACGCTCAAGGGCGGGTCCGGCCTCGGGATCGCCAGCCCGCCCGCGGTGCGGCTGCCCGCGGGCGAGATCGTCACCCCGGGCATCACCGACGCCGAACGCCTGCAGGGCTTCGACGCGGGCTGGACCGAGCCCGCGCTCGACGTGCCCGGCGTGCGGCAGGGGCACCGCTGGAAGCTCGTCGGCAACGCGGTGAGCGTGCGCATGGCCGACTGGGTGGGTCAGCGGCTGGCCGCGCCGCTGACCGCGCTCACCGAGGGCGAGCCGATGCGGCCGGGCGAGGCGTGGCCGTCGGCGGCGTGGGGCCGGGCGGGCACCGCCTACCGGGTGCCGCTGTCGTCCTGGCCGGTGCACGAGCCCTACGAGGACCTGAAGAACTTCCTGACCGAGCCCCGCCTGCTCTCCCCCCGGGCCACGGCGGGTTTCCTGCGCCGGGCCTCGATGGGCAACCTGCGATTCCCGCCGGGCTTCCTCGAGGACGTCCGCGATCACCTGGACCGGATGGGCGGGTGGGCGGCGTGAGCAGGCCGGCCACCGACGCGGCGACCAGCGCGCGGATGTCGCGGCAGCGCCGCACCGGCACCGACCCGGAGATGGCACTGCGCCGGGAACTGCACCGGCGCGGGTTGCGCTACTTCGTCGACCGGGCGCCGCTGCGCGGTCAGCGCAGGCGCGCCGACGTGGTCTTCCCGCGGGCGCGGGTCGCGGTCTACGTGGACGGTTGCTTCTGGCATCGCTGCCCCGAGCACGCCACGCATCCGAAGAACAATGCCCGATGGTGGGCGGACAAGCTGGCGGGCAACGTCGCCAGGGACCGCGCCACCGACCTCGCGCTCGCCGAGGCGGGGTGGCGGGTCATCCGGGTCTGGGAACACGAGGACCCGGTCGCGGCGGCGGATGTCGTCCAGTCCGCGGTGGCCGCCGCCCGCCGCTGACCCGCGCTCAGAACCGCCCGCGGGGCCGTGGCCGGGGCGCGTCGGCGCGCACCCGCACCCGGACCAGGTCGCGCGGCGCGTGCGCCGCCAGGTAGCCCGAGCAGACCATGGCCAGCAACAGGATCGTCCCGGCGAGTGCCGCCAGATACACCGTCATGAACCCTCCGTTCGTCGGCTACCAGCCTGCCCGCTCAACCTGACAGAAACCTGTGCGCCCGGTGCGGAAACGCTCCGATCCCGACCCGACGCGGCCGGATCGACCGGGGAGCGGACCAGACCGCGCGCCCCGATCTGGACAATGAATCCGGTGAGCGAATCCGACAAGATCACCGACCGGCGCGTGCGCCTGCTGTCGTGGGTGATCGCCGCGGCCGTCGCCCTCGCGGGTATCTGCTACTCGTCCTGGGTGCTCGAGTTCGTTCTGCGCATCCCGGCCGATCCGGTCAACCAGTTCCTCAGCGAACTCGACGCCGAGGGCAAACCGTATCGGTGGGTGTTCGCGACCGGGGACAAGATCAGCGGGGCCCTGCTGATCCCCGCCGCCGTCGGCGGGCTGCTGCTGTTCCCCCGCCGCAGGCTGACCACCGTCGGGTGGGTGGCGCTGCTGTGCTTCGGGCTGGCCACCATCGCCGACGCGCTGATCCCGCTGCACGACTGCGCGGCGGGCGACACCTCCTGCGGTGGCGGCCCGAACAGCCCGCTCTTCCCGCAGCTGCACCAGCCCCACGCGCTCACCAGCTCGCTCGCGGTGACCGGTATCGCGGTCGCCATGTTCGCCTTCAGCGCCGCCGCCTTCCGCTACCACCGGTGGCGGATCCTGCGGGAGTTCGGGGCGGCGGTGCTGGTCCTCGCGACGGCGGCGACGGTGTGGATGCTGGTCGCGGACAACCTGCCCGGCAACTACGCGCTCGGCATCGCCCAGCGCATCCAGGTCGGCTCCATGTCGGTATGGCTGCTGACGCTGGCCGCCGCCGTCGTCCTCGAGGGCCGGGAGTGGACCTCGGACGGCTAGCCGACCGTGATCCGGACCTTGTAGCCGCCGACCCGCGCGGGCAGCTTCGTGGTGTCGACCTCGAGGATCTCGCCGGTGTCCTGCCTGCCGTCGGGAAGGATCTTGGGCTCGAGCCCGAACGGCGGCTGCTCGCCCTTGCTCGCCTTCAACCCGAAGTCGCTGTCGTTGGCGATGTAGAGCGTCGCGCCGCCGTCGCGGGTGGCGACGCCCTCGATCTTGTCGTGGCCGAAGAACCCGCCCTTCTCGTCGAGCCCGACGACGAGGCCGGCCAGGTCCAGCGAGGACTTCTTGGCCACCGGGGTGATGCCCGCCGCGGCCAGCGCCGCCACCCCGTCCGCGGTGCCGACGCCGCCGACAAGCGTCTCCAGCGGCTTGCCGCCGACGAGCAGGCCGCCCGCGGCCGCGTCGTAGGTCGCGCCCGGGACGGCGGCGTTCGGGCCGACATCGGTGGCGCCCGCCAGGTCGACGGTCCACAGCTTCTTGTCGGCCTTCGGGGCCAGGTTGCCGTCGCGTTCGTCGACGAGGAAAGTGGTCGGGCCGAGCGCTGTGATCTCGGAGACGGCGACCTTGTTCTGCTTCGGGTTCTCCAGCGGGTACAGGAACTCCTTCTGCGCCTTGGTCTTCAGGTCGACGGTGACGATCCGCGCGAACGGCACGTCCTTGGCCGACCCGGCCAGCCCGGGGGTGTTCAGCGCGCTCTGCACCACGCCGACCAGGGTGCTGCCGTCGGGCGTGATGGTCAGGCCCTCCATGCCCTGGTTGGGGGTGCGCAGGGCGATCTCCTTCGGCAGGCCGCTGCCGGGCGCGAGCCGCTCGATCTCCTTGCCGTCGGCGCCGAAGTGCACCAGGAACGGCCCGTACTCGTCGGACACCCAGAACGTCCCGTCGGCCAGGGCGACCAGGCCCTCGGGGTCGAGGCCGTGGTCGGTGGGCGGCAGCACCGCGCCGGTGAGGTCCCTGATGGTCTCGCCGGTCGTCGCGTTCACGTCGACCTGCCCGTTGAACGGCAGGCCCGCGGCGTTGCGCAGCTCGATCGTGGACTTCAGGACCGCCCGCGTGCCGACCAGCTCGAACCGGCCGATCTTGGGCACGAACGACGGTGTCGGCGAGAGCTTCTCGTTCTTGTTCGGCCCGTCGACGTTGGGCCCACGGTCGGTGAGCCCGTAGAACTCGGAGCCGCTGCCGGGCACCGGCGTCCACGCCGAGCCGAAACCGCTGCCCTGCACGGTGGCGCCGCCGAACTCGCCGAGCGCCGGAATGTCGGTGGTGTACAGGCGGACCGCGTCGGTGGTGGTGACGGTGAACTGGTCACCGCCCTTGAACCCGGCGGCGGGCGAATAGACGTAGGCGCCGTCCGCGCGGCGGGTGAGGCTGCCGTGCTCGGGCTGGATGCTCACCCCGAGCACCGCCTGCGCGCCGGCGCGGGCGACCAGGTCGTCGAGGGAGATGACCAGCTCCTGGTCGGTGCCGGTCCGGAAGTCGGCGTCCGGACCCGGGGAGCAACCCGCGAGGACGGCCGCCGCGCAGAGGGCGGCGGTGAGCGGGAGAAGGCGTAGACCAGATCGTGCGTTCACCCGATGTGCGTACCGCGCCCAGCCGACACGTGGGCGTCCGACAGGTGAAATCTGCCAGTCTTGAGCCTGTGAGCACACGGATCAACATCTCCTCGCCCTCGGACTTCGAGGACGTCGTCGGCTATTCGCGGGCCGTCCGCATCGGCGATCACGTCGCCGTCAGCGGCACCACCGCCGCGGGTCCCGGCGGCACCGCGGTCGGCGGCGACGACATCGGCGCGCAGGCCCGCGAGGCGCTGACCCGCATCGCCGCCGCGCTGCGCGAGGCAGGTGCCGACCTGGCCGACGTCATCCGGACCCGGATCTTCGTCACCGACATCGGCCGCTGGCCGGAGGTGGCCGCCGCGCACGCCGAGTTCTTCGGCGCGATCCGGCCCGCGGCGTCGATGTACGAGGTGAAGGGCTTCATCACCCCGGCGCTGCTGGTCGAGATCGAGGCGGACGCGATCCTCGGCGGCCGGGTGACGCCGGACTAACCTCGAAACCGTGACCAGCGCTGAGGCATCCACCGTCATCGACCAGGTCGTCGCGGGCACCGCCCGCCTCGAGGCGGGCCTCGCCGACCTCACCGACAGCGACTCCGCGGCCCCCTCCGGGCTCCCCGGCTGGACCCGGGGGCACGTCCTCGCCCACCTGTCCCGCAACGCCGACAGCCTGCTCAACCTGCTGCTGTGGGCCCGCACCGGCGTCGAACTCCCCCAGTACGCGAGCACCGCGCTGCGCGACGCCGACATCGAGGCGGGCGCCCCGCGCCCGATCATCTTGCACCGCGAGGACTTCCACGCCAGCGCCGCCCGCTGGCAGGCCGTGGCCGCGACCATGCCCGCCGAGCGCTGGGCCGCCGAGGTGCGCAACCGCCAGGGCGGCACCCTCCCCGCCGCGGGCGTCCCGTGGATGCGCCTGCGCGAGATCGAGATCCACCACGTCGACCTCGCCATCGGCTACACCCCCGCCGACTGGCCGGCCCCCTTCGTCGCCCGGCTCCTCCCCGAGGCCACCGCCGACCTCGCGGCCCGCCTCGACCCGGCCGCCACCCCCACCTTCGACGTCCAGACCACCGACACCGGCTTCGCCGCCACCCTCGGCCCCGGCCACCCCAACCACACCGTCCTCGGCGAGTCCCACTCCCTGCTCGCCTGGCTCCTCGGCCGCTCCCCCGGCACCGACCTCACCGGCCCCCTGACACCACTCCCCGCCTGGAAGTGACCCGGACATGACGAAAGGCCCGGTACCTGAGTACCGGGCCTTTCTCTGTGCGCCCGAAGGGATTCGAACCCCTAACCTTCTGATCCGTAGTCAGATGCTCTATCCGTTGAGCTACGGGCGCATGGTGTGTTTTTCAGTTGTACCCGGCGAACCGGGCTTGGCGGAGGCGAGAGGATTTGAACCTCCGGTCCCCGTGAAGGGACAACTCATTAGCAGTGAGTCCCATTCGGCCGCTCTGGCACGCCTCCTGGAGCCTTCTCTTCGAGGGCATCGGATCCTTTCGGAACCGCCGGGAATGAAGATTACACGAGGGTACGAACAGCTCCAAAACGCCTGGTCAATCAGCGTAAGTTGCTGTCGAACCAGTCGTAGATCCTGGTCTGCGCGTCGACCCCGTCGCCGTCGCTGTCGGCGCGGGAGTCGGGGCGGTGCGCCAGGCCGGGGAAGGTGAGGGTGAGAGTGGCCACAGTCGCGGCGGCGGCGGCCTCGCGGAGCCGGTCGACCTCGTCGGCGGGGGTGGCGGGGTCGTCGGCGCCGAACAGGCCGAGCCAGGGCGCCTGCAGGTCGCCCGCGATGTCGACCAAGGCGGCGTCCTGGGCGGGCAGCGGGGTGACGATGCCGGGCGCGGCGACGCTCACCGCGGCGCCGATGCTGCGGTTGGTGGCGACCAGGAAGGCGGCGGTGCCCGCGGTGTCGAAGCCGAGCACGCCGACCGTGTCGGGGAACACCCCGCGGCGGCGCAGCCAGTCGAAACCCGCGTCGAAGTCGTCGAAGAGTTCCTGGCCGAAGACCTCGTGGACGTTGTCGTCGTCGACGCGGTGGAACAGGTGCGGCGCGACCACGATCCAGCCCTCCCCCGCGAGCGAGACCATGAAGCGCTGCAACGCCGGTGGGAACTCGCGCGATTCGTGCAGCACCACGATGCCGCCCCGCGCGGTCCGCTCCGGTTCGATCACCGTGATGGGTACCGATCCTGCCCCGGCTGTTGTCTCGTCTGCGCCGCGCAGCGGGGCGGCGCTGGTGTAGCTGCCCGACATATTCCCAGCGTAGGCGGCCGAACTGATCTTGGGTAGGCATTGGCAGCGCGGTGTGGCCGCGCCGTAATGTGGGTAACCGTGACTGCGCGTATCCGGCCCGACCTCGCCACCATCCCGGCCTATGTGCCCGGCCGCAACCATCCCGGTGCGGTGAAGCTGGCGTCCAACGAGACCACCTTCGGGCCGCTGCCGACGGCGTCCAAGGCGATCGCCGAGGCGGCCGAGCAGTCCCACCGCTACCCGGACAACCAGATCACCGAGCTGCGCGCCGCGCTCGCGGAGTTCCTCGCGGTCGAGCCGGCCAACGTCGCGGTCGGCTGCGGGTCGGTGGCGCTGTGCCAGGAACTCGTGCAGATCACCTGCGACGGCCCGGCCGACGAGGTCCTCTTCGCCTGGCGCTCGTTCGAGGCGTACCCGATCGTCACCCAGGTCGGCAACGCGACGGCGGTGACCGTGCCGCTCACCGAGGGCCACGCGCACGATCTGGACGCCATGGCCGCGGCGGTCACCGACCGAACCAAGCTGATCTTCGTCTGCAATCCCAACAACCCCACCGGCACCGCGCGCACCCGCCAGGAGCTCGAGGCGTTCCTCGACCGGGTGCCGCCGCACATCCTGGTCGTCCTGGACGAGGCCTACTACGAGTACGTCCGGCTGACCGCCGAGACCAGGCCCGACGGCGTCGAGCTCGGCCGGACCCGGCCGAATGTGGTTGTGCTGCGCACCTTCTCCAAGGCCTACGGCCTGGCCGGGCTGCGGGTCGGCTACGCGGTCGGCGATCCCGAGGTGATCACCGCGCTGATGAAGGTGCACATCCCGTTCAGCGTGAGCCGGGTCGCGCAGGCCGCCGCGATCGCCTCGCTCGAGGCGCGCGAGGAACTGCTCGACCGGACCGCGCACGTGGTCGCCGAGCGGGCGCGGGTGCGCGAGGCGCTGCTCGCGGCGGGCTTCGAGGTGCCGCCGAGCGAGGCGAACTTCGTCTGGCTGCCGCTGCGCGAGCACAGCGCCGCGTTCGCCGCGGCCAGCGCCGAGGCCGGCGTGCTGGTTCGCCCGTTCGCGGGTGACGGGGTCCGGGTGACCATCGGCGACCCGCACGAGAACGACCTGTTCCTCGCCTTCGCCACGGGCGCGGGCCGGGTGGCCGCGGGCCTGG